>JBCBBB010000056.1:0-18378 GCA_038532095.1 Pseudomonadota bacterium
AGAGACGCAGAACCATTACAGCCCCATCCCGCTGCGCGTGATCAGGTTGCCCCGTCGATCAAATGCATATTGCCGCTTGGTTTCTTCCATACCGCAGGTCACCTCCAACCACACATTCGCGTCCGTCCCAGCATAGGCGACACAGGTCGACAGGTCGCTTTGTCCGGTGTCCGAACTCCAACGGGCTGCGGCCGCCGCGATGACGTCGCTCTCGGTTAAGGAAACTCTTTCATACCCAAGCCATAGGCCCAGCCCACCTGCCAGCAGACACAAGATTGTCGTGACGATCAAGACCTTACGCGGCACTATCCTGTCGCACCCACCAGTTCCCGTCCGATCAGCATGCGGCGGATCTCGGAGGTTCCAGCGCCGATCTCCATCAGTTTCGCATCGCGGAAGAGCCGCGACACCGGGTGGTCGTTCATGAAGCCCGTGCCCCCCATGGCCTGCACCGCCTGATGGGCCTGCGTCATCGCCACCTCTGAGGCGTAGAGGCAACAGGCCGCAGCGTCCTGACGGGTCACATCGCCCCGGTCACAGGCCTTGGCCACCTCGTACACATAGGCCCGTGCGGAGTTCATCGCCGTGTACATATCGGCGATCTTGCCCTGCATAAGCTGGAACGACCCGATGGGCTGGCCGAACTGCTTACGTTCGGACATATAGGGCATGATCTCATCCATGCAGGCCGCGATGATCCCCGGCCCGATGGCGGCAAGCACAACGCGTTCGTAATCGAGACCGGACATCAAGACGGCTACGCCACGCCCTTCTTCGCCAAGGACATTTTCAAACGGCACCTCGACGTCTTCGAAGATCAACTCAGCCGTGTTCGAGCCGCGCATCCCCAGCTTGTCGAAATGCGGCGACGTGCTGAACCCGGTCATCTCCTTCTCGATCAGGAACGCTGTGATGCCCTTTGACCCTGCGTCCGGATCGGTTTTGGCATAGACCACAAGGGTGTCCGCGTCCGGCCCGTTGGTGATCCAGTACTTGGTACCGTTTAGCCGATAATGGTCATTCCGTTTCTCGGCCTTCAATTTCATCGAGACCACATCCGAACCCGAGCCAGCCTCGCTCATCGCAAGCGCGCCAACATGTTCGCCAGAGACCAGTTTGGGCAAGTACTTCGCCTTCTGCTCCGCGGTCCCGTTCAACTTGATCTGGTTTACGCAGAGGTTGGAATGTGCCCCATAGGACAGGCTGACGGAGGCGCTGGCCCGTGCGACTTCTTCCACAGCAACGGCATGGGCAAGATACCCCATGGCCGCGCCGCCATAGTCTTCGTCCACTGTAATGCCAAGTAGACCAAGTTCACCCATCTCCTGCCAAAGCTCGGATGGGAAGGTGTTGTTGGCATCAATGTCGGAGGCCATCGGCCGCACCCGGTCCTGCGCCCAGCGATGCACCATTTCGCGCAGCGCTTCGACGTCTTCGCCCAGATCAAAGCGCATGGATGCGGTGAACATGTCAGCCTCCCAGCAAGTGAACACTCGTTCATTTTCTAGGGCGACGTATCATAGGCGTCAACGGTTAGCGGCACGTGTTCCGAAGTGCGCTTTCAACCAAACGCTGCCAAACTGCGCGCCTTTCGGCACACGCGATGATTTTCATTGGGGCTCCGCCCCGTCTCTCTTCGAGAGACTCCCCGCCGTATTTGAGCCAGGTAGAAAAGCCTCTTCATCTCTTCCAAAATACGCAAAAAACGCGGCTGCCGAAGGCAGACGCATAACATCGTGTGCGCCGAAGGCGCGCATTTTGAAAGGTTGGGCACAAACCGAAAACTTGCGGCTCCGACCACAGCTGTCAGGGCCTGATGGCTTCTTCCCGCAAGATCGTGGCAATCGTCGCGCAATCGTCCGTTGAGAATGTCAAAGGCAACCGCATGTCAAGCAACCCGGCCAGCACGCGGTCGGTCCGTGGCAGGTTGGCCCGGTCTGCATAGCGCCAGTTTTTGTAGGAAGATGTGAAACCCTGGGCCCGCTCCGCCCCGAACCATTTCAACTCGACACCGCGCGCTGTGCAGCGCGCTACGAACTCCACGATCCAGCTGCCGCGCTTTTCAGGCATGACAAACTGGAACGAGGACCCGACGCGCTCCAAACCCGGGTCGCGCCGGATCAGATGGATGGCTGGTGCGTGTTTCAAGCCGTCTTCCATTGCTTTATGCAAAGCCGCCCAGCGCGCCACGCGATCCGGCAAAATCTGCAGTTGCGGCCGCAGGATGGCAGCGCGCAGGTTGTCCATGCGGCCCGACACGTTGGGTGTGGTATCCCGCAAAGGCTCGAACACGTCCAATTCCGGCCCCGCGCCGTGGCGGGGGTAGAGCATGTAGCTCCCCGACAAGAGTGTTGCGCGGGCCGCGACCCCCTCATCGTCGGTGATCAGGAAGCCACCCTCACCCGAGTTGATGTGTTTGTAGGTCTGCGTGGAGTAGCACGCGACCGTTCCATGACGGCCGGAGACAACATTTCCGGCGCGCCCACCCATCGTGTGTGCACAATCCTCGATCACCGTCAGGCCATGCTTATCGGCGAGGCCCATAAGCCGCGCCATATCCGGCTGATGGCCGCGCATGTGGCTGAGCATCAGAACCTTAGCGTCACTCTCGGCCGCTTTGGCGTCGAGGTCCTCAAGATCTATCAGCAAGGCTTCGGTGGTTTCCACGAACACCGGCACGGCCCCAACAGCGGCGATGGACCCCGGAACCGGCGCCAGTGTGAAGGCATTGGTCAGAACAGGTGTTCCGGGCACCACACCCACGGCGCGGAGCGCGGTCGCCAGAGCATATCCGCCCGAGGTCACGGCAAGCGCGTATCTGGCCCCGGTAAAGGCGGCAAACTCCTGTTCGAGAAGCGCTGTCTCCCCCAACTCGCCATTGGCGGTATTGTAACGGTGCAGCCGCCCATGCTCCATGACCGCCGTGGCAGCGGCGATCCCCTCAGCCGGGATCGGCTCCTGTTGTGTGAAATTCCCCTCAAATCGCATGACTTACCCGATCAATGCCCGCACCACTTTGCCAAGCTGGTCATAGCCCATCAAGAGGGCGTCGGGAACCAGCCGGGCAATGCCAGTGCCTTCCGGCCCGAAGCCCACAAGCACCACGGGAACCCCCGCAGCCTGAGCCGTTTTCACGTCTGTTTCCGTGTCGCCGATCAAAATTGACTGTGCCGGGTCGCCCCCGGCGCGGGAGACCGCCTCGAAGTATGGTTTGGGGTCGGGCTTGCGGACCGGAAGCGTGTCGGCCCCAATCATGGAGCCGAACATGTCGCGCACGCCCAGCTTGCGCAGAAGGTCTTCCGCCAACCCCGACGGCTTGTTGGTGCACACACCCAACGCGTAACCATCTTGCTCCAACTCACCAAGCGCATCCAAAACGCCCGGATACAGCTTTGTTTTTTCGTCGATTTTATCTGCATAATACTCAAGAAACGGCTGGTATTGCGCATCAACGAAGCTTTCATCCGAGAGGCCGACCCGGGAATACCCCAGCCGCAGCATGGCCCGCCCGCCGCGAAAGGCGGTTTGCGCGTCCGTGATCTCATCCAAGAGCGCTCCATGTCCGTCTGCCGCGAAACAGGCATTTGCTGCTGCGATCAGGTCCGCGCTGGTGTCCGCCAGCGTGCCATCAAGGTCAAAAATAACGGTTTTTACATCATTCTTCGGCAATTCCACGCCCGTCCTGTTACTCTTGGCAACAGAAGTTGATGCCAATCCACCTTTGCGACATGTGGCGCGATGGGTAAAAGGGGGCAAGAAAAAACAACGATGGCAGAGCAGATGCCGACCCATTTGATCCTTTTGGCCGCCGGTGAAGGCTCGCGGATGCATTCTGACACGCCAAAAGTGCTACACGAAATCGGTCATGCGCCGCTGTTTCAGCACGCGCTGATGTCGGCCGCGTCTCTGGACGGGCGCCGCGTGATCGTTGTCGGGCATGGTGGTCAGGCTGTTGCAACGGCGGCCCAATCGATTGATCCCGACATTCTGATCGCTGAACAGGCCGAGCAACTCGGCACGGCGCATGCCGTTGCGCAGGCGTCCAGCGCGCTCTACGGGGCCGGCGGCGACGCGCTTGTTCTTTACGGTGACACTCCTTTCATTCGCCCGGAAACCCTGACGCGCATGCAAGACTTGCGGGCGAGCGGAGCCGATATCGTGTTTCTCGGGTTTGAGGCCGCCGACCCCGGTCGGTATGGCCGCATGGTGACGGAGGGGGATACACTCCTTCAGATCGTCGAATTCAAGGATGCGTCGGAGGAGGAGCGCGCACTCACGCTTTGCAATTCCGGTGTTGTCTTGGCGGGGACTGAGACGCTTTTGCGTCTGGCCAATGCCGTCGGCAACGAGAATGCAGCGGGTGAGTACTATCTGACCGACATCCCGGCGCTCGGTGCCAGGGAAGGATTGACCACAAAGGTGGCCACCTGCGACGAAGCGGAAACGCTTGGCATCAACACGCGCGCCGACCTCGCCGCCGCAGAGGCCGTGTTTCAAGGCAAGGCACGCGCTGCTGCTCTGGAAAGCGGCGTGACGCTGGTTGCCCCCGAGACGGTTCACTTTTCCGCCGACACGGTCATTGGGCGCGACGCCATCGTTGAACCTTATGTTGTCTTCGGTCCCGGTGTGACTGTCGAAAGCGATGCCCAAATTCGAGCCTTCTCACACCTCGAAGGCGCGCATGTCGGCGCCCGTGCCACGGTCGGGCCTTATGCGCGGCTGAGACCGGGCACGGAATTGTCCAATGACACGCGCGTCGGCAACTTCGTCGAGATCAAGAATGCCGAGATTGGCGATGGGTCCAAGGTCAATCACCTAAGCTACATCGGCGATGCGGCGGTCGGCGCCCGCACGAATATCGGGGCGGGGACGGTCACCTGCAATTACGATGGCGTCTTCAAGCATCGGACCGACATTGGCGACGACGTTTTCATCGGCTCGAACACAATGCTCGTCGCTCCGGTGAGCGTTGGCGACGCGGCGATGACGGCGACCGGCGGCACCATTACGATGGATGTTCCGCCAGGCGACTTGGCTGTGGCCCGGTCGCGGCAAGTCAACAAGCCGGGTTTTGCCCGCAAACTCTTTTCTCGCTTGCGCGCCGCGAAGGCCGCGCAGAAAGGCTGATACCATGTGTGGAATCGTTGGAATACTGAGCGATCACGAAGCGGCTCCCATCCTTGTGGAAGCGCTGAAGCGACTGGAATATCGTGGATATGACAGCGCGGGCATTGCCACGGTGAACAACGGCACCCTTGACCGCCGGCGCGCGGTTGGCAAGCTCGTGAACCTTGCCGACCTGTTGGTCCACGAACCGCTGGCCGGACGTTCGGGGGTTGGTCACACCCGCTGGGCCACCCACGGCGCGCCGTCGGTGACAAACGCGCACCCGCATAAATCCGGCCCCGTGGCCGTGGTGCACAACGGGATCATCGAAAACTACAAAACCCTGCGCGAAGACCTGACCGCCAAAGGCTATTCCACCGAGACGGAGACCGATACCGAAACGATTTCACTCCTGGCCCAAAGCTTTCTGGATCAGGGTCTGGCACCGCGCGATGCCGCCGAACAGACGATTGCACGCTTGGAGGGTGCTTTTGCCGTCGCCTTCCTCTTTGACGGCGAAAGCGATCTGATCGTCGCGGCCCGCAAAGGATCGCCGCTGGCCATCGGCTGGGGCAATGGTGAGATGTATCTCGGCTCCGACGCCATCGCCCTTGCGCCGCTGACAGATCGGATCACGTATCTGGAGGAAGGCGACCGCGCCGTGCTCACCCGGGCTGGTGCTGAGATTTGGGATGCGGAAGGACGCAACGCCAATCGCGAGATCCGGACGATCAACATCGACACCACGCGGATTGGCAAAGGTGGGCACAAGCACTTCATGGCGAAAGAGATCGCCGAGCAGCCCGCTGTATTGGCCGATGCCCTGTCGCATTACCTCGATGATGACACGCTCATCCTGCCGGAAACGATGCCGAATTTTGCGCAGGTTGACCGGGTTGTCATGGTGGCCTGCGGCACCGCCTATTATGCCTGCATGACCGCGAAATACTGGATCGAGCAGCTGGCAGGCGTGCCGGTTGAGGTCGATATCGCGTCCGAGTTTCGCTATCGCAACCCGCCGATTGGCCCCAACACGTTGTCCATCTTCGTCAGCCAATCCGGTGAAACGGCAGACACGCTGGCGGCCTTGCGTCACGTTGCGACCGACAGCCGGATCCTTTCCGTGGTCAATGTGCCAGAAAGCTCAATTGCGCGCGAAAGCGATATTGTTCTGCCGATCTACGCCGGGGCCGAGATTGGTGTCGCCTCAACCAAGGCGTTCACCTGCCAGTTACTGGTGCTGATGATCGTCGCCCTGCGCGCCGCGCGGGATCGCGGACGGGTCAGCGACGCGGACTTCTCAAACCATTGCGCCGCCTTGCGCGCGGTGCCCGGCCTTGTGAGTCAGGCGTTGAGCACGTCCGCTCATCTTGAGACCGCCGGAGAAAAGCTGGCGGAAGCACAGGACATCCTGTTCCTTGGCCGCGGCCAGATGTTCCCGCTCGCGATGGAGGGGGCGCTGAAACTGAAGGAAATCAGCTATATCCACGCGGAAGGATACGCCAGTGGAGAGCTCAAACACGGGCCCATCGCTTTGATCGACCGGTCTGTGCCCGTCATCGTCATGGCCCCGCAAGACGCGCTCTTCGACAAGACAGTGTCCAACATGCAGGAAGTCATGGCCCGCGGCGGGAAAATCGTTCTGGTTTCAGATCGGAAAGGGGCAGAGATTGCGAGAGAGGGCGCCTGGCGCGTGATCGAGATGCCGGAGGCCCCCGATCTAGTCGCGCCCCTCATCTATGCGATCCCCGCGCAATTGCTGGCCTATTACACCGCTGTGGCCAAGGGAACGGATGTGGACCAACCCAGAAACCTGGCGAAGTCGGTCACCGTGGAGTAACCGGAAAACGAGGTTTTCCGGTCCGATTTCTGTCTCAGAAATCGGCCCCCTTTCAGAAGGAAGCGCATATGGGCACTCGCTACGACGCTTTGGAACCTGCGCATGAAAAGTTCATCGCAAAGCAGCCCATCTTCTTTGTCGGCTCTGCCGCGCGCGAAGGTCGCATCAATGTGTCGCCGAAAGGCATGGACAGCCTGCGCATCCTTGGACCGAACCGCATCCTCTGGCGCAACCTGACCGGCAGTGGCAATGAGACGGCCACGCATCTGGCCGACAGCCCTCGCATGACCTTGATGTGGTGCGCCTTCTCGGGCCCACCGATGATCCTGCGCGCGTACGGGACAGCCCGCGCGATCCACCGTCTCGACAGCGACTGGAGCACGCTCGACGCGCATTTCGCGCCCGACCCGGCGGCACGGCAGCTGTTCGATGTAACAGTCGATCTCTTTCAAAAAAGCTGCGGCTACGCTGTGCCGGAAATGGCATACACTAAAGACCGCGAGGTTCTGACCAACTGGGCCAAGGACAAGGGCCCGGAGGGGATCAAGACGTATTGGGCTGAACGAAACACCGAAACGCTCGACGGCGTTCCAACACACATCATCGACCGCAACATTGAGTGAGTTTGGCGCGCCAAAACGGCCCGCCGCGCCTCACACGCTTTTGCAGCTCACCGCGCTTCGGATGTAATGGCAGTCGTAGCTGCGGCCGCGCACCTTTGCTTTGTACTCAGTACCAAGCAATGTCTGCTTGAACGCCCCCACCCGCACGTTCCGCGCGCTGGTGGAAAAGTACTTCGCCGTCTCGACCTGAACTTTCGCCGGTGTCGCGTCGGAATTCACGGTGTCAGTGGCCTGGGCACAGGCCGCCAAAGCCAGGACCGGGGCCAGGATCAAAAGCTTGCGCATCGCGCATCTCCCTAGATCACGCCCCCTGTTCCGTGGGCATCCAAGTCAGAGGACTGTGGCACGGGAATGTCAAAAGAAGGGTTTTAGCCGCCTGTATGGCTCATATGCCGGGACACCTGGCCATCCGCGCGCTGGCGCGAATAGTCGAAGTCGTGCCCCTTGGGCTTGCGCGCAATCGCATCCCGAATGGCCCGTTCCAACAGGTCATCCGCCTCCGACGCTCGAAGCGGCGTGCGCAGATCGGCATTGTCCTCCTGACCGAGGCACATGAACAATTCGCCAGTGCAGGTCAGACGCACGCGGTTGCAGCTTTCGCAGAAATTATGCGTGAGCGGCGTGATGAACCCGATCTGCTGTCCCGTTTCATTCAACTGGACATACCGGGCCGGACCGCCGGTGCGGTGCTCAAGCTCCGTGAGGGTATAGCGCTCCGCCAACTGGCCGCGCAGGTCCTTCAGGGACCAGTACTGGCCCACACGATCCTCTCCGCCAAGGTCGCCCATCGGCATCACCTCGATAAAGGTCAGGTCCATGTCGCGGCTGGCGCACCAGCTTGTCAGATCAAAGAGTTCCTCTTCATTGAACCCCTTCAAAGCAACCGTGTTGATCTTCACCCGAAGCCCAGCCTTCTGAGCCGCATCAATGCCCTTCAACACCTGGGACAGACGCCCCCAGCGCGTGACCCGGGCAAACTTGTCCTCATCCAACGTATCGAGAGAGACATTGATCCGCCGCACACCGGCCGCATAAAGATCGTCGGCGAACCGCGCCAATTGCGAGCCATTCGTTGTCAGCGTCAGTTCTTTCAGCGCACCGCTGTCCAAATGCCGCGTCATCGACCGGAAAAAGGTCATGATATCGCGACGTACAAGCGGCTCGCCGCCAGTAATGCGCAGCTTTTCAACGCCCATACGGATGAACGCCGAGCACATGCGGTCGAGTTCTTCCAGCGTCAGAAGCTCCTTCTTCGGCAGAAAGGTCATGTTCTCGGCCATGCAATACACGCAACGGAAATCGCAACGATCCGTCACAGAGACGCGCAGATAACTGATGGGCCGGGCAAACGGGTCTATCAAGGGAACAGCGGGCATGGCGAAAAAGCTAGTGTGCGCGAGGCGTTGCCGCAAGTCCGATCTGCGGTTGAGGCGGTCTTCGGGACCGGGTAATCTTGCCGCATGCGTATGATCCTGCTCCCTGCCCTGCTCTTCGTGGCCGCCTGTACTGAAATCCCCGATTTCAGATCAACCCCCGCCCCCGCGCCCAGCATTGATGAGCCGAACGGGCTCGCTTTGCCGGATGACGACGCGATTACGGTGGAGGATTTCGACACAACGACTGAGGCCCAGCGCGAGGAAGCCGCGTCCACGCCGAACACTGGCGGAAACAGTCTGGGAACAACTGTCGCCTCGCTTGGCGATGCCGGGACACCAGGGTTCTGGCTGGAAACACCGCTCGTAAGCGCGCCTACAACGGGCCGCGTGCGCAACCCTGCCACAGGCCGCACGGTGCAGGTCGATCTCCGCCCGATTGCCGGTGGGTCAAGCCGCATCTCACTCGCCGCGCTGCGTTTGCTCGAAGCGCCGTTGACCGAGCTTGTGACGCTTGAAGTCTTCCTGAACACATGACCCAGCCAACATTTGTGCTTGTGCGCCCGCAAATGGGCGAAAACATTGGCGCGGCTGCGCGCGCGATGTGGAATTTCGGATTGGATCGCATGTCGGTGGTGGCGCCGCGTGATGGCTGGCCCAACCCGAAAGCGGTTGCCATGGCCAGTGGTGCGGGGCGTCTGCTGGATGAAGCGCAGATCAGTGAAACAACAGCCGATGCGCTTGGCGAGGCGCAGTTCGTTTTCGCCACCACCGCACGCTCCCGCGATCTGACCAAGGATGTCTACACTCCGGAAGCCGCAATGGCTGAGGCACGTGACCGCATAGCCGCAGGTCAACGCGTCGCCGTTCTCTTCGGCCCGGAACGCGCCGGGTTGGAGAACGAGGATATCGCAAAGGCGAATGCCATCATCTCGGTCCCGGTGAACCCTGATTTTCCGTCCTTGAACCTCGCGCAATGCGTCTTGCTCACCGCCTATGAATGGAGGCGCGCAACCAGCGAAGCCCTTCCAAAAGAAACTGCTTTCGCTGGCACGGAAACGGCCACCGGCATTGAAATCGAGAAACTTGCCGAGCACTACGAGCAACGATTGGAGACCGCCGGCTTCTTCTTTCCGCCAGAAAAAGCCGAGGGCATGAAAACCGTTCTGCGCAATCTCTGGAGCCGCATGCCACTGACGCGTGCCGACGTTCAAATGCTGCACGGTGTCTTGCGGCAAATGGTGCGCTGGAAAGAACGGGGTGACTGAGCCTTTGTCCCGGCACGACGTGGCGCGTTAACCAAGGCATCCATTAACCTTAACGCACGCACCACCCAGGGACATCGCGCCCCAACCTCCCCTTCACCTTTTCAAAAATACGCATTGCACCCGCCCGCCAAACCGACACACGCCGGGGGTAAAGGCACAGTTGTCGCCAGATGCGGCGGTTTTGCACGCACTGCCCCCCTAGACCCTTCCCGGTCGCGACCCTAAGTTCCCCACCGCGAGGGAAGGACAGCCGGTTATGAGCGAAAAGCGAAGCATCTTCGAAGAGGTCAGCGACAGCCAGACCACCCGTCCGGCGACCACCTCCGGTGTGATCGACAAAGCCGCGGGCCGTGGTGCGCGCGGCGCCATTCGCGTCTGGTTGATGGCCCTCTTTGCTTTGGTCGTTATCATGATCGCTGTCGGCGGGCTCACCCGCCTGACGGATAGCGGGCTTTCCATCACGGAGTGGCGTCCCGTGACCGGTGCGCTCCCGCCATTGACGGCGGAAGACTGGGCCAGCGAGTTTGACAAGTATCGCGCCATCCCGGAATACCAGTTGCAAAACAAAGGGATGAGCCTTGAGGAATTCAAGGTGATCTACTGGTGGGAATGGGGGCACCGCCAACTTGGGCGCTTCATCGGTTTGGTCTGGGCTGTTGGCTTCCTGTTCTTCCTTGTGGCCCGGAAGATCCCCACGGGTTGGACGGGCCGGCTATTGCTGCCCGGTGTGCTGGGGGGCGTTCAAGGTGCCATCGGATGGTGGATGGTGTCATCGGGACTGACCGGAACGATGCTGGACGTCGCCTCTTACCGGCTGGCCACGCATCTGGGGCTGGCCTTCGTGATTCTGGGACTTCTGGCGTGGTACATCATGAAGCTCGGCCGCCGCGAAGCGGATTTGCTTCAGGCGCGGCGGTCGCGGGATGGCAAACTGTTCTCCATGGGCACCGGCTTGATGCACTTTGCCTTTTTGCAGATTTTGCTGGGCGCGCTTGTGGCGGGCATCGACGCCGGGCGCAGTTTCAATGACTGGCCGCTCATGGGCGGCTACTGGCTGCCGCCAGAGCCATTGTCGCTCAGCCCCGTCTGGCGCAATTTCTTCGAGGATGCGGGCCTCGTCCAGTTCATGCACCGAACGGCCGGGTATCTTCTGTTCGTGTTCGGCATCGTGGTCTGGCTGCGCGCCCGGCGCTCGGCCAACACGCAAACGCGGGGCGCGTTCAATGCCGTCATGGCGATGATGCTGCTACAGATGGTGCTGGGTGTGGCCACCGTCCTTTACATCGCGCCTTGGCATCTGGCGATCCTGCACCAGTTCGGCGCCGTTCTACTCTTCACACTGATCCTGCGCGCCCGCTTCCTGGCGCAATATCCTCAAGCCCAATCCGTACGGGGGACCGCATGAGCGCCTACAGAGATTTGATGACCTTCCAGCGCGAAACGGAAGCGCTCGGGCAAGTGATGGGCCGGTTGGGCTGGGATCAGGAAACGGTGATGCCCGCAGGCGCTGCTGAACAACGGGCCGAGGAAATGGCCGCGCTGGACGGTGTCCTGCACCAACGTCGCACAGACCCGCGCATCGGGGATTGGCTTGAAACGGTGGAACCGGAAGATGCCGTCGCAGAGCGCCAGATTTACAAGATCAGGCGCAAGTATGAGCGCACCCAGCGTGTGCCCGCCGACCTCTCCGCCGCGCTGGCGCGCACGACATCGCTGGCCCACCGGGTTTGGGCCGAGGCGCGGGCCACGAATGACTTCGCGCTCTTTGCGCCGAAGCTGACCGAAGTTCTCAACCTCGCGCGGGAGAAAGCATCGGCACTTGCTGACGGCGGCAACCTTTACGATGCCCTGGCCGAAGATTATGAGCCCGGCGCAACCGAAGCCGACCTCTCGGCCCTGTTTGACGCGCTACGGCCACGCCTTGTGGCTTTGCGGGAACGCGTTATGAGCGCTGAGCGGCGCGTGCCTGCCTTGACGGGAACGTTCTCGGAAGAAGGCCAGTTGGCGCTGTCGGCCGAATTGGCGCGGTGCTTCGGATATAACATGCGGCATGGGCGGATCGACAAGGCGGTGCACCCGTTTTCTTCCGGCTCGGGCCTGGATGTCCGCATCACGACGCGCACCTCGGCGGACGATCCGTTCAACTGCTTCTATTCGACGATCCACGAAGTCGGACATGCGAGCTATGAGCAGGCCATTGATCCATCCTACCTGCTGACGCCACTGGGGCGTGGCGTATCGATGGGTGTGCATGAAAGCCAAAGCCGGATCTATGAGAACCAGCTTGGGCGAAGCCGCGCTTTCACGGGCTGGCTTTATGGTCAAATGCGGGAGGTGTTCGACGATTTCGGCGTGTCCGACGCGGAGAGCTTCTATGCGACAGTCAATCGCTGTGCGCCCGGGTTCATTCGCACCGAGGCTGACGAGGTTCATTACAATCTCCATATCGCGCTTCGGTTTGATCTCGAACGCGACCTGATTGCCGGTCGTCTCGACGTGCCGGACTTGCCGGACGCCTGGAACACCCGGTTTGAGAACGATTTTGGACAGAAGGTTGATCAGCCCTCGAACGGCATCTTGCAGGATGTGCATTGGTCGGAAGCGCTGTTCGGCTACTTCCCGACCTATACTCTGGGCAACGTGTATGCCGGCTGTCTACATCAGGCGCTCCGCAAGGATGTGCCTGACCTCGACGATGCCCTCGCCGCTGGCGATACAGGTCCGGCCACCGCGTGGTTGCGGGAGAATGTGCAACGGCACGGCGGTCTGTATGAACCAAAGGACCTGATCAAGCGCGCCACAGGAGCGGCCCCAAGCGTTGCACCGCTTTTGGATTATCTTGATGCGAAATTCGAAGCGATTTACCGGATCTGACAGCCGAATCAATTTGTTAACAAGGCGTGCCACCGTCCTCCCACCCCTAATATGGTGGGCTTCAAGTTAAGGGCGGATTAAGATTGCCGCGCGCGGCTTGAACTTTCTCGCTGATTTCTCACGCCGTCGACAAAAAATCGGGTCGACATCCCCGCTTGTTCCTCACCGTCGGATGCCGTCCTCAGGTGGCTTCGACCTCATAGGTTGCCGCAAGGTCGCGAAGCCCTGTCTCAATCAGATCACGCAAAGCTGCCTCATCAATCTGCGCCAGGTCTTTCACATACCAGCAACTCTTACCGCGCTTATGTGGGCCAAGCCGCGCCGCAATCTCGGGGTAATCAGAGTAACCGGGCAGAATATGCAGGGAAATGTCGCGCGCACGCATGTTGAACCCGGTCGCGAGAAACTCATACTCTTTCGGGCTGCCCTTACGCGTGTAGCGGTAAAGCCCATACCCGATCATCTTGCCCCATAGACGCGGAGACCACCCGGTCACATCGCGAAAAACTGCGTCAAGCTGTTGGGCCTCCGCCCGTCTTGGTTCGGCAATCGTCGAAAGTGGATCTGGCATTGCAGCGCTCCTTCGCTCGCGGCAAGGATAGCGGCATGACAGACAAAAATCAGCCCATCCTCGACATTCCGGCTTTGCACGCGTTCCTTGCCCGCGAATTTCCGCAAGTGGCCGATGAATATGAGGTTGTCGAGATCGGTCCGGGCCGCCTGACCCTCAAGCTTGTCCCGAACCCGCAACACCTGCGCCCGGGCGGTACAATCTCGGGTCCGACGATGTTCAGCATGGCAGATTGCGCGCTCTATTTGGCAATCATCGCACATGTTGGGGAAGAAGCGCTCGCCGTGACCACCAGCGCCTCCATCGATTTCATGCGGAAACCGGCGGCCAGTCAGGAGCTGATCGCCGAGGTGACATTGCTCAAGCTCGGTCGGCGCCTTGTTGTGGGCGATGTTGCGATCCGAAACCCGGGCGCAGCGGCACTCGTTGCGCGAGCAACGCTGACCTATTCGCGCCCGTAGCGGTCGCCTTCAGGCGGCCTTTTTCTGCGCAATCAAGCGTCGTTCCGCGAAACGGGTGCGCCGATACTCACGTAGCGATTTCAAGGCTTGTTCTGTCAGGGAACGGCTGTTTGACGTACGCTCATCGCGCGCAGTCCGAAGGATCTCTTGCCGGGTCGTTTGCATCACACACAACTCACACTCTGTACTCACACAAATTTATCAACCAATATTAATGTGTCGAAAATGAGGCAGAACTTTGCAAGCCGCGTGCATGCGCTTTCAAAACCTCAGGCCAGCAGCCCTCTAACCCTAGAGGATCAATTGGCTTTTCCGCGGTGACCGCAAAGGGTATAGCAGCCACAATGACTGAAAGGATGCCCGTATGGACCCTGCTGACCGCCCGCAGGTCTATTTGCTGACCCCGCCGGATTTCGAACTGTCCTCCTTCCCGGGGCGCCTTGCCGGCATGCTGGATGCGCATGACATTGCCTGCCTGCGGCTCGCGCTGGCCAGTCAGGATGAAGATCGGCTTTCGCGGGCTGCCGACGCTGTGCGGGTCGTGGCGCATGCCCGTGATGTGGCCGTTGTGATCGACAGCCATGTGGCGCTTGCGGAACGTCTGGGGCTGGATGGCGTCCACCTTCTGGATGGTGCACGCGGCGTACGTGCAGCACGCAAGGCGCTGGGTGCGGACGCCATCGTTGGCGCCTATTGCGGGACCTCACGACATGACGGCATGACCGCTGGAGAGGCGGGCGCCGATTACGTCGCTTTCGGCCCGGTCGGCGACAGCGCGCTCGGTGATGGCAGCCGCGCTGAGCGGGACTTGTTCGCCTGGTGGTCGGAGATGATCGAAGTCCCCGTTGTGGCCGAAGGGCAGTTCGATGCGGGCCTGGTCGACGATCTCGCACCGGTCACGGATTTTATCGCCGTCGGGGAAGAGGTCTGGCGCGAAGACGATCCTGTGGGTGCTTTGGGGCGTTTACTGGCCAGCCTCGACTGACCTGTCCTGACCCAAAGGATGCCCCTGTCGCACGACCTGTTCTGCCGCTTTAGCGAGCGTTTTTCTGTCGATGAAGTCCGCAACCTGCAAGGGCGGGTGCCACACCACCTCAACCTTACCCTGGCGCCGCGCTGCCAGCACATGCAGCAGATGCGGCCCGAACTCCATGTCGCCCCACCAGCCGTAAAACCGCGGATCGCGCCCGTCCGGCGCCGCGTAGACCACGCTCACCGGTTGCACCTGAATGTCGCTCAACGCTTCGGAAAACAATGCCGCAAAGAGTGTCGGCTTGAACGGAAGTACGCGACGACCATCGGTTGAGGTGCCTTCCGGAAAGAACAACAAACGATGCCCTTCCGCGATCCGGCCTTCAAGCAACGCGCGTTGTCTGTCGGCCTCTTGCCGGTTGCGGCGCACAAAGACTGTGCCCGTGATGCGCGCGAGCCACCCGATCCCCGGCCACCCGGCGACCTCGGCTTTTGACACAAAGAACAAAGGCGCGGCTGCATTCAAAACGAAGATGTCCAGCCATGAGCTGTGGTTGGCGACGAAAGCCCCATCGCGCTCCATCGGTGCGCCGGTGTGTATGACGCGCAAGCGCATGATCCACAGGGCCAATCGGCACACCAAGACTGTGATCCAGCCCGTCCATGGGCGACCAGTGCCGTAAACCGGGCGCTCTATCAGGCGCAAAAGTGCCGTGAGCAGCACACCGAGAACAAGGACCCCAAGCAAAGCGATGCCTCGCAGCGCAACACGTCCCCAGTCCAGAATACGGATCGGTGGGTAGGTCGGGCTGTCCTCAGATCGCCAGGTCGGGGTCATACCATCCCACCGGACGTGAAACGGGCGGCCGCCACGGTGTTGAGGCGGGCTGTATCCATAACAAGGCAGACATCAACAGTGTTGAAGGCATGGTCCACGAAGGCCCCATCCCCGACAAACCCGCCGAGCCGAAGATAGGATTTGATCAGCTGCGGAACCGCCCGCATGGCGGCCACCCGGTCAATGTGCTCGACGGGGATCAGGTCCATCGGCTGGTATGCACGCTCCAACGCCCGCACACGCAACTCCGGGGGCGCCAGGAAAGCGTGGTGAAGATGCGACAACGGGAGCGCCAACGCCTCAACATCCGTTCCGTGCAGACTGGCAACTCCGAACAGGATTTCGATGCCTTTCGCACGCACATAGTCGGCCAGACCTGACCAGAGCAGATGCAGCGCCACACCGCCGCGGTGTTCCGCAGCGACACAGGACCGCCCAAGCTCCAGCAAGGAACGCCCCGACGCCTTGAGCAGGGAAAGGTCGTACTCCCCTTCTGAGTAAAAGGCCCCGCTTTCAATGGCCTGCGCACGTGTCATCAGTCGATAGACACCGACCACATGGTTCAGGTCCGCCTCGGACTTGCGCGCATCGACCAGCACAAGATGGTCATAGAAAGGGTCGAACGCGTCGCGCTCAAAGCGGCCCGTGTGATCAACCAGCGGTCCGTCGCCTCCAAGCTCCTCAACGAAGACTTCATAGCGCAAGCGCTCAGCAGCACGAAGGTCAGCGTCCGACCGTGCCATCCGCACGCTTAGGTATCTGTCTTCGAGAGTCATCTCCGCCTCGTGTCGGGAACCCCACCTATGGCTTTTCCCGCCCTGGCGAGAAGAGTGCAACACAGTTTAGTTTAGCGGGTATCGAAAGATTGTGTGCACCCTACAGTTGTGATAGGCACGGTGATGTGAAGGATTAACTGTCGAAGACCGGAGTCAGCTCGACGCGGTTGGAATCGATCACCACCTTTCCCTCTTCCGGAAAGTTCACGGTGATCCGCCCGCCCACGTTACTTTGAACCTGGCCTACGCCCCACTCGGGATGGGAGGGGTGCGTGACCAGAACTCCGGGTGTGAAAAGGGATGAGAGCGGGGTCATTGTGCAGCTCCGATCTTGGGGAACGTGTTTGGTAAAGGACGGGACATGACAAGTAACAGTGCGGAACTGAACGACCTGATCGGGTCGCGGATTTGCCACGACCTGATTTCTCCTTTGGGGGCAATCGGGAATGGCGTTGAGCTTCTATCGATGTCGGGCATGTCTTCGGCGCCGGAAATCTCGCTTATCGCGGAATCGGTCGAAAACGCCAATGCCCGCATCCGCTTCTTTCGGGTCGCATTTGGAGCAGCGAACCCAGACGCCATGATCTCGAGAAGCGAAACCCGGCGCGTGCTTGACGACATGTATCGCGGCAACCGTATCTCGGTGGACTGGCGCATTCCCGAAGACACGCTGCGGATTGAAGCCAAACTCGCCTTTCTCGTGTTGCAGTGCTTTGAAAGCGCCCTGCCTTGGGGCGGCAAAGTGGCCGTGACCCGAACAGGCAACACATGGAGCATCTTTGGCTCCGGCGACCGCATGAAAATTGACGAACCGCTCTGGTCGCTGTTCCGCGCGCCCGCAAAAACCGGTTCGGTCAGCCCGTCGAACGTGCATTTCGCCCTGGTTGCGCCGACGGCTGAAAGCGCCGGGCGCCAAGTAAAAACCGCAGTGAACGGCAACTCGATTTCCGTCAACTTCTGACGGTTCCGTCGCCGGTCACCAGATACTTGAAGCTTGTCAGCTGGGCCGCGCCCACGGGGCCGCGTGCATGCATCTTGCCCGTGGCAATCCCGATCTCCGCGCCCATACCGAATTCGCCACCATCGGCAAACTGGGTTGAGGCGTTGCGCATCAGGATCGCGCTATCCAGGCGTTCGAAGAACCGCGCGGCCGCCGCGTCATCTTCTGTGACAATACAGTCCGTATGGTTCGAGCCATAGGTCCGGATATGCTGAATGGCCCCGTCAATGTCATCGACAACGCGCGCCGCGATGATCATGTCTAGATACTCGCGGCCCCAATCCTCTTCCCCGGCAGGCACCACACCTTCGATTTTCAGCAGTCCCGCATCACCGCGCACCTCCACGCCCTTGTCCATCAAGGCGCGGACAACCGCCTGGCCGACAGTGTCGACAAGATCGCGATGGATAAGCAGGCATTCCGCCGCCCCGCAAATCCCTGTGCGCCGGGTCTTGGCGTTCAGGACAACCTTCAGCGCCTTCTCCGGATCAGCCGCGGCATCAAGATAGATATGCACGATGCCCTCCAGATGGGCGAAGACCGGCACGCGTGCCTCGCGCTGGACAAGGCCGACAAGCCCCTTGCCGCCGCGCGGGACGATGACGTCGATATGATCTGTCATCGTGAGCATCTCTGAAACCGCGGCCCGGTCGCGCGTGGGCACACGCTGCACGGC
>JBCBBB010000057.1:0-18363 GCA_038532095.1 Pseudomonadota bacterium
GGCGCGCGGGTGCGGTCGCGGAAGCGGCGCGGCTGGGGGTGCCCGAGATGGCGATGATCGATGCCGGGCCTGCGCCGGTCTCCATGCGGCACGGTCTGGCCACGGTCGAAGCCATGGGCGATGCGATCCGGGCGTTTGACGCGCTGGTCTGCGTGTCAGACCCGGTGGCGTTCGGTGCGCTCAGCGCCTGCCGCCGTCTGGGCGTGCGTGTTCCCGACGACATCGCGATCACGGGCTTCGGCAACTTCGAGGTCGCGCAGGTCTCCGAGCCGCGCATCACGACCGTCGATGTCGGCGCGCGGCGGATCGGGCAAGAGGTCGCGCGCCTTCTCGATGCGCTTTTCGCCGCAGAAGACGTGCCGGGGCAAATCGCTGTGGAGACCCGGCTGATCCAGGGCGGCACAAGCTAGCTTGAACGCGCCCGCCCCATCGGCCATGATGTGACCGATAACATCAGGCTGACTGCACCCCGTGACCGAACTCACCAAATCCCCTGTAACGATGCGCGATGTGGCGCGGGCGGCGGGCGTGTCGCGGATGACCGTTTCGCGCGCATTGAAGAAAGACAGCCCGGTCTCCAATGAAACGCGTGAGCGGATCCTGAAGGTGGTGCGCGACATGAACTATGTGCCCGACCAGATGGCGGGCAGCCTGACCACCAAGCGCTCGGGTTTTGTCGCGGTGCTGGTCCCGTCGCTGAACAACCTGCATTTCGCGGAAACCGTGCAGGCGCTGACGGAAGAACTGGAAGAGATCGGGCAACAGATCCTTCTGGGGCACACGGACTATTCCAAAGAGCGCGAAGAACAGTTGGTTGAGACCATGCTCCGCCGCCGCCCGGAAGCGGTGGTGCTGTCCTATGACGGGCATTCCGACCGCACGATTGCACTTCTGAGCGATGCGCATATTCCCGTGATCGAGCTTTGGGAGCGTCCCGAGGATCCGGTGCAGCACACAATCGGATTTTCGAACCGTGACGCAGCGGCGGAAATGACGCGCGCCCTGATCGAGCGCGGCTATCGCAACATTGCCTTCCTGGGGGAGGCGGATGACGCCTGGACCCGCGGCGCCGCGCGACGGGCAGGGTGGCGCGATGCCATGGTGCAGGCCGGGCTTTCGGCGCATCGGTTGATGGAGATCGGGAAACCGCCGCTTTCGATTGAGGACGGCGCGCGCGCCACCCCGGACCTGTTGGCCGCCTTCCCGGATACAGACTGCATATTCTGCGTCTCCGATGCCCCGGCCTATGGCGCGCTTTCGGCTTTGAAAGCCGCCGGGCAGCAGGTGCCAGAGGATATGGGGATTGCCGGGTTCGGCAATTTTGAGGTCGCGCGGTTCTCGACCCCCGCGATCACGACGGTCAAGGTCGACCCGCGCAGCATCGGGTCCGCAACCGGGCGCTTGCTGGCCGAGTTGCTGGGCGAGGGCGGCGATGACCGGCCACGCCACCAACCGGTGGCGGTTGAACTGGAGTTTCGCGGCTCCACGCGCTGAGAAATTTCTTAAGTTCTCGTAAAATCGTGTGAAAAACCTCTTGTGTTACCGGTCACATTGCTTACTGTGACCGGTAACACGAGGGAGGAATCATGCCAGCGATCCATTTGGACAACCTGGTGAAGTGCTACGGTGAGGTCGAAGTGCTGCACGGGATCGAACTGGAAATGGGGGATAACGAGTTCACTGTGCTCGTCGGTCCCTCGGGCTGTGGCAAGTCCACGACGCTCCGCATGATCGCCGGTTTGGAAAGCGTCTCGGACGGTGAGATATGGGTGGGCGGCGAGCCGGTCAGCCATCTGGAACCCAAGGAACGCGACCTCGCGATGGTCTTCCAGGACTACGCGCTTTATCCGCACATGAACGTCGCGCAGAACATCTCATTTGCGCTGCGTTTGGCCAAGCGGCCCAAAGCGGAAATCGATAAAAAGGTGAAAGAGGTCGCCGATATGGTCGGCCTCACCGACTTCCTGCACCGCAAGCCCGGCGCTTTGTCGGGCGGTCAACGCCAACGCGTCGCCATGGCCCGCGCGCTGGCCAAGGACAGCGGCATTTTCCTTTTCGACGAACCGCTCTCGAACCTCGACGCCAAGCTGCGCGGCCAGATGCGCGCTGAACTGGCGATGATGTCTCAGCGGGTCGAGAAGAACATGATCTATGTCACCCATGACCAGATCGAGGCGATGACACTCGCCGACCGGATCGTCGTCATGCATGGCGGCTATATCCAGCAGCAAGGCTCACCGGAGGAACTCTTCAAGCGCCCGGTCAACAAGTTTGTGGCCGGCTTCCTCGGCTCGCCGCCGATGAACTTTCTCAATGGCGAGATCGAGGAACGCGACGGGGAGATGTACATCCTCGGCGAAGGCTTCGCCCTTCAGATCGAAGGCGAGGCGGCGGAGAAAGCGCGCGCCCACAACCATAAGCTGGTGACGCTGGGCATCCGCCCGTCTGACCTCCGCTCTGACCCGGACGCACCTGCGCACAAGGTGCTGTCACTCGACGTGACGGTCTCAGAGTATGTCGGCGCGCAATCGGTCCTGCTTTGCAAATGTGGCTCTGAAACGGTGATGGTCGAACTGGCCTCTGAAACGCCCGTTGGCCTCGGTCAAACCCTGAAGTTCGCGGTCAATCCGAACGGGGTCCACCTGTTCGATCGCGAGACGGAAAACGCACTTTAACAACATTCCATGGGAGGAAGAATATGTTGAAATCTCTAAGAAATACGGCGCTGGGCCTGACGGCCACCGCGCTGATGGCGAGCACGGCGCTCGCCGGGGGGCATGGTGGCCCCTATGACGAATATGCGGGCACGACGGTGATCGTGAACTTCCCTGCACACCCGCATTACAACGCGGTCATGAAGGTGCTGCCCGAGTTCACGAAAGAAACCGGCATCGAGGTCGAAGTTGACCAGTTGCCCTATCTCAAAATGCGCGAACGCCAGACGCTCGAACTGGCGCAGGACGAAGGCGAATATGACCTGATCGCATACGTTGTGTTCTCCAAAGCCGACTATGTGTTTGCCGATCAGCTCGAGAACCTCGCCAAGTATTTCATGAACCCGAAATTGGCTGACCCGTCCTATGACGCGGGCGATCTGATCGACGGTTATGTCCAGAACATCGGCGTCGCGGGCGGCTTCAAAGGCTATCTGCCGGGTCCGACCGGTTCGCTTTTCGGCATCCCGTTCGGGTCCGAGACCAGCGTGCTGGCCTATCGCAAGGACATCTTTGAAAAGCACGGCATCGCCGAGCCCAAGACCTATGACGATCTGCTATCGGCAGCCTGCAAGATCCCGGAAGTTGAGCCGGGCATGGGCGGCATGGCCTCCCGCGCGGCGTCGGGCCACCAGGCTAGCCACGCGTTCCTGTTGCACCTCGCACCGCTGGGCGGTCGTGTGTTCGACGACAAGTGGGAACCGATCATCAACAACGAAGCCGGTGTCGCAGCCGCCAACGCGTTGAAGACGATCGTTGATTGTGGTCCCGAAGGCGCGATGAGCTTTGGCCCGGCCGAAGCCGCCAACGCGTTCTCCAGCGGTCAGGCGGCGATGTTCCTCGACTCGATTGCGTTCATGCCGGGCTTTGAAGACCCCGAGCGCAGCCAGGTCGCAGGCAAGGTCGGCTATGCGCTGCACCCCGAAGGCGTGCGTCGCGGGTCGCAAACCGGTGGCTTTGGCATCGGCATCCCGAAAAACGCCGAGAACAAGGAAGCAGCCTTCCTGCTGATGCAGTGGCTGACGTCGAAAAAGGGTGACCTGATGGTGGCCATGGAAGGCGGCAACCCGTCGCGTTTCTCGACCTATCAGGACCCGGGCCTGAACGAGAAATTCCCGTTCTCGGCCACCTTTGGTGAAGCGCTGAAATACGCTGATCCGGACTGGCGCCCGATCATCCCGCCATGGGGCAAGATCAACGCTGACATCGGCACGACCATGTCCAAGGTTTTGACCGAAGACCTGGACATTCAGGAAGCGCTGAACGGTGTCGCGGAACGCACGCGCGCCGTGATGGAAGAGGCTGGGTACTACACCTGGCAGTAATCCTCCCGCGGGGAGGTCACGCCAGAGGCCCCGGATCATGTCCGGGGCAGGACAGAGCCTGACCTTCCCGTCAAAACCACGATGCTCCGGGCTTGACCCGGAGCCTCACCCCCCGACACCCGCCAAGGACATGACCGATGGCCGACGCCGCCCTTTCCTCCAGCCCGATGATCCGCGCCAAGCAGCGCAAACGGGCCGAGCGCATGAACCGGCTGACGCCTTACATGTTCATGCTGCCCGCTGCCGTGATCATGGCCATCGCGCTGATCTATCCGCTGGGCTACATGATCTGGGGCAGCTTCCGCGATTGGGACCCGACCCAGACGATTGGCGAGGCCGAGTTTGTCGGGCTGAAGAATTACATCACCCTCTGGAGTGACCCGAACTTCCGGGAAAGCCTTTGGGTCACGCTGAAATTCGCGTTCTTCGTCGTCACCTTCGAGATGGTGATCGGCGTGGGTCTCGCGCTGCTCTTGGACCGCAACATTCGCGGCATGTCGATGCTGCGCACCATGTTCATCCTGCCGATGATGATCGCGCCCGTCGTGGTGGGCCTGATGTGGCGGTACATGTATCACCCGACCGTCGGCACGTTTAACCGCACGCTGGAAAGCCTCGGCCTGCCCAAGGTCGATTGGCTGGGCGACCACGCATTGATGAGCGTCATCATCGCCGACATTTGGCAGTGGACGCCGTTCATCTTCATCCTGTCGCTCGCGGCTTTGCAGTCGCTGCCGCGTTCTGCGCTTGAGGCGGCACGCATCGATGGCGCCACGGCGTGGCAGCAAATCTGGTACATCAAACTGCCGCTGATGATGCCGGTGCTGATCGTCACCTGCCTCTTGCGCCTGATCGACGCCTTCAAGGTGCTGGAAGTGATCCTCGTGATGACCGAAGGCGGCCCGGGTCTTTCGACCGAAATCCTCGCCCTCCGCATCTCGCGCACCGCGACCGAGTTCCGCGAGCTGGGCGTCGCCGCCGCCATGTCGAACTACCTGCTTTTGCTCTTGTTGGGCCTGACACTCGCCATGTTCGCCTTCACCCGCTGGCAGGAGGCCCGCGCCAACAAAGTCCGCGCCGCCGCTGAGGAGGACACCTGATGGACCAATCCTACGACAAGCAAAACGGCGCCTTCTATGCGGTCATCGCGCTATTGGTGTTCATGAGCGTCGGCCCGGTTCTGTTGATGTTCGTCAACAGCTTCAAGCTTGACGTCGATATCATCAGCGGCACCGGCGGGCTCTTGTTCCTGCCCACGATCCAGAACTATGAAACCGCGCTTTGCGATATCCTCTGGTACGAGCCCGAGCACCTGGATTTTTGTTCGCTCAAGTTCGGTGGCGCTTTCATCAACTCGATCATCATCGCGCTGATCTCAACCGCGCTGACGCTGGTGATCGGCTGTATGGCGGCTTATGCGCTGGTGCGCTTCCGCTTCATGGGCCGCGACACGGTAAGCCTCACCACGCTGATGGTCCGCATGGTCCCGCCAGCCGTTCTGCTCGTCCCGGTCTTTGGTCTCTGGAACAACGAATTCTGCCTCGACCGCGACGGCCTGATCGGCGGCGCGATCCGCGACATGGTGGGGGGCAGGGGTGACGTTTGCCTTGCAGGCACCCACACCGGCATCATCCTGATCTATGTTGCGATGAACCTGCCCTTTGTGATCTGGATCCTGCAAAGCTTCATCGTGCAAGTCCCACCTTCACTGGAAGAGGCGGCCCGCGTCGATGGCGCTGGCCCGTTCCAGGTGTTCTTCCTCGTCGTGCTGCCGCTGATCAAACCCGGCCTCGCGGCGGCGGCAATCTTCACCTTCCGCATCGCCTGGAACGAGTACCTGCTCGCCTCGGCCCTCAGCGACCGCGACACCAAGACGGTGCCGATCCTGATCGTAAACAATATGAGCGAGTTCAACGTCGAGTGGGGCGTCATCATGGCCACCGGCATGCTGCTCGCCATTCCGCCGATTATCTTCACGCTCTTCGCCAGCCGCCAGATCATCACCGGCATGACCGCTGGTGCAGTGAAGGGGTGATCGGCGATCATGGACTGGCTCCTCGCCCCCATTGACCCCTCGCGCGCGCATGAGGTTGGCTTTGCCGTCTCGTGGCACGCGCGGTCGATGGTGCTGGCGTGGGGCGTGCTGGCGCCGCTTGCCGTACTGATCGCGCGGTTCTTCAAGGTGCTGCCCGGTCAGGACTGGCCGCATGAGGTTGATACGCTCGTCTGGTGGCGGTCGCATTGGATCGGACAAAGCATCGTACTTGGGCTGACAGCCATCGGTGTGTCGCTGGTTTTGCCCCTGAACCTCGCCGCGATGTCGCTGCACAACTGGTTGGGGCTTGTCCTGATTGCGTTTCTTTTGATGCAAGTGCTGCTTGGCATTTTTCGGGGGTCGAAGGGCGGGCCCACCGACGGGGCCATGCGCGGGCATCACTATGACATGACCCCCTGGCGCCACATGTTCGAAGCGCTTCACAAATCACTTGGCTACGCGGCACTTGGGCTTGCGGTGGTGGTGATTGTCACCGGGCTTTGGAAAGCCAATGCGCCGGTCTGGATGTGGGGCACACTTGCGGTATGGTGGGCGGGCCTGATCGGGGTCTTTGTGCGGTTCCAGCGCCGTGGCATGGCCATCGACACCTATCAGGCCATCTGGGGCGCCGACCCAAAGCACCCGGGCAACCAACTGCCGCATCCTGGCTGGGGCGTGCGCCGGTGGCAGGAAACAGAGGAAGACAAAGATGTTCGGAGTGATCGAGGGGACGGGGTTCGAAGTCATTGACCCGAGTTTCGAGGCATGCCTGATCGGCCATGCCCGGGTGGAGCGCCTCTGGACCGGGGCGCGCTGGTCAGAAGGTCCGGTCTGGTTTGCCGCCGGTCGGTATCTCGTCTGGTCGGATATTCCGAACAACCGAATGATGCGGTTTGACGACACCGATGGCTCCGTTTCGGTGTTCCGCGACCCGTCGAACAACTCGAATGGCAATACGGTGGACCGCCAAGGGCGGCTTGTCACGTGCGAACATTTGGCGCGCCGCGTGACGCGGACCGAGTTCGATGGATCGATCACCGTGATCGCCGACAGCGTCGACGGAAAGCGGTTGAATTCGCCGAATGATGTGGTGGTGAAATCCGACGGCTCAATTTGGTTCACCGACCCAAGCTACGGGATCATGATGGATTACGAAGGCGCGCGGGCCGACAGCGAGATTGGCGCCTGCCACGTTTATCGCGTCGATACCTCGGGCGAGATCACGCAGGTGACGTCGGACTACGTCAAACCGAACGGGCTGGCGTTTTCGCCGGATGAACAGGTGCTTTACATTGCGGACACCGGCGCCAGCCATGACCCGGACGGGCCGAAGCACATCCGCATGCATGACGTAAACGCCGACAACACGCTTGGTCCGGGCGAGGTCTTTGCCACTTGCACCGCCGGGCTGTTTGACGGCTTCCGGCTGGATCGCGCAGGCCGCATCTGGAGCTCTGCCGCCGACGGCGTGCATTGCTATGACCCAAGCGGGACATTGATTGGCAAGGTTCTGATCCCCGAACTGGTCGCCAATGTCTGTTTCGGCGGGCCGAAGCTGAACCGGCTCTTCATCTGCGGCACCACCTCGCTTTACTCCGTTTATCTGAACGTCAACGGCGTTTCCCCGGTATGAGCCTTGTTGAACCGACGCTGCGGCTCACCGATGAGGCCGTGCTGAAGATGGTGACCGCTGCGGTGGCCAAGGCCAACGCGCTGGGCCAGCCGCAATGCATCGTGATCGTGGACGCCAGTGGGGAGACCTTGGTGCAGTTCCGCATGGCCGGTGCGAAGTATCTCAGCCTGAAAAGCGCGCGATCAAAGGCGCGCACGGCGGCCTCCATCGGCGTGGCGACGACCAACATTCCCGAAGCTGTGGGCCTTGCAATTGCCGCCGCCACGGAAGGCGAGGTCACGCGCCTGCCGGGTGGTTTGCCGATCCTGATCGACAACACACTGGTCGGCGGGATTGGCATCGGGTCCGGCAGCGGGGACCAGGACATCGCCGTGGCAGAGGCCGCGCTGGCGGTTTTCACTTAGTCGAACCGCGACCATCTGTTTCAGGACGCGCAGCAGGGATCGTCCTATCTCGCATCCTGCGACGCGCTGCGATAAGCTGCGCGGCAAGAGCCGATCTTCGGGAGTGTGCGCAATGAAAGATGACGTCAAAACAGGCTATGGGCCGTCGCTCGGTCCGTTCGATTGGGAAGACCCGTTCCGCCTCGTTGACCAGTTGGAGGAAGACGAGCGCCTGATCTCGGACGCCGCGCGGAGCTTTGCGCAATCCAAACTGTTGCCCCGCGTGACGGAGGCCTATGCCAATGAGACCATCGCGCCTGAGGTCTTCGCGGAGATGGGCGAAGCGGGCTTGCTCGGCACCACCATCCCCGAGGAATACGGCGGTCTGGGCGCAGGCTATGTGACCTATGGCCTTGTCGCGCGCGAGGTGGAGCGTGTGGACAGCGGCTATCGCTCGATGATGAGCGTGCAATCCTCGCTGGTGATGTATCCGATCCATGCCTATGGCTCTGAAGATCAAAAAGCCAAGTACCTGCCGGGGCTGGCAAAAGGGGAGTTGATCGGATGTTTCGGCCTGACGGAACCCGATGCGGGATCGGACCCGGCTGGCATGAAAACCCGCGCCGTGAAAAGCGAAGGCGGCTATGTGCTGAACGGATCGAAGATGTGGATCTCGAACAGTCCGATTGCGGATGTGTTCGTGGTCTGGGCGAAATCGGAGGCGCATGACGGCAAGATCCGTGGCTTCGTGCTGGAGAAAGGCACGCCGGGCCTCTCGGCGCCGAAGATCGACGGCAAGCTGTCGCTCCGCGCCTCGGTCACCGGTGAAATCGTGCTGGAGAATGTCGAGGTGGGCGAAGACGCGCTTTTGCCTGGCGTCTCCGGCCTGAAAGGGCCGTTCGGCTGCCTGAACCGCGCCCGCTACGGCATCGGCTGGGGCACGATGGGGGCGGCGGAGGATTGTTGGCAGCGCGCGTTGAGCTATGGGATGGACCGCAAGCAATTCGGCAAACCGCTGGCGCAGACCCAGCTTTTCCAGAAGAAACTGGCGGATATGCAAACCGAAATCGCACTCGGCCTGCAAGCGGCGCTGCGCGTCGGGCGGCTGATGGACGAAGGGCGGGCTGCGCCCGAGATGATCTCGCTTATCAAGCGGAACAATTGCGGCAAAGCGCTCGATGTCGCCCGGCAGGCACGCGACATGCATGGCGGCAACGGCATCGCACAGGAATTCCACGTGATGCGGCATGCGCAGAACCTGGAGACGGTGAACACCTATGAGGGGACGCATGATGTGCATGCGCTTATTCTCGGGCGGGCACAGACCGGATTGCAGGCGTTTTTCTGACCCCGAACGCGCAACGCTGACCGCCGATCTGCGAGATGGCTTGGCCCCCTCCCAATTCCTTTATACCGTGCGCCACGTTAACGGAGGCTTAAGCCAGCGGATGTTTCAGCCATTTGTGATCTGGTGTCCGGCTCACTGGGCGTCGGCGCGTGTTCTGACGCTCTGTGCAGGCTGACGCCCATGGACCGTGCGGAGATCGTCGAATCCATTTTTCGCGACCGTGTGACGCGTCGTGACTTCCCCGAAGGCAACGCACCCATTGGCCCCTTGAGCCACGTGGACGCGGTCAGCCTGTTCCGCACGCAAGTCCTCTGCCGCGCGCTCGACCTTGAAAGCCGCGCGATGCAGAAAGCAGGGCAGGGGTTTTACACCATCGGATCCTCGGGCCACGAAGGCATGGCCGCTGTTGCTCATGCGCTGCGGCCGAGCGATCCGGCGTTTCTGCACTACCGCGACGGGGCCTTTCAAATCGCGCGTGCCGCGCAGGTGCCCGGGCAGTCACCCGCCTGGGATATGGCGCTCAGCTTCGCATGCTCGACAGAAGATCCCATCTCGGGCGGACGCCACAAGGTGCTGGGCTCCAAGGCGTTGAACATCCCGCCACAGACCTCCACAATTGCCAGCCACCTGCCGAAAGCCGTGGGCGCGGCCTATTCCATTGGTCTAGCCAGGCGGCATCCGCCGGAGCATCGCCAATACCCCGAGGATGCGCTGGTGATGTGTTCCTTCGGCGACGCCTCGGCCAACCACTCCACCGCGCAAGGCGCGTTCAACACAGCGGCCTGGACCAGTTACCAATCCTTGCCGTTGCCGCTGCTTTTTGTGTGCGAAGACAATGGGATCGGGATCAGCGTGGAGACCCCGAAGGGCTGGATCCACGCCGGGTTCAGCAACCGCCCCGGCCTTACCTATTTTCAGGCTGACGGTCTCGACCTTTACCAGGCGCACAAGCTCGCGGCGGACGCGGCAGCCTTTGTGCGGACGCGCCGGAAACCGGCGTTTCTGCATCTGAGGACCGTCCGGCTTTACGGCCATGCCGGGGCAGATGTGCCAACGACCTATCTGCCCAAAGCGCAGGTGGAACGGGACGAGGCGAACGATCCGCTCTTGCACTCTGTGCGGCTGCTTTATGAGGCTGGCGCCTTGGACCCGGACGCGGCGCTCGCGATCTACGATGAAACCCGCACCCGCGTGCGCCACATCGCGGCGGAAGCGGTAAAGCGCCCACGTCTTCAGACCGCCGCGCAGGTGATGGAGAGCCTTATCCCACCGAAGCGGGACTGTGCACCGACGAACGGACCCTCAGCCGAGGCACGCGCAACGGCCTTCGGTGGCGATCTGAAAGCGCAAGCCGAGCCGCAACCGATGAGCCGTTTGATCAACTGGGCGCTCACGGACCTGATGCTGGAGCACCCGGAGATCGTGCTCATGGGCGAAGACGTCGGGCGCAAGGGCGGGGTCTATGGCGTGACGCAAAAGCTCATCGCGCGCTTCGGGGCCGACCGGGTGATCGACACGCTGTTGGATGAGCAATCCATCCTGGGCCTGGCCATCGGGCTTGGCCAGAACGGGTTCGTCCCGATCCCCGAGATCCAGTTCCTGGCCTATCTGCACAACGCCGAGGATCAGCTGCGGGGCGAGGCGGCCACATTGCCCTTCTTCTCCCAAGGGCAGTTCACGAACCCGATGGTCGTTCGCATTGCCGGGCTCGGGTATCAGAAGGGCTTCGGCGGGCATTTCCACAACGACAATTCGGTGGCCGTCTTGCGCGACATTCCGGGTGTGATCCTGGCCTGCCCGTCGAACGGGGCGGATGCAGCACAGATGCTGCGGGAGTGTGTGCGGCTCGCGCGCGAGGAACAGCGGGTGGTCGTCTTCCTGGAACCGATCGCGCTTTATCCGATGCGCGACTTGCAACCAGGCGACGGGGGGTGGATGCATCGCTATCCGCCTTCCGGCGCGCGTATCGGGTTGGGCGAGGTGGGGGTGCATGGCGACGGCACCGATCTGGCCATCGTGAGTTTCGCCAACGGAGTGTACCTGTCTCGACAGGCGGAGCCGACGCTGGCGCGCGAGGGGATCAAGACGCGGATTATCGATCTGCGCTGGCTCAACCCCTTGCCGAAGGAGGCACTTTTGCAGGCGGTCGCAGGGGCGCAGCGCGTTCTGATCGTGGATGAAACGCGCCGGACCGGGGGCGTGTCCGAAGCCCTGATGACGCTTTTTGCCGAAGAGACCGATCTGCCGGTGACACGGCTTGCCGCCGAGGACAGTTTCATCGCGACCGGACCGGCCTATGGCGCGACCATGCCGTCTGTCGAAACCATCCTGGCCGCCGCACGCAAGGCGCTTGCATGAGCGGGGGCAGAAAGCGCGCTGTTTTGATCTGCCCGGGGCGCGGCACCTATAACGCACCCGAGCTTGGTTATGTCACGCGCCACGCGACGGACCCTGACATGCTGGCCCGGTTCGATAAGATGCGTAGCGCCGCCGGACAGGAGACACTGACCGCCCTCGACACCGCGCCACGGTACAGCGCGAAGCGTCACGCGACGGGTGACAATGCCTCCGCGCTGATCTTCGCGGCGGCCGTTGGCGATTGGCAGGCGCTCGACAGCGACAGGGTCGAACTGGTGGCTGTCACCGGCAACTCGATGGGATGGTACACCGCGCTGGCCTGCGCGGGCGCCGTTGACGTGACAACCGGGTTCGACATTGCCAACACGATGGGCAGGCTGATGCATGCCGGGGCTCCGGGCGGTCAGATTGTTTATCCGCATATGGGCGACGCGTGGCAGCCGGACCCGGCCGAGAAAGCGCGCCTTCTGTCGCTTGTGGCGGAGATTGACGCGCGTCCCGACCACCGTTTGGCACTCTCAATCGATCTTGGAGGGATGCTGGTCATCGCGGGCGATGCAGCCGGTTTGACTGCGTTTGAGCAGGCGGTGCCCAAGCGCGACCGGTTCCCGATGCGGCTGGCCCATCACGCGGCGTTTCACACGGACATGATGCGGGACGTGTCTGAGCAAGGGTTGAGCCGCTTTGCGTCAGACAGGTTCCACGGACCCGCCGTGCCGTTGATCGATGGTCGCGGGCAGGTGTGGTGGCCCCATGCAACCGACCCTGAAGCACTGCGCCAATACACGCTCGGAACACAAGTGACCGAGACCTACGACTTCACCCATACCATCCGAATCGCTGCGCGCGAGTTTGCGCCCGATGTTTTCATCCTGGCGGGACCGTGCACGACCTTGGGCGGTGCTGTCGCACAATCACTGATCTTGGCCAACTGGCGCGGGCTTTCCAGCAAAAGTGCCTTTCAGACGGCGCAGGAACAAGCGCCGTTTCTGGTAGCAATGGGGCGGGACGACCAGCGCGCGCTGGTCACCTGAGCGGTCAGGCGAAGAACATCGCCTGACTGACCGCGGACCGGACCTGATCCGGCGAATAGGGCTTGGTGACCAAGAACGCCGGTTCCGGGCCCTTGCCCGTCAGCAGGCGCTCGGGGAACCCGGTGATATAGATCACCGGCGTCATCGGATAGGTCCGCAGAATTTCGCTGACTGCCTTGATCCCGGACCCGCCATTGGCCAGCTGGATGTCGGACAGGATCAGGTCGGGCTCGACCTGTTCGACAATCTCCAGCGCGTCTTCCTTGGTCGGCGCATTGCCGATCACGGAATGGCCCATTTCCATCACGATTTCCGAGATATCATTGGCGGTTGCAAGCTCATCTTCAATCACCAGAATGCGTCCGGTAATCATGTTCGACAGGTCCTGACGTGCGACTGCGATCAGGCTTTCGACATCCTCCGGGCTGCGGCGCATGATGGCGGCGATCTCTTCAACTGAGAACTGTTCGAACGCGCTGAGAAGAAACGCGTCCCGGCTGCCGGGGGTCAGGCGCGCAAGGTGGCGGTTGGCCCGCACAAGCGACTTGTTCACCGTTTCGTCTTCCAGCGCATAATCCAACTCGCCGCGCGCGTCCTGAAGCGCGCGAAAGAGAACGACACGCAGGTCGGTTGCTTCGGTCAGGGAGTCTTCATCGCGCAAGAAGCGGATCAGCGCTTGCTCGGCGATTTTGTCCCCGAGATCGCGGTTGCCGCTCATGGCGCGGGCATAGCGCCGCATATAGGGCAATTGTTCTTCGATTTCTTGAATGATGGGTCGCATGATATGTATGCTCGCATTCGTGGTGGAGTCTTCGCTCAATTCAACCTATACTAAAAAAATAGGCCGATGACCAGCAGGTGCCCGAATGTCGTCAAACGGGTCTTCAAACCAAGACACCGACCCTATCGATGAGACAGTCCGGCAAGCCTATGAGGACATCCTTAACGAGGCGTTGCCTGAGCGGTTTGTGGTCTTGCTAAAGAAGTTAAGGCAGGGTGAAATACCAGACCAAGATGTGACGACGGATGACGCCAGCTGATGTTGTACGAACCGCGCCAGGAAATCATCGAGCATCTGCCCGCCATGCGGGCTTTTGCCATTTCCCTGACGCGGGATCCGACACTGGCCGAAGACATTCTTCAGGATGCCATCATCAAGGCGTGGATGAATTTCAGTCAGTTCGAGCCGGGCACAAACCTGCGCGCCTGGCTTTTGACCATCCTGCGCAATACCTATTATTCCGAACTGCGCAAGCGCAAACCCGAGGCCGAGGATGTCGAACCTGACGATCCCGCCGCACCAGCGGTCCCGCCACTGCATAATGGTGTCTTGCAGATGCGCGACTTCCGTCGTGCGTTCAGCAAGCTCGGATTGGAAAACCGCGAAGCGCTTCTTCTGGTCGGGGGTATGGGGTTTTCGTATGAGGAAACGGCCGAGATGTGTGGTGTACCCATAGGCACGGTGAAAAGCCGGGTCCTGCGGGCGCGTCGGCAACTGGCGGAAGAGCTTGATCGTGGGAAGGGCGATGTCGCCGATACGACGGATGCCGCGACCCGCGCGGTGTTGGCCAACCGCAACGACCCGCTCGGCTGACGCCTTACATCCTACATCTCGTGTTTCAGGATCTTGCCCGGGTTCATGATGTTCTGCGGATCGATGGCCTGTTTGACCGCGCGCATCATTGAAAGCGCCGTGGGCGCTTCTTTTGGCAGGGATGCGATCTTGCCCTGTCCGATGCCATGCTCGCCTGAAATCGTGCCGTCGAGCTCCACCGCAAGGCTGCTGAGCCATGTCACGAACTCTTCGCAGCGCGCCCGCTCGCCGTTGTCCTTCATGTCGATCAGAAGTGTGCAGTGGTAATTGCCGTCGCCCACATGGCCGATGATCGGGCATAAAAGGTTCAACTCAGCCGCCTTGGTTTGCGTCCGCGTCACCGCCTCCGCCAGGTTTGAGATCGGCACGCACACATCCGTGGCCACCGCTTCGGCCTCTGGTCTGAGCCGCTTCAGCGCCCAATAGGCGTCGTGGCGCGCCTGCCAGAGACGGGTCCGCTCCTCCGCATTGGCCGTCCAGTCGAACCCGGTGCCGCCAACCTCTTCGGCGATCTCGCCAAAGGTTTCCGCTTGTTCCGCAACGCCGGCGTCCGAGCCGTGGAACTCCAGCAGGAGGAGCGGCGAGACCGGCATGTCGAGCTTGGCGTAATCGTTGAGGGCGGCGACACTTTCGGCATCGAGCAATTCCATCCGTGCCACCGGCACGCCGATCTGAATGGTCAGGATCACCGCGTTGCAGGCGCTTTCCACATCCGGGAACGTGCAGCGGGCCGAGGACATGGCTTCGGGGATGCCATAGAGCCGCAACGTGAGCTCGGTGATGATCCCAAGCGTGCCTTCCGAGCCGACAAGAAGGCGGGTCAGATCATACCCGGCGGATGATTTGCGTGCGCGTCCCCCGGTGCGGACGATTTCGCCAGAGGGAAGCACAGCCTCCAGCGCCAGCACGTTGTCTTTCATCGTCCCATAGCGGACCGCGTTTGTCCCGGATGCGCGCGTCGCGGCCATGCCCCCCAGCGACGCATCCGCGCCCGGATCGATCGGGAAGAACAGGCCGGTGTCGCGCAGGTATTCGTTCAGCGCTTTGCGCGTGACGCCGGGCTGCACCACCACATCCAGATCTTCGGAATGGACCTTCAGGATCCGGTTCATCTGGCTGACATCAATCGAGATCCCGCCCGCCGGCGCGTTCACATGGCCTTCCAGCGACGTGCCCGTGCCGAACGGAATGATCGGCACCCGGTGTTCCGCGGCGATGCGCACGACCTCGGCCACATCCGCAGTCGACTGCGCAAAGACCACCGCGTCGGGGGGTTGGTTTTCGATCCAGGTCGTGGTGTGCCCATGCTGTTCACGGATGGCTTGCCCGGTTTGCAAGCGCTCGCCGAAACGCTGCTTCAGAATGGCGATCGCGGTCTCGATGCCGCTTTCGTTGCGAGGAAGAGAAATGACCTGAACCATGGCGTGACCCTGCCGTGCCTGAATCTCAGGCGCAAGAGGGGGAACACGCGCAGATCATCAGCAATTTTCTGACAATGGTCAGTAAAAATATGGCGATTTCCTGCCGTTACCCAGCGTCATAAACCTTTTGCTGTCATTGTTTCGCCATTTTTAGCACCAATGTTGTACTGCGCGGCTCTGCCTAGCTGCCACCATGTGGGGACATGAGAAAATGAATATGCTGTCACTTCTTCCAGTGATGATGCTGGGAATTGTAATGATCTGGTTCGTCTGGCCGATGGTCGCCGACCCGATCAATCGCCGCCGTCGTGCGCATGCGCACCAAAAACGGGACGCGCGCGGTGATGATCTGTTCCGTGTGATTGCCAAACACGCCGCTCCGAAACACGACCTGTTTCACGCGGACTGACCTTTTTCCACCTGTCTTGCGAAAAGCTGTGCCTCGGTGCCTTGCAGGTGCCGGGGTGCGCTACTAAGACTCTGGCAACCCTTTGGGCGTAAAGACGCCCCGCAAGCAAGGCAGGCTTTTATGAAAGACCCAATCGAGACGTATATGAACCTTGTTCCCATGGTGGTTGAACAGACCAGCCGCGGCGAACGGGCCTATGATATTTTCTCCCGACTGCTGAAAGAGCGGATCGTCTTCGTGAACGGTCCGGTGCATGACGGGATGAGCCAGTTGATCGTGGCGCAGCTTCTGCACCTGGAGGCTGAGAATCCATCGAAAGAAATCTCGATGTATATCAACAGCCCCGGCGGTGTCGTGACCGCTGGTCTCTCGATCTACGACACGATGCAATACATCCGGCCGAAGATCGCGACGCTGGTTGTCGGGCAGGCGGCGTCGATGGGGTCGCTGCTGCTGGCAGCTGGCGAAAAAGGCATGCGCATGTCACTGCCCAACAGCTCGATCATGGTGCACCAGCCCTCCGGCGGGTTCCAGGGCCAGGCGACCGACATCATGATTCACGCCCAGCATGTCGAGCGATTGAAGACACAGCTCAATGAAATCTACGTGAAGCACACCGGCCAGACGCTTAAGAAAGTCGAAGACGCGCTGGAGCGGGACAACTTCATGAATCCTGAAGAAGCAAAGGATTGGGGCCTGATTGACGAGATCGTCGAGACCCGCGCGAAACCGGAGAGCGACGATTAGGAACGGCTTTAATCAAAATGTGAGTTTTGCGTTGTACCGGGATTTGCACGCGGCTAGGGTTTCGTGTGAGAGGCACTCGCGAGCGGCTAAGCCCAGTCTGGGAAAGGTAAAGTGTGATGGCGAATAATTCCGGCGACAGCAAGAACACACTCTACTGTTCCTTCTGCGGCAAAAGTCAGCACGAAGTTCGTAAATTGATCGCAGGTCCGACCGTCTTCATTTGTGACGAATGCGTCGAACTTTGCATGGACATTATTCGGGAAGAAACCAAGACCGCCGGTCTGAAATCCTCCGACGGTGTGCCCAGCCCGCGCGAGATTTGCGATGTGCTCGATGAGTATGTGATCGGTCAGGCGCATGCCAAGCGCGTGCTCTCGGTCGCCGTGCACAACCACTACAAACGCCTGAACCATGCGGGCAAGTCGGATATTGAGCTGGCGAAGTCCAACATCCTGCTGATCGGGCCGACCGGCTGCGGCAAGACATTGCTGGCGCAAACGCTGGCGCGCATCCTCGATGTGCCGTTCACCATGGCGGACGCCACGACGCTGACGGAAGCGGGCTATGTCGGTGAAGATGTCGAGAACATCATACTGAAGCTGTTGCAGGCATCGGAATACAATGTCGAACGCGCGCAGCGCGGCATCGTCTATATCGATGAGGTCGACAAGATCACCCGCAAGTCCGACAACCCGTCGATCACCCGCGATGTATCGGGCGAAGGCGTGCAGCAGGCGCTCCTGAAGATCATGGAAGGCACCGTCGCCTCCGTGCCGCCGCAAGGCGGGCGCAAGCATCCGCAGCAGGAATTCCTTCAGGTCGACACCACGAACATTCTCTTCATCTGCGGCGGCGCGTTTGCTGGCCTCGACAAGATCATCGCGCAGCGCGGCAAGGGCTCGGCCATGGGCTTTGGCGCCGACGTGCGTGACCCGGATGAGAAATCCATCGGCCAGCACTTCAAGGACCTCGAACCGGAAGACCTGCTGAAGTTCGGCCTGATCCCGGAGTTTGTCGGCCGCCTTCCCGTCATCGCGACGCTGGAAGACCTCGACGAAGACGCGCTGGTCACCATCCTGACCGAGCCCAAGAACGCGCTCGTCAAACAGTACCAGCGCCTGTTCGAGTTGGAAGATGCGCAACTGACCTTCACCGACGACGCTTTGAGCGCCATTGCCAAGAAGGCCATTGAGCGCAAAACCGGTGCCCGCGGTCTGCGGTCGATCATGGAGAACATCCTGCTCGACACGATGTTCGACCTGCCGGGACTTGAAAGCGTGGAAGAGGTCGTGGTGAACGAGGAAGCCGTCTCGGCGGAATCGAAGCCGTTGATGATCCACTCGGATGCCAAGCAGGAACCTG
>JBCBBB010000058.1:0-18322 GCA_038532095.1 Pseudomonadota bacterium
TCAACGGGCCGAAGATGGAACTGACGTCGATCCCGGATGAGGAATGGGCGCAGGTGGAAGCCGCCGCCAAGGTCTTCTGGGATGAGATTGCCGCCGAGTCCGAGACCAAGGCGAAGGTGGTGGAGATCTTCAAGAACTACAACGCCGTCATGGAAAAGGCTGGCCGGCCTTACCGTTACGGTTAAGTACGCCCTGTCCCGGGCTTGACCCGGGACCTCACACCCATAGGAGGCCCCGGGTCAAGCCCGGGGCGCGTCCACGAACCAAGATCCACGCCATGGCGACTGCAAAAGATGATGAAACTGAAAATTGGGGACGCGGCGTCGTATCCCCTGACATCGTGTCGTTTTCGGATGACGCGAAAGCGAAGATCATGGCGCGTGCGTCGACGGTCGAAGACGACCAAGTGCTTGCGCTCATCTGGGTGCTTTCGTCCTCAAACTACGACCGAGATGGAAACCTACAGGAGACCAGAGGTTCTCATGTCGGCATGGGCACCCATTACCGTTCGCAGATCCCTGAAAAGTACATCATAGAACTATGGGGGATCGACATTTACCTCAGGATCGATCCACACCACGGAGAGACACCGTTAAAGTCTGCCAAACTCTGGATAGAAGATGGTCGATTTGAATCTGTGTTCGACCCGCCCGCCCCCATGCGTACGCGCACCTTCCCGAAACGGATCGAAGACCAACCAGGATATCGCGACAAAGGACGTCTCCCATGACCGCAAACCTCACCTTTGAAGCCCTCAAAGAGGATGCCGCGCATGGCATCATCGATACGGTGCTTGTCTGTCTGATCGACATGCAGGGGCGCTTGATGGGCAAGCGCTTCCACGTCTCGAACTTTATCGAGAGCGGTCATCACGAGACGCATTGCTGCAATTACCTCTTCGCCACGGATCTTGAGATGGCGACGCCGGATGGCTATGCGTCCTCGTCCTGGGCGCAGGGGTATGGCGACTATGTGATGAAGCCGGACTTGAGCACGCTCCGCCGCATTCCGTGGCTCGACGGCACCGCGCTGGTTTTGTGTGATATCATCGATCACCACACGCACGAGCCCGTACCGCACACGCCACGGCAAATTCTGAAGAAACAGGTCGCGCGCGCCGAAGCGATGGGCTTCACGCCGATGATGGCGACCGAGTTGGAGTTTTTCCTGTTCGAGCAGAGCTTTGACGACATCCGGCGCGGCGGCTTCCGCGATCTGGCGCCGATTAGCGGCTACAACGAAGACTACCACATCCTTCAGACCACGAAGGAAGAACATGTGATGCGCCCGATCCGCAACCTGCTGTTTGAAGCGGGCGTGCCTGTGGAGAACTCCAAGGGAGAGGCTGAGACCGGTCAGGAAGAGTTGAACATCCGGTATGCCGATGCGCTGCTCTGCGCCGATCACCACACGCTGGCCAAGCAGGCGGTGAAGGAGATTGCCGACCAGAAAGGCCATGCGGCGACCTTTCTGCCGAAATGGCATCACGACAAGGTCGGCTCGGCGGCGCATATTCATCAGTCGTTGATGATGGGTGGGGACAATATGTTTTACGACGCTGGGGCGACGCTGACGATGTCCGACACGATGCGGGCCTATGTGGCTGGTTTGCTCAAATATTCCAGCGATTTAACGTTCTTTCTTGCACCATACGTGAACAGCTACAAACGGTTCCTGCCGGGCACCTTTGCGCCCACCAAAATTGCCTGGAGCATCGACAACCGGACGGCAGGTTACCGCCTTGTGGGCGATGGAACGAAGGGCGTGCGGATCGAGTGCCGCATCCCCGGCTCGGACATCAACCCGTACCTCGCCTGCGCCGCGCAACTGGCGGCAGGTTTGACGGGCATCGAGGAAGGGCTGACCTTGGATGACCCGGTCACCGGCGATGTCTACGCGATGGAGGATGTCCCTTCGATCCCGCATACGCTGCGCGCGGCGACAGAAACGCTGCGCGGCTCCGCCATGCTCCGCAAGGTGATGGGGGACGATGTGATCGACCACTACACCCGCGCGGCAGAAGTGGAACAGGAGGCGTTCGATGCCGTTGTCACCGACTGGGAAGTCGCCCGCGGGTTCGAGAGGGCTTGAGCAATGGCGCAGGTGAACCTGATCTCTCCGATTGATGGCTCGGTTTATCTCACCCGGGAGGTTCTGAGCCGGGAGGACGCTTTTGATGCCACTCATGCCGCGCGACGCGTGCAGGAAAAGTGGCGGAACCGGCCGCTTGAGGAACGCATCGCACTCGTTCTGAAAGCCAATGAGATTGTTGGGAAAACAACGGATCGGATGGCGCTGGAACTGGCGCATCAGATGGGTCGTCCGATCCGCTACGGCGGTGAGTATGGCGGTTTTGATGAGCGGCTTCGCTACATGGCTGAGGTCGCACCGGAGTGCCTCGCCCCGGATGTGATCGAAGCGTCAGACGCGTTCCTGCGGCAGATCAAGCGCGTGCCCTGGGGTGTGGTCTTGGTGGTCGCGCCGTGGAACTACCCCTACAAGACCGCGATCAACACGGTCGCGCCCGCGCTGATTGCCGGGAACAGCGTGATCCTGAAACATGCCAGCCAAACCCTTCAGGTGGGTGAGCGTTTGGCGGAGGCCTTCTACGAAGCCGGTGTGCCGGAAGAGGTGTTCCAGAACGTGGTGATCGACCACGACACGACGAATGCGCTGATTGCCGAGCGGGCGGTCGATTTCGTCAACTTCACCGGGTCGGTCGGCGGCGGTCAGGCGATGGAGCAGGCCGCGGCGGGCACGTTCATCCCGGTTTCCACAGAACTCGGCGGTAAGGACCCGGGATATGTGCGTGTTGACGCCGATCTTGATGCCGCCGTCGATACGTTGCTCGACGGTGCCATGTTCAACGCAGGCCAGTGCTGCTGCGGGATTGAGCGCATCTACGTCGCCCACTCCCTGTTCGACCGTTTTGTCGAGAAAGCCGTCGCCTGGGTCGAAGCGCAGACGCTGGGCAACCCGTTGGACCCGGAGACAACCATGGGACCGATGGCGAACATCCGTTTCGCGCGCGAGGTGCGGGCGCAGATCGATGAGGCCGTTGCCGCAGGCGCCACGGCGCATATTGCCCAGATGGACGCGGATGATTGCGAGAGTTGCTATGTCACGCCACAGATCCTGACAGGTGTGACGCACGACATGCGCGTGATGCGCGACGAGACCTTTGGACCGGTCGTGGGCATCATGCCCGTCGATGACGATTCCGAGGCGATCCGCCTGATGAACGACAGCCGCTTCGGCCTGACCGCAAGCATTTGGACGCGGGATCTGGAGGCTGCCGAACGGATTGGGGATCGGATTGAGACGGGCACCGTTTTCATGAACCGCTGCGATTATCTTGACCCGGCCCTTTGCTGGACGGGCTGCAAAGATACCGGACGCGGTGCGGGTCTCTCGAAACTTGCCTATCAGGCGCTGACGCGACCGAAATCCTATCACTTGAGGAAAATCTGATGTCTCCGACCGCCAATTGGTCTTATCCAACCGCCATTCGTTTCGGTGCCGGGCGCATCGCCGAGATTGCCGAGGTCTGCCGCGACGCGGGCATGTCCAAGCCGCTTCTGGTGACTGATCGTGGCCTTGCAGGCATGGAGATCACGGCGAAAACCCTTGATCTGATGGAACAATCCGGCTTGGGTCGTGCGCTCTTCGCGGAGGTCGATCCAAACCCTTCGGACAAGAACGTTGAGGCCGGATTGAAGGTGTATCGCGACGGCGGCTTTGATGGCGTGATCGCGTTCGGGGGCGGGTCCGGCCTCGATCTGGCCAAGACGCTGGCGTTCATGGCCGGTCAAACGCGGCCGATGTGGGATTTTGAGGATATCGGTGATTGGTGGACGCGCGCTGACCCTAACGGCATCCATCCGATTGTAGCCGTGCCGACGACAGCAGGTACCGGGTCGGAAGTGGGTCGCGCCAGCGTCATCACCAATTCCGAGACCCATGAAAAGAAGATTATCTTCCATCCCAAAATGCTACCCGCTGTCGTGATCTGCGACCCGGAACTGACCGTGGGCATGCCGAAGTACATCACCGCAGGGACAGGGCTCGATGCCTTCGCGCATTGTGTGGAGGCGTTCAGCAGCCCGCATTACCACCCGATGAGCCAGGGCATTGCGCTGGAAGGCATGCGGCTGGTGAAGGACTACCTGCCGCGCGCCTATGCGGACGGCACCGATATCGAGGCGCGCGCAAACATGATGAGCGCGGCGGCTATGGGGGCGACGGCGTTCCAGAAAGGACTGGGCGCGATCCATGCCTTGTCGCATCCAATCGGCGCGCATCACCACACGCATCACGGAACGACGAACGCGGTGTGTATGCCAAAGGTTCTGACGTTCAACGCCGATGCCATTCGCGACCGGTTCGGTCTTGCCGCGGCCTATCTGGACATAGAGGGCGGGTTTGACGGGTTCCGCGCCTTTGTCGACGATCTGAACAACAGTCTCGGCATCCCGAAAACGCTGACCGAACTCGGCGTGTCTGACCCGGATATCGACCGGCTTGTGGCCGACGCGCTGCGTGACCCGTCGACCGGCGGCAATCCGGTGGAGATGACGGAAGCCAATACTCGCGCGCTTCTGGAAGCCCTGCTCTGACCGTTTCCGCATTGGCTTTGCGACCTTGCTCTGTAAAGCTTTTGTAACAAGATGGCTTATGGGCATGCAGGCGGCGTGGCGGAGTACGACTATATCATCATCGGTGCTGGCTCTGCGGGTTGCATTCTGGCTGAACGGCTGAGTGCTTCCGGGCGTCACAGCATTCTGGTGATCGAGGCAGGCGGCAAGGGTCGCTCGCCCTGGATCGCATTGCCACTTGGCTATGGGCGATGCTTCTACGATCCGACCTTGAACTGGATGCTCCACACCGAACCGGACCCGGCGCTCGACAATCGGCGCGGGTATTGGCCGCGCGGCAAAGGCGTGGGCGGGTCAGGTGCGATCAATGCGATGATCTATGCGCGCGGGTTGCCGAGTGACTTTGCGGATTGGGGGCCAGGCTGGGATTGGGACGCGGTGCGTCGGACGTATGTTGCTTTGGAGACCACGATTGATCGGGATGGCAGCCGGACGGGCCATGGTCCGCTGCATGTGCAGGATGTTTCCGATCAAGTGCATCCTGTGACCCGGCATTTCTTCGCAGCGGCCAGGGAACTCGGCCTGCCCGTGAGCGAGAATATCAACGGCCCGGCGCCCGAGGGAGCGACGGCCTATCGGATCAACACCAGCGGCGGGCGGCGCATGCATTCGGCCCGCGCGCATCTCGCCCCGGCCCTGAAGCGCAGCAATGTGCAGTTGATGACAGACACACTGGTCGACCGGATTGGGTTCGATGGGCACCGAGCAAGGTCGGTGCATGTTCAGCAACATGGGCGTTTGCAAGAGTTACGGGCGCGGCGCGAGATCCTGCTGAGCGCAGGGGCGGTATCTTCCCCGCTAATCTTGCAGCGGTCTGGCATTGGACCGTCTGAAACGCTTGAATCTCATGGGATTACGCCGCTGCTCAACAACCCCCATGTCGGCGGCCAGTTGCAGGATCATCTGGGCCTCGACTATTTCTTCAAGGCCACGGAACCCACGCTGAACAACGTGCTGCGCCCGCTGCATGGCAAGATACGCGCCGCTCTGCACTATGCCCTGACACGCCGTGGCCCGCTCTCGATGTCGGTCAACCAGTGTGGAGGGTTTCTCCGCTCCACCCCTGACCTGCCGGAGCCGGACCAGCAGGTATACTTCAACCCGGTGACCTACACGACCACGCCGAAGGGCACGCGCACGGTCATTCAGCCGGACCCCTTTCCGGGCTTCATCATCGGGTTCAACCCGGCCCGACCGGAGAGCCGGGGGCGCGTTGACATCTCGGGGCCAGCTGCTGGCGACACGCCCCGTATCCAAACCAACGCCTTGGAGAGCGAAGCGGATCGCGCGCAGGTCATCGCGGGTGGCTTGCTCTGCCAGCGGTTCATGCGAACCGAGGCTCTGTCGCATCTGGTCGATGCGCCGCTCGGGCCAGATTTGCGGGAGATGACGGCGGATGACATCCTTGCCGATTTCAAGGCGCGCGCGACGACGGTGTTTCACCCGGTCGGCACCTGCCGCATGGGCGCGGATGCCTCCACCTCGGTTGTCGACCATCGCCTTAGACTGCATGGTGTGGAGGGTTTGCGCGTTGTGGACGCCTCCGTCTTTCCGAACATCACATCGGGCAATACCAATGCCCCGACGATGATGGTGGCCACTCGAGCTGCCGATCTGATCCTGGAGGTTGCATGACCCTGCCCTATTCCCCATCCGGCGCCGTGCCTCTGGGCTATGACCGCGGCAAGGACGACACCGGCCCGCGCATCACGCAAGTGGAGACCTTCACCACGCCCATGGTCGGTTTCGTGCGGATCACTGCCGAGGATGGCACGAGCGGCTGGGGTCAGGTGTCCACCTACAACAGCGACCTCACTTGCGAGATTCTACATCGGCAGGTCGCGCCTTGGGCCCTTGGGCGGGGCATGGACGCGCTGGAGGACATCATCGACGAGGTGCCACGCCGCGAACACAAGTTTCCCGGCACCTACCTTTGTCGTGCCATGGCGGGGCTCGACACCGCCGTCTGGGACTGGCGCGGCAAGGCTGCGGGTAAGCCGGTTGCGGAGCTGCTGGGTGGCACGGCAGGGCCGATCCGGGCTTACGCGTCTTCCATGCGGCGGGACATTACTCTTGCTGAGGAAGCGGCGCGGCTCAAGGCGCTCCGCGATGAGAAGGGCTTCGATGCCTTCAAGGTGCGTGTGGGGGCGGAATGCGGCCAGGATCAGGATGAGTGGCCCGGTCGAACGGAAGAGATCATTCCAACCATTCGCAAAGAGCTCGGTCCTGACGTTTCGCTTCTGGTCGATGGCAACTCTGGCTTCAGCGCGGCCCGCGCCATTGAGGTGGGTCGCATGCTGGAGGCGGAGGGATACGAGCATTTCGAGGAACCCTGCCCTTATTGGGAGATCGAGCAGACGGCCGAAGTCACGAAGGCGCTCGACATCAATGTGACTGGCGGTGAGCAGGATTGGGACTTGCAGCACTGGAAACGGATGATCGCGATGCGCGCGGTGGATGTGATCCAGCCCGATATCCTCTATCTGGGCGGCCTGACCCGCACGCTAGCCGTCGCGCGCATGGGCGAGGCCGCAGGCCTGCCCTGCACGCCCCATTGCGCGAACCTGTCGCTGGTCACGTTGTTCACAATGCACCTGCTGCGTGCATTGCCGAATGCGGGGCGATATCTGGAGTTTTCGATTGAAGGTGCCGACTATTACCCGTGGCAAGACGGTTTGTTTCTTGGCGATCCTTATGTCATCGAGGCTGGAAAAGCCACAGTGACAGACGCCCCGGGCTGGGGCGTTGAGATCAATCCCGAGTGGTTGGCGAAGGCATCTTACAAAAGCAGACGTTTGGAGTGATGTGGCACGTCGATTTCCAATCGCGAAAACGCGAAAATCCACGCTTGCGTTTCGAAGGAATCGCAGTATGTTCCGCCCCTCACTGGAACATTGAGTTGGACAGGGGCGCGGCAGGCGCGTAAGACACCGCTGACCAACGCCACCGAACCGAGGATTAGGACATGGCTGTCCCTCAGAATAAAGTTTCGCCGTCTCGTCGGAACAACCGCCGCGCTCATGATGCGTTGGTTGCAGCGAACCCCGCTGAGTGCCCGAACTGTGGCGAACTCAAGCGTCCGCATCACGTGTGCGGTGCCTGCGGGTATTACGACGGTCGTGAAATCGTTGCACAGGCCGACGAGATCGACCTGGACGAAGACGCGGCTTAAGCGCCCCGTCGGCGCCGGGAAGGGCGATGACGGACAAGGATCACACCGGAGACGCGCCTGAGCGCATCACCATCGCGGTTGACGCCATGGGCGGCGACCTGGGACCGGCAGCGATTGTTGCCGGCATTTCCAAATCCTGTGCCAAAAACTCCAAGATACATTTCCTGATCTTCGGGCCCGAGAACGAGCTTGCACCGTTGATTGCCAAGCGCCGGCTTGGTGCGCGGTGTGACATCCGGGATGTCCGCGAATACGTCAAAATGGACGACAAGCCTGCGCAGGTGATGCGCCATGGCAAAGGCACGACCATGTGGGCGGCGATTGAGGCGGTGAAGAAGGGTGAAGCCGATACGGTTGTCTCCTGCGGCAACACCGGCGCTTTGATGGCGGTGTCGATGCTGGCGCTGCGCAAGATGCCGGGTGTGGACCGGCCTGCCATTGGTATTCTCTGGCCCTCGCAGAACCCCGGCGGGTTCAACGTGATGCTCGATGTCGGTGCGGATGTGCGCGCGGATGCCAAGGACCTTGTTCAATACGCGATGATGGGCGCCTCATACGCGCGAAACGGGCTTGGATTGAAGCGCCCGCGCATTGGCCTTTTGAATGTCGGGACGGAAGAGAACAAAGGTCGCCCGGGCATTCGGGAGGCGCATGACCTGATCGCGCGCAGCGCCCCAAGTGCCGAATTTGAGTTCGTGGGGTTCGTCGAAGGCGGAGATATCCCGTCGGACCGCGTTGATGTGATCGTCACGGATGGATTTACCGGCAATGTCGCGTTGAAAACAGGGGAAGGCACGGCGCAGCTTATTCGCGATTTGCTGCGCGAAGCGTTCCGCGCCACGCCGTTGTCGCGGCTCGCCTCGCTGTTGGCACTGACGTCCTTGCGTCGTTTGTCGAAACGGATCGACCCGCGCCGCGTGAATGGCGGGGTGTTTCTGGGCCTCAATGGGACGGTCGTGAAAAGCCACGGCTCCGCCGATGCGACCGGCGTGAGCGCGGCGATCAAGCTTGCCTTCCGCTTGGCCGAAAGCCGTTTTACGGACCGGCTCGCCGCGCGTCTTGCATCTTTGGACCTGAGCCCGCAGGATGGAGCGACAGAACAGGCCGAAACGGCCGTCGATGAGCAGGCAAGATGACAAAACGTGCGATTGTTCGGGGCGTAGGCCACTACCTGCCCGAACGCGTTGTCCCGAATGCATGGTTCGAGGACAAGATCGACACCAGCGACGAGTGGATCCGGTCACGATCCGGCATTGAACGTCGGCATTTTGCCGCCGATGGCGAAACCACGTCCGACCTTGCAACCCACGCCGCCAATGCGGCTTTGGCATCTGCCGGACTGAAGGCCGACCAGATCGATGCGCTCATCGTGGCAACATCAACCGCGGACCTGACCTTCCCCTCCGCCGCGACGATGGTTCAGCACCGGATCGGGATGTCATCCGGGTACGCGTTTGACGTGCAAGCCGTTTGCGCCGGGTTCGTGTTTGCCCTGGCCCAAGCCAACGCCCTGATCGTCTCGGGTCAGGCGAGCCGTATCCTTGTGATCGGGGCCGAGACCTTCAGCCGGATCATTGATTTTGAAGATCGCGCCACGGCGGTGCTGTTTGGAGACGGCGCAGGTGCGCTCGTTCTTGAGGCGGGAGACGGCGACGGGACAACCGAAGATCGCGGAATACTCGCGACCGACCTGAACTCCGATGGAAGCCATCGCGATATTCTTTTTGTCGATGGTGGGGTTTCGACCCAAACAACCGGCTATCTGCGCATGCAAGGCAAGGAAGTCTTCCGCCACGCTGTCGAAAAACTGGCCAAGACGGCTCATACGGCGCTCGACGGCCTCGGATTGACCGGCGACGATATCGACTGGATCGTCCCCCACCAGGCCAATCTGAGGATCATCAAATCGACAGCCACCAAAATGGGTGTCGGGATGGATCGCGTTGTGGTCACGGTTCAGGATCACGGCAATACGTCGGCAGCCTCGATCCCGCTGGCTCTGAGCACGGGCGTTGCGCGCGGCCAGATCAAGGAAGGCGATCTGCTTGTGACCGAAGCGATTGGCGGCGGTCTTGCCTGGGGTTCGGTCGTTCTTCGGTGGTGAAACCCAGTCGTTTGTCACGCAACTAAGGCCTGACGCCTGCGGTTTTGAGGCACACCCGGACAAGGCGGCGAAAGCTTGCCAACGGAACGGTTTGCCTGGGTTTTCCCAGCAATTCATGCAAGTCGTGCTATGCTTCATGTGAATGAACGCCGATTCCCAAGCTGTTGATATTGACTCGGAAATTCAACACGCTCATGCTGCGTCCATTATAAACAAGATAAAGACGTCAGGGGGACGGGATGACAGGAAAAACTTTGACTCGCATGGATTTAAGCGATGCCGTTTTCCGTGAAGTCGGCCTCAGCCGCAATGAGTCGGCTCAATTGGTTGAAAGTGTTTTACAGCATATGTCGGATGCGCTTGTGACGGGCGAGCAAGTCAAGATTTCATCTTTCGGTACGTTCTCGATCCGAGACAAGGCCGCGCGAATCGGACGCAATCCGAAAACGGGCGAAGAGGTTCCGATCCATCCACGACGGGTTCTGACCTTTCGCCCCTCCCATCTGATGAAAGATCGCGTGGCCGCCGGCAACAAGGGCTGACGACTTGGCGGAGAAATCCCGAGACGCGTTTCGGACCATCTCCGAGGTGGCCGATTGGCTGGATGTGCCGACGCATGTCCTGCGCTTTTGGGAATCGCGGTTCAGCCAGATCAAACCGGTCAAGCGCGCAGGCGGCAGGCGATATTATCGCCCGTCGGACATGCGCGTGATTGGTGGGGTCAAAGTACTGCTGCACGATCAGGGCATGACCATTCGCGGTGTGCAGAAACTCTTCCGCGAAGAGGGCATCAAACATGTTGCGGGCTACGCGCCCGACCTTTTCGCCGAGGATATGGAAGCCGAAGCGCCGGCCTTGAACGAGGAGGCCCTTGAACGTGCGGCGCGCCCCGCGAGTGCGGCGCGTGCCACCCACGTGGCCGAGCTTGACCCGGACGAGACTCCGGAAGTTGAAGATACCGTGTCGGAGGATGAGGGTCTGGAGGCTGAGGCCGACGATCCCCCGCCGCTCTTTCGCCGTGCAAACAGCGAAGCGCCTGCCCCGGCTTCGGAGGGCAGCGAACCGGCGGAGACAGTGGCGAGCGAGGCGGAGGCACCGGTTGCGCCCAGCATACCCGCGACCCCGGATGTGCCTGCCACGGATGCGGCCGATGATGATCCACGGCACAGCGCCGAGACGGGTATCGCAGCCCGCCTGAAGCTGACCGATGCCGAGGCGTTAGATACACACAAGGCAGTTTTGGTCGAAGCGGCCAACCGCTTGCGTGCCGTTGTCGCGCGTTTGGACTGATCGCGCATTTATGGCCCAACTCCGCCCTTGCTCTGCTCAGCGTTTTGCGCCAGAAGGCGGTGCGTCGGGCTATGGCGCAGCCTGGTTAGCGCGTCCGTCTGGGGGACGGAAGGTCGCAGGTTCGAATCCTGCTAGCCCGACCAACACAACCATAAATCGCGGATCGCGGGCTCTGCCCGTTGTTAATTTCGGTGACGTCTGCCGGAGGTTTCCGCCGACGAAGATCAAGCACGTGCGTGCAGGTTGGGCGTTCAAGGGCTTGAAGCTATGCAGCCGCTCCGAGGCGCGCAGATGAGTGGGGTGCTGCCTGATACAGCGATCGGCGAACTGATCGAACGCGGACAGGTGGCAAGCGACGCGGGCTGGGCCGACGGGCAGCTTCAACCGGCCTCATTGGACCTGAGGCTTGGGGACCGCGCCTATCGGGTGCGCGCGTCTTTCCTGGCAGGTCGCGGACGGACCGTCGCGGACCGGCTGGACGATTTCACGATGCACGAAATCGATCTTACCGGCGGCGCCGTTCTGGAGAAAGGCTGCGTCTATGTGGTCCCGCTTCTTGAACACCTGAACCTGCCACAGAACCTGTCGGGCGCCGCAAGTGCGAAATCTTCCATCGGGCGGCTCGATCTGCTGACCCGTATCATCACCGACTACGGCACCGAGTTCGACCGGGTCCCGCAAGGGTATCGCGGTCCGCTTTATGTCGAGATTTGCCCGCAGAGCTTCTCCGTCATTGCTCAAACGGGGCAATTGCTGAACCAGATCATCTTTCGCGACGGACACACCGTGATCAGTGATGAGGAGCTGCGCGCGCTTCACAAGGCGACGCCGATTGTCTCCGAAGATGACGCCGTGATCTCGGGTGGGCTGGGCTTTTCTGTTGATCTGCGGCCCAAGGACAGCACGCTGGTTGGGTATCGCGCCAAGCCGCATACGGGTGTGATCGATCTGAGCAAGCTCGCCCATTACGATCCTGCCGAGTACTGGGAAGAGGTCCGCACTGACGCGGGCTGGATCATCCTCGACCCCGGGGCGTTTTACATCCTGGTCAGCCGCGAGGCGATTGTGATCCCACCGATGTACGCCGCCGAGATGGCGCCCTACATCGCCATGGTCGGCGAGTTCCGCGTGCATTACGCGGGCTTCTTTGATCCGGGCTTTGGATGGGCCGAAGCGGGTGGCACGGGATCACGCGGCGTGCTGGAAGTTCGCTGCCACGAGGCCCCCTTCGTGCTGGAGCACGGGCAAGTGGTCGGGCGGCTGGTCTATGAAAACATGGCGGCTCGCCCCTCCGCACTGTATGGGCAGGAGATTGCCTCAAACTATCAGGGCCAGGGCCTAAAACTGTCGAAACACTTCAAGTCGACAAACGCCTGAGGGCAGCTTGAAGCTTGTCGGCGGTCGAGCGGACGACAGCCTATAGCCGCTTTTCCATGAAGATGAGATGCGGTCCGAGTATCTCGTCCTCGAAATGATCGCTTTCGGGATAAGGCGCACGCTCCTCGAACCCGAGTTTCTGGTAAAGCCCGATGGCGGTTTCCAGATTGCGCGTGCTGTCGATGCGAACGGCTCTTGCACCGCGTGCGCGTGCGGCCTCAAGCATTTCCGTTACCATCGCCTTGCCGATGCCCTGCCCTCGCCCCGCTGGGGGAACGTAGAGCCGCTTGATCTCCATCGCATCCGGACCAGAGGGGCGTAGAAACCCCATCGCCAGCCGCGTTCCGCCAACATCCTCGGCCACATAGGTGAAACCGTTCGGAGGAACGACTTTCTCCAGACTGCCAAGGGTATTGGCCAGCAAGACGTCGGGATCGAACGTCACACCTGCGGCGCGTTGCAGGTCACGGGTCACGAAGCGAATGTAGTCTTCCAGAAGGTCGTCAAGCGTGCGGACATCGTCCAGCGTATCAAGCGTTCTGATCTGCATCTCACATGCGGCGGATGCGATTGACCGTCTTGATCTGTTTCTGGGCTTGGCGCATGCGCGGGTCGGGCTTTTGACCCTTGGCCATCCGCTTCATTCCCGCACGCATAAGCACGTTAATCGCCATGCGGATCAGTCTGTTCGCGTTCATCGCTCACGTCCTCCTCGCTGTCCTCGAAGAGCTCCGACTGGTTCTCTTCCTCGGTATCTTCATCATCGCCCAAGTCTTCACCGGGCGGCGGGCGGTTCTCCAACAGGCCCGCGGCGCGCAGTTCCTTGAGACCGGGCAGGTCACGGGCGTTCTCCAGACCGAAGTGGTCCAGAAACTCCTGTGTCACCATATAGGTCACAGGACGGCCGGGGGTCATCTTTCGGCGACCAAATTTGATCCATTCAAGCTCAAGAAGCTGGTCAATGGTGCCACGGCTGACGCTGACGCCGCGAATTTCCTCAATTTCTGCACGGGTGACAGGCTGGTGATAGGCGATGATCGCAAGGGTTTCGATCGCGGCGCGCGACAGTTTGCGGGTCTCAACCGTTTCCTTCTGCATCAGGAACCCAAGATCAGGCGCTGTCCGGATCGCCCACGCGTCGCCCACTTTGACGACGCTGACGCCCCGCCCCTCATAGCGCTTGGTCAGGTGCTCCAGCGCCAGCTTGGCGTCGCAGCCATGCGGCATGCGCGCGTTCAGCTCGGCCACCGTAATGGGTTCGGCCGTGGCAAAGAGGATAGCCTCCACCATGCGTTCCTGTTCGGCCTCGGGTGGTGCTTCGAACAGGCTTTCTTCCAGTTCGGCCTCACTCACCGGCACGGGCCTTGATCTGGATGGGCGCGAACATCTCGGACTGGCGGATCTGGATTGCACCGTTCTTCACCAGTTCCAGCGAGGCGGCAAAATGTGACGCCGTGGCCGAGCGTCGGCGCTTTGGGTCTGTCTCCCACCCCTCTGGAAGATAGGACAAAAGATCGGTCCACTCTCCGGCGTATCCAATCAGACCACGCATGCGGTCCAGCGCTTGCTCCAGCGTCATGACGCTTTCGCGGTCCATCACGTAGGGGCGGAAATCATCCTTGGTGTGCAGCCGCGCGTAGCCCTGCATCAGGTCCAGAAGCGTCGCCGTGTAGCGCACCTTGCGGACGCGGGTCACGTCTTCGGGAATGCCCCGGACAAAGAAATCACGGCCTTTCTGATCCCGCGCCATCAGCTTGGCCGCGCAATCGCGCATGGCCGAGAGCCGTTCCAACTGGAAAGCGAGATGGGCGGCGAGGTCTTCGCCGCTCGGGCCTTCGTCCGTCGGGTCCGGCGGTAGCAACAGGCGCGACTTCAGGAAAGCAAGCCAGGCTGCCATCACCAGATAGTCTGCCGCCAGTTCGATCCGGAGCGTTTTCGCCCGCTCGACAAAGGCAAGATACTGCTCGGCCAGTGCCAACACACTGATTTTGCGCAGATCGACCTTCTGGGTGCGAGACAGCGTGAGAAGCAGGTCGAGCGGGCCTTCAAACCCGTCGACATCGACGATCAGCGCCTCGGCTGCGAGACGCTCTTCGACCTCACCAAACGTGGTGTCGCCGTCCATGATCTGCTCCCTCAAACGGGTTTTTCGGCGGGTTCACCCCTGTCCCGGCCCGCCTTGCAATAGAGTCTGAAACTCCGCTTCTAGCGCCGGGATGTCAATATCTATTGGGGTTCGGCGGCGGGATAACGCAATATCTGCCCGATCTGCCGCTTGGGCTGTCATTGTTCCTGCCTTGGCGACGATGTTCATTTCCGCCAAATCACCATTGCAATGCAGGACAAGATCGCAGCCCGCGGCGAGCGCTTTCGTCACGCGTGTGTTCAAATCGCCCGCCAGTGCGCCCATGGAAATGTCGTCACTCATCAAAAGGTTGGTCAGGCCGAGCGCCTCTCTCAGGAAGTCTATGCCAGCGGCAGATTGCGTGACAGGTCGGTCTGGATCAATGAACGGGATAACAATATGGGCCGTCATGGCCGCCGGAAGATCGGACAGCGCCCGGAACGGCGCAAAATCGGTATCGGTAAGGTCTGGGAGACCCGCATCAATCTGCGGCAATGCCTCGTGGCTGTCGAGTGTGGCGCGCCCATGACCGGGGGCGTGCTTTATCACAGGCAGGCAGCCTGCATCCATCAGCCCCTCTGCGCAGGCCCGTGCCATTGCGATGACCGTTTCGGCATCCGTGCCATAGCACCGGTTTCGGAGGAATGGATGCGTCTCCGGCCAAGCGATATCGGCGGACGGCGCACAGTTCACGTCGACGCCATGCGCCATCAACTCCGCGCCAATCAGCAGGCCGCGCAGATACATCGCACGGGAGGCGGGATGTGACACACATCCCGTACCGAAATCCGACGCGGATTTCGCGGAGACCGCATCGGTCTCCGGGACATTCTCCGCGACGGAGAATGCCTCCACTTGATCCAGCGGCGGCAGCCATTGGCGCCAATGCGGCGCGCGCATCCGCTGGACCCGCCCGCCTTCCTGATCGATCAGGATGGGCGCCTCTCGCCCGACGCTTTCACGCAGTTCAGACGTCAAACGCCGGAGTTGGTCCGGCGTCTCGCAGTTGCGTTGGAAGACAATGAACCCCCAAGGGTTCGCCTCCCGAAAGAAGGCGGCTTCGTCCGGGAGCAACGTTGGCCCGGCAGGCGCGAGGATATACGCGCCCGCCGTCACCTTATTGATGGATCACGGGGATGCAGTTCGTGCCGTCGGCCACGATCACCGTGCAGAAGCGGCGCGCGTCGGACAGATCGTCAAACCCGGACACGCGCAGGCGATAGAACTCACGTCCACCGGAATCGACTTCTTGAATGACACGTGACTTTCCAACGAAGTAGTCGCTATACCGCGCCTCGATCTCCACCCATTCGGCCCGCGCGATGTCGGGGCTGCCAAAGGCACCCAGCTGGACCAGGCGTGCGCCTGTTGCGAGGCTTGCGGGGTCAACTTCACCGTCCTGCACGCTGGAGGCCGGCGTGGCCGCTACCGTTTGAAGGTTGACCGGACGCATGACGGGGCGTGGCGTGACAACGGGCACATGGGCCGCCGCCTCGACCTTCAGAACAGCCGGTTCGGGTTTGAGACCGGCATCCGCCAAGGCCGCAGCAACGGCCAGGTCCGTCGCGGACGGTGTTGGTTCCGGTGTTGTGGCTTCAGACACCACCGTCTCCGGTGCTGCGCTGTCTTCGATGACAATCAACGGATCAGCCGGGCTGTTTTCCGCAACAACGATCCGCTCGGAGGTTCCAATTGCTGGTTCCGGGGGCTCGTTCACGACGATTAGGGGCTCCGCTTCTGGCTCAGGCGCCACGGCGGGCAACTCGGCCATGGCGAGGTCTTCGTCCTCATTCAGCGTCGCTGGCGCGGGCGCCAGTACCACCTCTTCCGCCGGCGGGGTTTCGACCCGGCTTTCTGCAATCCGGTTCACCGTCAGGCCCTGATATTCGCTCGCCAGACCGCCGGGGTCCTCGGGCGCGATCCGCATCGGACCCTCAAGCGCCCGCACCACCGGAACACCGGTGACATCGCGCACCCAGAGCTTCCAGCCCCAGGTCGCAAGCCCTGCGATCAGGACAAGTGATAAAACTGCGCCGCCCCAGTTCAGGACTGCTGCCCAAGTGCCACCCTCATCGGACGCACCATAGTCGTCATAGTGAAATGCCGCCATTTTTCATGCCTCAATTCGCCACCGGTTTTATCTCCGGCGGTCAACACTGCTCTCACGACTGCGGCGGGATGCTGTTTTGGGTGCATTCTCACGAACCGCGTCTCCGTCATGATACGCAGTTCGCAGAAAATAACAACGGGGTGATTCGCGACCGGGTGGTCAGCGCATTTCTTCCACCGGTGTGACGCCCAAAATCCCCAGCCCATTGGCGATGACAACGGCGACGGCCCGCGGCAGGGCGATCTTCGCCGCTGTCAGCTGCGGATTGCCTTCGTGGACAAAGCGCAATTCAGGCTTGTCATTGCCCCGGTTCCAAAGCGCGTGGAACTCGGAGGCCAGTTCATAAAGGTAAAACGCAACCCGGTGTGGCTCATGGTTCCGCGCGGCGATTTCCACCAGACGCGGCCATTCGGCGAGCTTTTTTGCGACCGCCAGTTCGGCCTCGTCTTCGAGCATCGCGTTGTCTGACCAATCGAGACGCAGTTCTTCCGCCTTCCGCATGACGGACCTGATCCGGGCATGCGCGTATTGCACATAGAAAACCGGGTTGTCCTTCGATTGCTCGGTCACCTTGTCGAAATCGAAATCGAGCGGCGCGTCGTTCTTCCGGGTCAGCATAACGAAGCGGGTCACGTCTGGTCCGACCTGTTCGACGACATCGCGCAGGGTCACGAAGGTCCCCGCGCGCTTCGACATCTTGAAGGGTTCACCGTTCTTGTAGAGCTTCACCAGCTGCGTGAGCTTAACATCGAGCGGCACGCGCCCATCCGAGAGCGCGCTGACAGCGGCTTTCATCCGCTTGACGTAGCCGCCATGGTCGGCGCCGAAAATGTCAATCAATTCATCGAAGTCGCGTTTGATCTTATCCCAGTGATAGGCGATGTCCGGCGCGAAATAGGTCCAGGACCCGTCTGACTTCATGATCGGCCGGTCGACATCGTCGCCATGCTTGGTGGATTTGAAAAGCGTTTGCTCGCGCGGCTCCCAATCCTCCGGCACCTTGCCCTTCGGGGGCTCCAGCGTGCCACGATAGATCAGGCCCTTTTGGTCGAGATCATCAATCGCCTCTTCAATCCGTCCGGTGCCGTAAAGCGACTTCTCGGAAAAGAAGTGGTCCATCTTGACGCCGAGAAGCGCAAGATCCTCCCGGATCAGGGCCATCATCGCCTCGGTTGCGAACTCCCGGACGTCAGCGAGCCAATGGTCTTCATCTCTTTGCAAATACGCATCGCCAACCTTGGCCTTCAGCGCCTCACCAACGGCAATCAGATAATCGCCGGGATAGGTGCCATCCTCAAACGCCACCTCTTGCCCATGGGCCTCGAGATAGCGGAGATACACGGACCGGGCGAGCACATCGACCTGCGCGCCGCCATCATTGATGTAGTACTCGCGCGTCACGTCATAGCCCGCATAGGCCAGAAGCGAGGCCAGCGCGTCTCCAAACACCGCGCCCCGCGTGTGGCCCACATGCAACGGACCGGTCGGG
>JBCBBB010000059.1:0-18276 GCA_038532095.1 Pseudomonadota bacterium
CACGATGGCAGCAGGCTCCAGGTGCTGAACCTGTCTTTCCAACCACTCACGCGCGCCCGGTGCCTTCAAAGACGGTGTGAAAAGCCCCAAGACTTCAAAACCGCGCGTCCGCAACGCGACAAACAAAGCTTCGATGGGCGCAAGATCGGCGGCCACAAGGTATGATCGGTAAAACGCAACCAAGATCAGAGGCTTGTCGCAGGCAAACCGTGCAGTCGCCGGGCACGTGACGCCGTCTTCGGGGGTCCAGGCCCCAACCTCCGGCAAAGTCTTCGCACCTGTGACCGGTCCGGCATAAAGCCCGGCGGCCAGCGCCATTTGGGCAAGAGCAGCCTGTGCGGCCACCGCACCGCCGGTTTCGCACAAATGCGTCAGGCGTTGCAGCGTCGAGGCGGGAACGGTCGAGGCCGCGTCAAGGCGCGCATCCGGTCGCCCGTCTGCCGGAAGAACGGCCAAAGCGATCCCTTTTTCGCGCGCGAGCGCCTCGATTTGCTGCAAGCCATAGGGCCAATAAGGGACGCCGCCGATCAACCGTATCAAAATGCCCTTCGCGCCCGAAAGGGTTTGCTCAATATAGGTGTCGACCGACAGCGGGTGCTTCAACGCCGCAATGTTGGCAAGCCGAAGCGTTGGCAGCGCGCCACCTGTCTGCTGGCCACGGTGCCAGCCCGCCGCGAAAGCGCTGAGGTCGCTGTCGGAAAACGAAAGCACCACCAAATCCGCAGGAGATTGCCCCAGATCGGTTGGCGTCTCGGTGTCTTCAAGACCGTGGCTCTCGCGAAAGATGACATGCATCGGTCTTTTCCGATCTTACTCCGCCGCTTGCGCTTCCGGTATCAGGGCCGCACGAATGGCTTTCGCGTCAATATCGTCGTGCTCTGCGATTACCACAAGTCGCCCACACCGCCCCTCCTCCGGCTGCCAAAGGCGATCATATTGATGGCGCACGCGTGCACCAACCGCCTGCACCAGAAGACGCATCGGCTTTCCTGCGACCGCCGCATAGCCTTTGACCCGCAGGATGTTCTGCGTCTTTGCCAAGCTCTCAATCCGGCTGACCAGAGCCTCTGGGTCCGCAAATTCCGGGATATCGATCACCACGCTTTCGAAATCGTCATGTTCGTGGTCATCATGACCATCGTGGTGGCTCGGTCGGGCCTCCATGTCGTCCTCGGCGGCGGCCTCCAGCCCAAGGATGACGCGCGGATCAACAATCCCTTCGGCCACTTCAACAATGGACAAGGGGCGCGGCGCTTCCGCCTCGATAACCGCTTTTGCCTTTGCGACACCCTCCGGCCCGGCCAAGTCAGGCTTGGTCAACAAAATGATATCGGCACAGGAAATCTGATCCTCGAACACTTCCGACAAGGGCGTTTCATGATCAATGCTCTCATCCGCCAGGCGTTGCGCATCGACCGCTTCCACGTTTGGCGCGAAGCGACCAGCCGCAACGGCTTCGGCATCGGCCAGAGCGATGACCCCATCCACGGTGATTTTTGAGCGGATATCAGGCCAGTCGAACGCCTTCAGAAGCGGTTTTGGCAGGGCAAGGCCAGAGGTTTCGATCAGGATGTGGTCCGGGCGCGGGTCGAGCGCCATAAGGGCTTCGATCGTCGGGATAAAATCATCGGCCACGGTGCAGCAGATACACCCGTTGGCGAGTTCCACGATGTTTTCAGCAGGACAGTCCGGAATGGCACATCTTTTCAGGATCTCGCCGTCGACGCCGACATCGCCGAACTCATTCACAACCACCGCAAGCCGCTTTCCGACGGGGTTCTGCATCAACTGACTGATCAGAGTGGTTTTTCCAGATCCCAGAAAGCCGGTGATGACGGTCACGGGGAGTTTCTCGAGGCTGGCCATTCAGGTATCTCCAAAGCTTGGAATTGGGGGGTCGAGCGGTGGCACCCGCGCGATGCAGTTTTTGCGAAAATGTTCCGGCCGCTCGCGCCATGGCACGAGCCCATCAGCGGTGGCGGCGTATTTCGCAACACCGTCCGCGACGACTGCAATGTCTGTTTCAGGGTCGAAGCGGCCATAAACGTAGGTCCACCGCCCGGGACCGCGCAATGCGATAGTGCAGCCTTGCGTACAGTTGGACAGACACTCCACCGGTGTGATCGTCACACCGCCCAGCGGAACATCCGCAAGCTTCGCAAACAGCGTCGCACCCGGGCGCTCGCCATCTTCGGGCGCGTCGTCGCCACGACGGCACTTCGTGCAAACAAGAAGCTCAATCGGCCCGGCTGGCTGCGCCATAACTTTCCTATCCTCAACGGCACGGGCACAGGTCCGGAGGCGCGGCGCAAAGCGGCCGCAGATCCGACACCGGAGCACCCCGCCCGGTTTCATTCGTCGCGCTGGCAGGTCTCCCGGCTTACGGATGTCAGGGGGTTTCCCTGTCGGTCGCCCTGCCTTCCCGAGCCGCAAAATGCGGTCAGTGGCTACGGGGCGCCCTCTCCGGTCACGGTCGCGGGGGCGGCTGCGCTTCGACCTTTGAAGTCAAGTCTCGCGCATTCCCTTTTCACCTGTTAGCACAGGCACCAGCACGCTCACATGTTCAGACGATCTCACCCCTGTCAAGCTGGAAGGACATTGCGCCCATGGACGACGTCACGCAGCGCCACAACGAAAAGATGAAGCGCATCAAAGCCGCGCGGGACAAGATGATGAAAACAAAGACCGAAGAGAAAGGTCTGATCATCGTCCATACGGGGTCCGGAAAGGGCAAATCTTCTTCCGGTTTCGGCATGATCATGCGTTGTATCGCTCATGACATGCCATGTGCAGTGGTGCAGTTCATCAAAGGCACGTGGGAAACCGGAGAAAAAACCTTCTTGCGTGAACGCTTTGCAGAGGAATGCCGGTTCTTTGTCTCCGGCGAAGGGTTCACATGGGAAACGCAGGACCGTGAACGGGACGTTGCTGCGGCCCAGAACGGTTGGCGCATTGCGAAGGAGCAGATCCTTGACCCTGAGATCCAGTTCGTGCTGCTCGACGAAATCAACATAGCCTTGCGGTATGAATACCTCGATATTGATGAGGTCGTGGATTTTCTGCTGACCGAAAAGCCGGACATGACCCATGTTTGTCTGACTGGACGAAATGCGAAGCCGGAGTTGATCGAGGCGGCGGACCTTGTGACCGAGATGACCCTGACAAAGCACCCGTTCAAGGATGGCGTAAAGGCGCAGAAAGGCGTCGAATTCTGATGCGTCTATCGCCCCCGGCAATGGCAACAGTGATCTCGTAGGACCAATGGCGCGCGCGTTGATGATCCAGGGCACCGGCAGCAATGTCGGGAAGTCGCTTTTGGTTGCGGGCCTTTGTCGCGCAGCCCGGAGACGCGGTGTTTCCGTCGCGCCCTTCAAGCCACAAAACATGTCAAACAATGCCGCCGTCACCCAAGACGGGGGTGAGATTGGGCGGGCGCAGGCGCTACAGGCGCAAGCCGCCGGTTTGCCGCTTCATACGGACATGAACCCGGTGCTTTTGAAACCAGAAACGGATGTCGGGGCGCAGGTTGTCGTGCAGGGCAAACGGCTGACAACCACGAAAGCCCGCGAGTATCAGGCATTGAAGCCAAAGCTGCTTGCCAGCGTTCTGGACAGCTTCGCGCGTTTGGGGGCGTCGCATGATCTTGTCATCGTCGAGGGTGCTGGCAGCCCGGCTGAGGTAAACCTTCGCAAAGGCGATATCGCCAATATGGGGTTTGCGCGTGCCGCCGATGTTCCGGTTATTCTCACTGGCGACATCGACCGTGGCGGCGTCATTGCTCAGATCATTGGAACGCAGGCTGTTCTGGATCCAGAGGATGCAGCCTTGGTCAAAGGGTTTATTATCAATCGCTTCCGAGGCGACCCTTCTCTCTTTGACGACGGCTACGTGCTTATCGAACGTCGAACGGGATGGCGCGGGTACGGGGTGTGCCCGTGGTTCAAAGACGCGTGGAAACTGCCGGCGGAGGATGCGTTGGACCTGGCAACGCCGAAGCGCAAGGACGGGGTGCACATTGTTTGCCTGGCGTTCAGCCGGATCGCCAACTTTGACGACCTTGATCCGTTGGCACAAGAACCCGGGGTGCGGCTTACGATGCTTCATGCCGGGCGCGCCATTCCCGGGGATGCCGACCTCGTCATCCTGCCGGGAACCAAATCCACGCGCGGGGACTTGGCGTTTCTGCGTGCGCAAGGTTGGGATGTTGACTTGGCCGCGCATATCCGGCGTGGAGGGCATATTCTAGGCATATGCGGCGGTTACCAGATGCTGGGTGGCAAAGTGTCTGACCCGGACGGCATTGAAGGCACGGCGGGCGTGGATGCAGGCCTTGGCCTGTTGGACGTTACAACTCTGATGACACCGAAAAAACAGCTGACCGAGGTCGACGCCGTTCACGCGGCCAGCGGAACCCCGTTTCAAGGGTATGAAATCCATATCGGCGAAACCGACGGTCCTGACCGCGCGCGCCCGTTCGCTCATGTGAACGGTGCGCCTGAGGGGGCCGTCAGTGCCGACGGTCGTATCGCCGGAAGTTACCTGCATGGCATGTTCGCGGTCGACGCGTTTCGGGCCAGTTTCCTTGAACGTCTCGGTGTCGCCCCGACGCACCACGCGTATCGTGACACGGTCGAAGAAACGCTCGATGCCTTGGCCGATCATCTGGACACACATCTCGATGTGGATGGGCTGCTTGCAGTGGCGCAATGACGCGCCTGGCGACATCAAACATGTTGTCCGCCGTTGATCTCAATCTCTGTTCCCGACACGTAGGACGCTTGGTCTGAGCACAGGAAATAGATCACATCGGCGACCTCGCTGGTTTGCCCAATGCGACGCATTGGAAGGCGCTTCACGATGTCATCCGTTCCTTCGGACAGGATCGATGTCTCAATCTCGCCCGGGGCAATGGCATTAACGCGCACGCCCAATGGCCCGAAATCATGCGCCATTTCCCGTGTCAGCGCACCCAGTGCCGCTTTGGATGTGGCGTAAGCGGCGCCAGCAAAGGGATGCACGCGCGCGCCTGCGATTGAAGTTACGTTCACAACGGCCCCCTGCGCATCCACCAATTCCTGTTTCAGCCCGCGCGCAAGAACGATAGAGGCAAAGAAATTGACATGGAACACGTGGCCCCAGGTCATCAGGTCCGTATCCAGCGTGTTCAAACGCCCGCCGTCTTCGGTCTTGGGCGACACTCCTGCATTGTTGACCAACCCATGCAATGGGCCGTCCAGACGCTCCCTGATGACCTCGACACTGTTGATCGTGTCGGCCGGGTCGGCCAGATCGACCTGGATGTGGTTTTCCTCACCGCCCGGCCATGGACAGTTGGCATTGAAAGGATGACGCGAGCAGGTCAGAACGCGCCACCCCTCCGCCGAGAATTTGCGCACAGTCGCATGGCCTATGCCCCGGCTGGCACCGGTGAGAAGTAGCGTCTTGGTCACGTCGTTGGCCTCACTGCAATTGCGCCCCGTTTTGACAGAGCATGGCCACTATTCGGAGAACGTCAAACTCGATAAAAGTTCGTGTGACAGGCTAGGCCGAGCGTTCCACCTCAAACTCGATGGCTGCCAGATCATCGCCTGCAATGGCGCGTTCGAAGGCAGCGAGGCGCTTGTAGATCGACATGAGTTCCACAATCGTCGTCCATGAGTTCACCAGGTACTGGAACGAATTTTCAACGCGATTGAAGGCATTCAGTATCTGCTGCATTACGCCAAAGGTGACGCCAGCCGCGATAATCGTCGGGCCCAACGCGATGTAAGGGACGATCACGCCGACTTGCAGATAGGAAAACCGGGCAACGTTGAAATAGAGGTAGTTGAAGTACAACCGGAAATAGTTGCGGCGCACATAGCCAAAGAGCTCGTTCAGTGTCGGCGGTTGCGCGCGGTCGGCGTTCTCCTCGCCCAGCACAAGTTCTTTCCGATAGGCGGCTTCCACCCGCTGGTTGCGAAACTCCAGCCCCGGCAGGCGCCAGCCCACCAGCGCCAGAATGGCTGTCCCGAAGATCGACCAGAGAATGGCGACAAATACCAGAGCCTGCGGTATCTCCCCAAGGATCGGCACCTCAGAGACAAAGCTCGACAGCCCCCAGAGGATCGGCAGAAACGCCAGAAGTGTCATGATGGCGTTGATCAGGTTGCCACCCAGGGCCTCCATGATCCGCGCAAACGCCATGGTATCTTCCTGGATACGCTGGGACGCGCCTTCGATGTGCCGCACCTTGGGCCAAAGCGACACGTAGTGGTCGTTCATCGCCGTGCGCCAGCGGAAGACGAAATGTGACGTGAAGAACGCAACGATGACCGCCGTAATCATGGCCACCATCGCGATCGTCAGAAAGGTCGCCAATTGACCATAGTAATCTTCTGCAGTAACCGAGTTCGGGGCGTCCAACGCGTTCTGGATCGTATCGAAAAACGTCCGAAACCACTCGTTGATCATGACGTCGAGTTGCACCTGAAACCACGTCGTAAAGACAATCATAGCCGAACCGGTCACCGACCACTTCGCCCAGCGGTGCGATGATTTTTGCAACCAGGCGATCACGAAAATCGTGTAGGCAACGAAGGTGTATTCATAAAGCCAAACGCGGCCCGGATCCCATCCGAAGAGGTTTGCGATCCCAAGCGGGTCTTCCCAATCGCTGAACTCGATATGCCAAAGGGCGATACAAATGATGGCCCAGATGACGGCAGACCAGAGAAACTGCTTCGGGTTCGGAAAGAATGAATGAAACATGGGGAAAGCTCTCCGTCAGGACGCGTCGGCGCGCGCACGCTTGGCAAGGGAAACAAGGCGGGGACGCAGTTCATCAGCACTCCGCAGCGGTGGATCGAACCAGACACGGGCGACATCGTCGCCCGATACAAGATCGAGCCCTTCAAGATCGAGGCACGCGAGGGTCCATTTGCCCCCCGTTTGACCGCCATACGCCTCGGCATAAAGCGCAATCGCGTCGAGATGATCTTCGTTCATATGCTGCACCGCTTCGGCTTCCATGTCTTCAAGTTCGGGGTCCGATGCGGCAATCAAATCGTCGCGCGTCATTTCATAGGCTTTGCCGAAGCCACCGTTATAGGACGCGCCCTCAAGCCCCAATCGCCAGAAGGCAAAGTCACCGAAATCGGCATAAAGCGCAGCTTTGGGGTGGCGCGCTAGGAAGCGCGCTCTGATCTTACCGCGTTCCTCTTGTGAGACGCGTTCCGCCCGGCCGAACACAGTGATGCGGGGATGGGCCAAAGGGTCGCCCCGACCGGGTTCCCCGAGCAGGATCGAAGCTCTCCCATCCTTCTCCAATGCACCGAAATGGCCCGACAATTGTGAAATCAGGAAGATCGGACAGCCCTGACTGTCGCTGGCCAATGAGACGCGGCTTGCCATTGGCGTTCCGGACTTTGGGTCAAGGCTGGCCAGGGCCCCAAATCGTGCACTGCGTAGAAATGTCTTTGCGGCGCGGCGCGCTTCGTCATCCACTTGTCTCAGCACGTCTTTCTCGGTCACGCCGATCCCCTGACTGGTGCGCGTTCCCCGAACACTGACAGGTCCGCTGACACGCGTAAACCCACATCTGAGTGAGATATTCTTGCCTGTGACCCGTGGCCGTGGGACGGTTGATCATGGTCCCGCGGAATATCGTTCTCCAAGCGACAGCATGGCTCGCTTTCACCTGCACGCTGGTGAATGCGGAGCCCGCCGCAGTTGCGCGTTCGGTGATCGATACGTTGTGCCATCGCGGCCAATTTACCGGCTTGGAAGCGCAATTGGCCATTGAGGGTAGTTGGCTTCTGGAAGAGGAAGTCTTGCCAAACCCGAAAAACCCACGGGTCACTAAGTTCAAGATGGTTCTCGCCGGTGGCGATGAACTCACCATTGAACGCCGCTTCCATAACGGACGTCTCAGGCAGATGCGCGTTGGCTACTTCGAGAACACCGGAGCCGGTCCTCTGCCAACCCTTCTCGCAATTGCCGATGGGGCATGCCGCATCCAATCGGGTCGCGAGATCCGCCGTGAGGGTGAGGCCAATGTTTACCTCGATCAACTGGACGGTGATTTGCGTACCCTCCGCTGGACGGAAACGCTGCAAGCGCCCTGGCCAAGTGGACAAGATCGCGGTGGCATACGGGTGGGGTTGGTCGATTCCGGGCTGGCCTATGACTTGGATCTGTTCCGTGACCGTCTGGCCCGTGACGCGACTGGCGCACCCCTGGGATACGACTACTGGGAAATGGACCCGTGGCCCTATGACGGTGATGTGTCTCGTGGAGCCTTTCTCCCCATTCGCCACGGTACGGCTGTCGCCTCCATTCTTGCGCGCGAAGCCCCTGACGCAGCTTTGGTTCCCTACCGCTATCCCAGGCCAGACATGACACGGATGGCCGCCCTTGTGGCAAAGGCTGCGCGCGATGGTGTGCGCATTCTGGCGATGCCGCTTGGCAGCACGAACCGGCAGGACTGGATCGCGTTTGAAGCCGCTTTGGAAGGGCATGATATTCTAGCGGTTGTTTCTGCCGGAAATGACGGGCGCGACATTGACAGCACCCCGATCTATCCGGCGGCCCTGCCCTCCGACCGCATCCTGACGGTGACGTCTGCGGATGCGTTCGGGGCGTTGGCTGAAGGATCAAACTGGGGCGGACAGCATGTTGACGTCATGCTCCCGGCAGAAAACCTGCCGGTGATCGACTTTCGCGGCGCATCCGGGGCAGCCTCCGGGTCCAGCTACGCCGTTCCCCGTGTTGCTGCCATGGCCGCAAGACTGCTTGAAAAGGACCCCGGTTTGACGGCCATCCAGTTGAAGGCGCGAATTCTTGCCCGGGCCGCGCCCTCCCCGTTCGAGCGCGAGGGGCTGTTGGCAAAAGGATGGATCCCCGACCCGTTGGCCGACTAGCGCCGTTCCGGTGCCGGGGGCGCGTTGTCGATGAACCGTCGTGCGGCTTCGGCCTGCCTTGGGTCTGCAAGCAGAAGGGCGGCGTATCCGTCTTCGGCCAATTCCGGCGCGCCGCCCCAGACCCCGGCCTGTATGGCAAAGCGCAGAACCTGCGGATCATCAGGCGCCAGTTCCATGACGCGGCGCGCATGGGGCAACATTTCTTCAAAACGTGCGCCCAACTGCATTGAGACCAGAAGGGAAACACGGGCATTGATCGAGTTTGGGACCTGTTCAACGGCCATCGTGTGAAGCGCGGCTGCATCCTCAAAAGCGCCTGCCATGGCAAGCACACGCCCCGCTTCAAGAAGTTGTCCGTGGTTTTCTGCCGCTGCGCATGCCTCCCCAACCTGTTCGAGTTCGCGTGTTTCGGATTGCCGTGGCTCGACGCTATCCAAAAGAGCAGCACAGGCCGCATATGCCTGCCCCAGCCGCGCGGTGACGGCCTCGGCATCTACCGCGCTCCTCAGGTCCAGAAGCGCTTGGACATCTTCAACTGGGATCGCCTCATAGCGCCCCTCCCCGCCCCCGACGGCAATCCCGACAAGCGCGCCGCCCGCATCGACCAAAGCCCCACCGCTGACGCCAGGCTGCATGGCAGATGAGACATGCACGCGCCCGAGCCTTGCGTTTTGCGCAGGCGAGGCAATGCGTGCTCCGGGTGTGAAAACCCGGACCTCCTGACGCGCAACATCCGCCCCCACCGCAAAGAACGGACCTTCTGATGCGCCGGTAACACCAAGGGACAAGACCAGACCATCTTCCGGCAGCCCCCCAACCTCGATGAGAGCGAGGTCGCCAACATAGGCGCTGCCAATAACGCGCCCTTCAAGGGACCCGGCGGGCGTGTGCACCACAACGTCCTTCCGATCCCCGACAACATGGCGATTGGTAACAAGCAGGTTCGATCCAATCCGAGTCGCGCTGGCGATTGGATCGAAACTGGACACCGGAAAGACGCTCTGCCGCACCACGCAAACCGGGACAGGGTGCGGGCAATCCGGAGTAGTGTCTTCAACGTTCACAGGTTCCGTTGGGCCGTTCAGAAGAAGTGTGACCACGCTCTCCTGCCCCTCCCGCTCCAGCGTGATGTCGACACTCGGCGAGCCCTCGGGCAGCAAAGCCAGCGCCGCCAGAACATCACGCGGGGTCCTAACCGGCTTGTTACGCACGGCCAGGATCAGGTCACCGTCCAACACACCCGCCGCTGCCGCCACTCCATCGGTCGCAAGCTCCGCCACGACAGGGGCCGCGCGTACCGCCAGTTGCGCAGGGTCCGGTGGGATCAAGCGCCAGCCCGGGTCTGGGTAACCAACCTCCCCTTCCGTGAGCAGTGCGTCCACCACACGCTCCAGCAGGGCGACGGACACCGCAAAGTTCACGCCGATATTCGTATCCCCCTGTGACGCAAAGATTGCAGACATCATGCCAAGCAGACGTCCGTCCTCATCAACAAGGGCACCCCCAGAGACGCCGGGATTTGCAGCGGCATCCGTTTGGATGAAATGCTCGATACGGTTGAAGCCTGCATTGGTGACATCGCGCGCGGAGACCACGCCGCACGTCACGGAAAGGCCAAGACCCCATGCATTGCCAATGGCACAAGCGCGGTCGGCCAAGCTCGGGCGCGGAGCGGGAGAAAACGACGGCAGGTCTGCGGCCACCGATAGAACGGCAATATCGGTCGCCACGTCCCGAGCGATCAGTTCCGCAGGCAAGATACGCCCATCTGAAAGGCGCACATCAATGCGCTCTGCCGGTTCAATGACGTGCCAGGCCGTTGCGATGATGCCTTGTCGCACCACCACACCGCTGCCCTCTGGCGCTGTGCCTGGTCGGTTGCCTGTCCCGCCTTGCGGGCGGCCCGGCCAAACCGGCAGGACAGACACAACAGACGCTTCGATGTCCGGCGGCAAGGCGTGCGACACACGGGGCGCTGCGCTCAGCACAAGACCCACACTCAACGCGCACAAGACACGACACGCGAGTGCTGCGAAGTTCATGTGTCGCATGTCTGCACCTCCTCCGACCTTCTCAAGGAATGCACAGAATGCCCGAAAAGAACCAGCCCCGCGTCAGACGGTGTAGTTGAGCCCCAAACGACCACCGTCCACATAGATGGTCTCGCCCGTGACGTAGCTCGCCTTGTCACTGGCCAGAAACGCCACGACGCTTCCAATCTCATCCGCCGTGCCCGGCCGGCCAAGCGGTGTGCGCGACATCGCAACCTTGAACGCCTCCGGGTTCGCATTCACCGCCGCCATCATCGCCGTGTCGATTGAGCCCGGTCCAACGGCATTTACGCGGATATTGTGTTTGGCAAGCGCGAGCGCGGCAACTTTTGTCAGTTGCATGACGCCGCCTTTCGAGGCGCAATAAGCCGGGATTGCCGGGATCGCCACCTGTGCATTGATTGACGACATATTGACGATGGCACCTTCGATCCCCGCGTCAACCATGCTGCGCGCCGCCCGCTGCATCGCGACGAACACACCGCGAAGATTGACGTTCAGCACAGCGTCAAACGTGTTGAGATCATAGTCGAGAAAGTCGCCCGCCGCGGCGATACCCGCATTGTTGACAAGGACAGAGACCGGACCGTGCTCAGCTTCGATTTTGTCGAACATGGCGAGCACGGCGTTCGCGTCGCCCATGTCAACAGCGATGGCAACAGTGCCATTCCCGAGAGACGCCGCAGCCTCGGTCACGCCCTCCGCGTTTACGTCGGCCAGAATGATCTTGTGGCCATCCGCGGCCAATGCCTTTGCGCAGGCCAGTCCAATGCCTTGCGCCCCACCTGTCACCAGTGCCCATGTGTCGCTCATTTGATACCTCTCCCCGCTGTTTCGATGTCTTGGACCGCAATTCACGCGCGACTGCAAGCGACGCCGCTTGAAGCGACATTGAAACTCAGCCAAAACCTTTCGTGGATCAACGCCGGGGACGACAGATGCCGCTCACCAAATCATCCGCCCAGATGGTCGCCGAGGCCCGCGCCCGGATTGAAGAAGTCGAGACGTCTGACCTGATCGCCATGCTGGACGATCCTGACGTTGTGGTCGTGGATATCCGTGACATCAGGGAACGCCAGCGCACCGGTTTCATCCCCGGCAGCGTCCACGCCCCGCGTGGCATGGTCGAGTTCTGGGTCGATTCGGAAAGCCCGTATTTCAAGGACGTGTTCGGAGAAGAAAAACGCTTTGTTTTCCACTGCGCCAGCGGTTGGCGATCCGCGCTGACGGTTGCCACTCTGCAAGACATGGGCTTTCCGGCCGCGCATCTGAAAGAGGGGTTTTCAACCTGGGAGGCGCAAGGCGGTCCCGTCGAAAGAATGCCGCCCAAACCCTAAAGGAAGTTGTTCGGCCAGATCACTGTGCGCCACATATGCGCGACAGGGCTGCCATCGAAGCCCAGCCCGTCTTCCGGTTGGCGGAACGCGCGCTCAATCACGCCGTCGAAATCCTCAATGCCCACCTGTACGGTTGGGTCAAACGCGTAGAGGTCGTTCACGACAACCTGCATGGCGCTGTTGAACCACCGGTGCTGGCGGCAATAGTCCCATTCGGTTTTGATGTAGTCCGGCGGATCATAGTCCTCGCCAAAGACCTCGCTGTAGAACGCCGGGTACGCATATCCATAGTCCGGGTCCGCCCGAAACCGCAGCGCCTGATGATGCTTGATCGCCCAAGCGACCTCCTCATCCACATAGGGCGCAACCATCTGAGCCGCCCAATGGCCGTGATCCGTGCGGATCAATCCAACGACTGAGATGTCATGCAACAGGCAAGCGAGGACGATGTTATCCGACAAGCCCTTGTCCTGCGCGAGTTTCGCACTTTGCAGAAGGTGCGTGCCCCCCACTTTGTCCTTGAGAAAGCGGTGGCGGAAGAAATCCTGTAGCGTGGGCTTTTCCGGCATGGGCTCCAGACGCGGATCATCATGCATCAACCAGCGGCCTTCAGCCCGCTCCATTGACCCCGTCACGGTCGCGCCGACCCGCCCGGGAAAGGGTTTCATGACCTGAATGTCGAGCAGTTCGGCCATCGCGTGCTCCAGAACATCGACCTTCTGGTCGAGGTCCATATCGTCCCTGACCCGCGCCTGCGCCAATCGCTTGGCTTCTTCAAACAGCGTTTCCCGGTCCACCACGCGCCTCCAACTGGACAGCCGAGAACATCCTCGCATACGCTTCCCCGTAATTCGAGGGAGGATATAATGGCCTATGTCGATGGGTTCCTTGTGCCTGTGCCAACGGCGGCCAAGGATGACTACAAAACATTTGCTGAAACCTGGGCGCCGTTCTTCAAAGAACTCGGCGCGCTTCAAACTTACGAATGCTGGGGCGATGATGTGCCAGCGGGCAAGGTCACGGACTTTCGGCGCGCTGTTGAACTGAAAGAAGACGAGACGGTCGTTTTCTCCTGGACCATCTGGCCCGACAAGGCGACGCGGGATGCGGCCTGGGCCAAGATGATGGAAGACGACACACCCCCCGATACCATGCCTTTTGATGGCAAACGCATGATTTTCGGCGGCTTTGAGCCCTTGCTGGTGGTGGAGTAAAGCGCATGTTGAAGGGAATTGACCCGCGGTTGAACGCTGACGTCTTGTACGTGCTTCGTGCCATGGGGCACGGCGATGTGTTGATTTTGTCAGACACGAATTTTCCCGCCGACAGTATTGCCAAGGAAACCGTCCATGGCGCACTTTTGCGGATGGAGAACCTGACAGCGGGCGAAGCAGCCGAAGCGATCCTGTCTGTGCTCCCGCTTGACACGTTTGTTGATGATTTCGCCGCGCGCATGGAAGTGGTCGGTGCGCCTGATCAGGTGGAACCGACACAAGCGGAGGTGCAGGCGGCCATCGATGCCGCCGAAGGCCAGCCACGCCCGATGCTCAGCATCGAGCGGTTTGCCTTCTACGACATGGCGAAAGAAAGCTACGCGGTCGTCCAGACCGGTGAGCGGCGGTTCTACGGGTGCTTCATGTTCCGCAAGGGCGTGATCCCGCCGGAGGCGTGAAGATGGGCCATATCGCAATTCTCGGCGTGTTTGTCGCTGACACCGCCTACCGCGCCGACCGCGCGCCCAAGATGGGGGAAACCATCCTTGGCAACAGTTTCGCACTCGGGCCCGGTGGCAAGGGCTCCAATCAGGCCGTCGCCGCCGCACGCGCCGGAGGGGATGTGCATTTCGTCTCCAAACTTGGCAAAGACGTCTTCGCCGACATGGCGTTTTCCATTTGGAAAGACGCTGGTGTCACGCCTGCCGTGGCTCAGCCGGAGGGGGCGTCGACCGGGGCGGCCTACATCTTTGTAGAAGAAGCGACCGGCAACAATGCGATCATCATTTGCCCTGGTGCGGCAGGGACAATTTCGCCCGCCGATGTGGAGGATGCGCGTGAGGTGATTGAGACCGCCTCGGTTTTCATCACTCAACTGGAGCAACCCATCGACGCGGCTATCCGTGCCTTGGAACTGGCAAAAGCCGGAGGCGCAACAACGATCCTGAACCCCGCGCCCGCGGCGGAGTTGCCGGAAGCCATCTATCCGCTCTGCGATATCGTGACCCCGAACGAAAGCGAGGCAGAAGCGCTCACCGACATTGCGGTGACCGATGTCGCGTCCGCCGAAGCTGCTGCACGTGTGTTCCTCTCGAAGGGCGTGCGCACTGCCGTCATCACGCTTGGTGAGAACGGTGCACTTCTCTGCTCGGATACAGAGGTGGAGCACGTCCCTGCCCTCTCCGCTGGACCGGTGGTGGAAACGACGGGTGCAGGCGACGCGTTCAATGGCGGCTTCGCGGTTGCCTTGTCCGAAGGTCTGTCGCTCGCGGACGCGGTGCGATTTGGGGCCGCCACAGCAGGTATATCCGTCACACGTCTCGGCACAGCGCCATCGATGCCGACACGCGACGAAATCGATGCTTTGCTGAACGCGCCCCGGACTTGATCCGGGGCCTCTGGGTTCAACCGCGCTTGAAAATCAACGGCCGACGTAGCGGTCCTTGCGGTGGTTCACGCCAATAATCAGGTTCACCACGACCGCCCCGACCAGCGAGAGGGCCACCAGCCAGATATCTGGCAATACGAAAAGCGCGATGGCAAAAAGCACAATGTCGAAACCAAGCTGCACCCACCCGGCTTGAATGCCAAACTTGTCCTGAAGCCACAGCCCGACGACGCCGACACCGCCAAGGGACGCGCCATGTCGGAACAAGACAATCAACCCCATGCCAGCGGTCGCACCGGCCAGCAACGCGCCAACCACCGGATCGAAGGTTGCGAAGGAAATCGTGCCCGCGAAAAGCTCCGTCATCACGGACACCAAGGCGACGGCGATGAAGCTCTTGACTGTGAAACGCGGTCCCATACGGGCCCAGGCAAACAGATAGAACGGCAAGTTCACCACAAAGAAGACCACACCAAAGCTCAACCCCGTCACGTAGGACAAAAGCACACCAAGCCCTGCCGTCTGGCCTGTGATCAACCCAAGATGGGTCAGGATCACAACGGCGAAAGCACAAAGCGCTGTGCCCAATAGGAAGGCTTGCACGTCTTCCAGAAGAGAATGTTCGAGTCGCTTGTGGGGTTCATTCATGCCGCGTTCTTTGCCCGACGAAACGGGGTTTGTCACGGGGGGCGGCCTCCCTTAGCTTGCGCAGTCAAAGGGAGGACCCATTCATGCGGTTGAGAGGCAAAACAGCACTGGTGACCGGAGCAGCCTCAGGCTTTGGCCGGGGCATCGCCGAACGCTTCGCGGCGGAAGGCGCACAGGTCGCTGTGCTCGACCGGAATGGGGAGGGGGCGAAGGCGGTGGCCGACAGCATCGGCGGATTGGCCCTGACGACGGACGTGCGTGACGGTGCCGCCGTTCAAGCCGCTGTGGATCAAACGGTCTCGACCTTCGGTCAGATTGACATCCTGGTGAACAACGCAGGCTGGAGCCATAGGAACCAACCGATGCTGGAGGTTGACTACGAGACCTTCCGCAAGGTGTTCGAGATCAATGTGGACTCGATCTACCACTTTACCCTGGCCATTGTACCCCATTGGCGCAAGCTGGGCGGTGGTGTGATGGTGAATATCGGGTCCACCGCAGGCATCAGCCCACGCCCCGGCCTGACGTGGTACAATGCCTCCAAAGGTGCGGTGAACACACTCACCCGGTCACTGGCGGTCGAACTGGCAGCGGACGGCATTCGCGTGAACGCTGTGGCCCCAGTGATGGGCGAAACCGCTCTGCTGGAAACCTTCATGGGCCAGCCCGACACGCCCGAGAACCGCAAACGGTTCCTCGCCACCATCCCCATGGGTCGGCTTTCCACGCCGGATGATATCGCGGGCGCTGCGCTTTATCTTGCGTCTGATGATGCGTCTCTCGTCACGGGTGCGGTCCTTGAAGTCGATGGCGGGCGGACGATCTGAATGCGCCCTTTAGACGGAATACGCGTGCTCGACCTGACCAATGTGTTGGCAGGTCCGTTTTGCTGTCACCAACTGGCGCATCTCGGTGCGGACGTCATCAAGGTCGAGGTGCCGGGAAGCGGCGATCTGGCCCGGCAACTGGGCGGCGACCATGATCTGAACGCGAAGGGCATGGGCGTGTCCTTCCTTGCGCAAAACAGTGGCAAACGGTCAATCACGCTAAACCTGAAACACGCGCGCGGCAAAGCAATACTCCACAAGCTTGTCGCCAAGGCGGAGGTTCTGGTGGAGAACTTTCGCCCCGGTGTCATGGAGCGTCTTGGCTTGGGCGCGGCAGAGCTTCACAAGACAAATCCGGAGCTTGTCTACTGCGCCATTTCCGGCTTTGGCGCAGATGGCCCCATGGCTGGGTTCCCCGCCTATGACCAGATCGTTCAGGGCGTGTCCGGCGTCATGAGCGTGACGGGCGAACCGGACGGGGCGGCGATGCGCGTGGGCTATCCGGTTGCCGATACCGTTGGCGGGCTGACAGCGGCCTTCGCCATCGCTGCCGCCCTCGCCAAGCCAAAACCGGGTCGGGGTACTGTGATCGATGTCTCCATGCTGGAAGCGATGCTGTCGACCATGGGCTGGGTGGTGTCAAACCACCTGATTGCAGGGTGGGAGCCACACCGTGCAGGCAACGACAACATCGCGGCCAGCCCCTCGGGCGTGTTTCGCGCGCAAGACACAAGCTTCAACATCGCCGCAAACAAACAAGAACAGTTCGAAGCGCTGGCCCGCATCATCGGGCGCCCCGACCTGATTGAGGACGCACGCTTTGCGGCCCGCAAAGGCAGGATTGAAAACCGGCATGCGTTAAAGGTTGAGATCGAGAGCGCCTTGAGCGCGAGAGATGCGGCAGACTGGGTCACCGACTTTATGGCGGCTGGCATACCGGCGGGCGAAATTCTGACCCTGCCACAAGCTCTGGGTCAGGATCAGGTGCAGGGTCGAGACTTCGTGGCGCGGTTCGACACACCGGGCGTTGATCGCGATGTGCGCGTGGTGCGCCCCGGCTTTCGCCTCGACGGCAAGCGGCCGACGACGGATGCGCCACCCCCGGCTCTGGGTGCAGATACCGACACCATCCTGGTCGAGTTGGGTTTCTCAGGCGACGAAATCGATACGCTCAGAAAGGACGGAGCGATATGAGCAATGACAGCGCCGATTGGTGGTCGACGGACATCATCGACATGAAGCCAGGTGAGATCCGGTATCGCGGATACGCGATTGAGGATCTGATCGGGAACATCGGGTTCGCTGAAATGGTGTGGTTGATGCTCAGGGGCGATGTGCCAAGCGCACCCGAAGCGGCCCTGCTGGAGGTTGCCTTGATGTCAGCCGTTGACCACGGACCGCAAGCCCCCTCCATCGCAATTGCGCGTATGGCGGCCACCTGCGGGGTCGGGTTGCAAAGCGCCATGGCCTCCGGATTGAACGTGCTCGGTGATGTTCACGGTGGCGCAGGCGAAGCGGCTGTGGCGTTTTATGATGCCGTCGCGGCACATGACGATCCCAAAGTCGGCGCGCAAATCGAACTCGACACATTCTTCAAGGAGAACGGTGGCTACCTTCCGGGGTTCGGGCATCGGTTTCACCCGATCGACCCACGGGCACCTCGTCTGATGGAGGTGACGTCGCAGGCGGTTGAAGAGGGAACCGTCGCTGGCACGCACCTGGCCGCGGCCAAAGCTGTCGAAGCCGCATTGGCCGAGCGCAAGGGCAAACATATCCCGATGAACATTGACGGCGCCACCGCTGTCATTTTCGCCGAACTCGGCTTCCCTGCTCCGCTGGCGCGCGGGCTCTTTTGTCTGTCGCGGTCTGTCGGACTGCTCGCTCACGCGTGGGAGCAGACCCAACAAGGCGG
>JBCBBB010000060.1:0-18132 GCA_038532095.1 Pseudomonadota bacterium
TCGCTTGTTGACCTGAGGGATAGTAGTCCGTGTCGGCGGCGAAAGGGGCGAATACCGTGACGCCCCCCTCCGCGACCCACGGCATGGTCTCGGCATCCGTAGGCGCCGGATCGACGCCCAGAACATCCGCATACCAGGCCGATAATGCGACTGGATCCTTGGCACGAAAAAACACACCACCAATGCCCTTGACTTTCTCCATGAAAAAATCTCCATATTTTTCACGAAGAATAGCATGAAACGCGGCGTCGCAGTGACAAATCGTGTCGATTTTGACCTGTTTTCTGCGTCGTAGCTTCGCTACACCAGCGAAGACTTGAAAAGGAGATTGCGAGAGATGAAGGTCCTTGTGCCCGTCAAACGCGTGATCGACTACAATGTGAAAGTTCGTGTCAAAGCGGATGGAAGCGGTGTCGATCTGGCGAACGTCAAGATGTCGATGAACCCGTTCGACGAAATCGCCGTGGAAGAGGCGATCCGGCTGAAGGAAGCGGGCAAGGCTGAAGAGATCATTGCGGTCTCCATCGGTGTGAAACAGGCGCAGGAAACACTGCGCACGGCCCTGGCCATGGGCGCTGACAGAGCGATCCTGGTTGTTGCAGCCGATGATGTGCACACAGACATTGAACCGCTGGCGGTCGCAAAGCTGCTGAAAGCGGTTTGCGATGAAGAACAGCCCGGCCTTGTTCTCTGCGGCAAACAAGCCATCGACAACGATATGAATGCGACCGGCCAGATGCTCGCAGCGCTGACCGGCTGGGCCCAGGCCACCTTTGCCTCTGAAGTCAGCATTGACGGCGACAGTGCAACTGTCACCCGTGAGGTCGACGGCGGCCTGCAAACCATCAAGGTCAAGATGCCAGCCATCATCAGCGTGGACCTGCGTCTGAACGAACCACGCTATGCGTCGCTGCCGAACATCATGAAGGCGAAGAAGAAACCGCTCGATGAGAAAACACCGGCAGATTACGGCGTTGACGTGGCACCGCGCCTCGCCATTGTTTCGACCAGCGAGCCCGAGGCGCGCAAGGCCGGAGAAATTGTTGGTTCCGTCGAGGAACTTGTTACGAAACTCAAGGAAGCGGGGGCTGTCTGATGGCTGTACTTCTTCTTGCCGAAGTGAACGACGGAACGTTGTCAGTGGATGCCACGGCCAAAGCGCTGACCGCTGCGAAACAACTCGGCGACGTGACCGTGCTCTGTGCCGCATCTGGGTCCGCTGCGGCCGCCGAAGAAGCGGCGAAGCTTGACGGTGTTGCAAAGGTGCTTGCTGCGGATGACGCGGCCTATGGGCACGATCTGGCTGAACCCGTGGCCGCCCTGATCACATCGCTGGCGGGCGACTATAGTCATATCGTGGCGCCATCGACCGCCGCCTCGAAGAACATTCTGCCGCGTGTGGCAGCGATGCTGGATGTCATGGTGGTGTCCGAGGTGATTGGCATTGTCGACGGCCAAACCTTTGAACGCCCGATCTATGCGGGCAACGCAATCCAGACGGTCAAGTCGGCCGACAGCACCGTTGTTGCGACCATCCGGACATCAACCTTTGATGCTGCCGGAGACGGCGGCTCGGCAGCGGTTGAAACCATCGCCGCCGCCGACAATCCGGGTCTGTCCGAATGGGTGGAAGACAAGGTTGCCGAAAGCGACCGCCCGGAACTGACAAGCGCGGGGGTCGTTGTTTCGGGTGGACGTGGTGTCGGTTCCGAAGACGACTTCAAACTGATCGAGTCGCTGGCCGATAAGTTGGGGGCCGCGGTTGGCGCATCCCGTGCGGCTGTGGACTCCGGCTATGCACCGAACGATTGGCAGGTGGGTCAAACCGGTAAGGTCGTCGCTCCAGACCTTTATGTGGCAGTCGGCATCTCCGGTGCGATCCAGCACCTGGCGGGCATGAAGGACTCGAAGGTGATCGTGGCCATCAACAAGGACGAAGAAGCCCCGATCTTCCAGGTGGCTGATTACGGTCTTGTTGCTGACCTGTTCACAGCTGTTCCCGAGTTGATCGAAAAACTCTGATCTTCGGACCCGGCGGCGCCTTTGGCCTCGCCGGGTTCCTCAACAAAACGCGAAACATACAACGAAAGCTCTTCAGCGATCTTTCGATGATCCGCGTCGCCGGGCAAACGCAAGGCCGCTTCGGCTTCCTGTCTTGGAAAGACCTTACCGTCCAAAGACCCTGATTTACCCAGCGCGACACGTACAATTCCCAGGCAATCCTGCTCAACCTCACTCAGCATGTCGGTATCGACAAAGTGCGGCTCACTCTCAATTGGACGGTCCGACGGATCGGTGCTTGCCGTATCTGAAATCCAGAGGAGCACAACGTCACTGCGGATCAGAGTGAGTACACGCCGCATCCGTTGCACCCAGGCCCATTTGAGTTCATCGACCAGTGACCGAAACGCTGCATCTGATGCAGCGCGAAGCGTGCTGATGAGATGGCCCGTAAAGTTGATCTCCGTAAAGTCGACGGTTGGGAAAAGTTCGCGAAGTGCGGGTGAAACACCCAGAAACCTGTCGTTTCTGCGCGAGTGCACACTGTAAAGCCGGTTCGACATGTTTTGTGCGCCCAGAACCTGAAGCACGGTCAGTTCCGCCTTGGAGGCGATATCCAAAAGCACCTGTTCGTCACTAAACAAGGACAACCCGGCTTGTGCGACACCCAGATTGGCCACTGGCATGCCAATCCGCTCAGAAAGAAGGGCAGGGTAAGGGTGCTGCGCATACTTACCGAACGTTTCGCTGCCCCCAAGAACGGCGACAAACGGCGTATCAAAAGAAGGCAAGGCGCCACGCACCTGCAAACGGGAGCCGGGAACTGTACTGAGTTCATAGTCCAGCCAGCGTTCGCCGCCCTCTTCATCCGAAGCGTCTGTCACAACATGCATACCGTTTCCTCGACATCTTTCGGACGAGTTTTGCGCAAGGCCATTGAGATAAAGCTAAAAGCGGCATTTTAGACATTTCGCGCACTTGCACGCACGCGCGCCCAGCGCCTATGGTCCGGCGAACAACGCAGAGGCGCGACATGGATATCAAGAAAGTCGGGGTTATCGGTGCCGGACAAATGGGCAACGGCATCGCGCATGTGTTTGCACTCGCGGGCTATGATGTCTTGCTGAATGACGTCAATCGGGAAGCCTTGGACAGTGCCCTCACGCTGATCGATACGAACCTGGAACGTCAGGTGACCCGCGAGAAGATCACGGCGGAAACGAAGTCCAACGCGTTGAGCCGCATTTCGACCACTCTGACGCTCGCGGAACTCGGACCGACCGACCTTGTTATTGAGGCCGCCACCGAACGGGAAGCCGTGAAGGCGGCGATTTTCGAGGATATCGTGCCGCATCTGGCGCCGCATACCATCCTCACATCAAACACCTCATCGATTTCGATCACCCGGTTGGCCAGCCGCACAGATCGGCCGGAAAAGTTCATGGGGTTCCATTTCATGAACCCGGTCCCGGTTATGCAGTTGGTCGAACTGATCCGTGGCATTGCAACCGACGAGCCGACTTACACGACCCTCAGAGATGTGGTTGCGAAGCTTGGAAAGACCTCTGCGACCGCCGAGGATTTTCCGGCATTCATCGTTAATCGCATCCTGATGCCCATGATAAACGAGGCCGTCTATACTCTGTACGAAGGCGTGGGGTCGGTTGCTTCCATCGACAGCGCCATGAAGCTAGGAACCAACCACCCGATGGGTCCGTTGGAACTGGCGGATTTCATTGGCCTCGACACCTGTCTTGCAATCATGAATGTCCTGCACGACGGACTGGCTGACACCAAGTATCGCCCCTGCCCACTTCTGACCAAATATGTCGAAGCCGGGTGGCTGGGCCGCAAGACGGAGCGTGGCTTTTACGACTATCGGCAGGACCCGCCCGTTCCAACGCGCTGAACTGTCGGGCTGAACCGGAAGTCATCCAAACAAAAACACGTTCGGATCTGTACTGCCGCGATTTACTAGGATGCCCCAAGCGCAAGGGTCTCGGCACGCATCCAGGCCATCAGTTCCCGGGGGTGAGACGCTTTTGCAGCGATGTCTTCTGTTTGGAACGGAATTCCCACATGTGGCCGTTGCGGCGTGTTCAAGGCATGCACAACCTCGTGCAGCAACAGCCCCTGCCGCACAGTCGCACTGACCTTGTCTGCAATCTGGTAGGCACGTGAGTTAGCACCGGCAAACCGAATCGGCACAACCGTCGCGCCAGATTTCAGGATCATTTTCGCGGTGAACGGGTTCCAGTCGCGCTCAATGGCTGGTCCCCACCATGTGTCAGACGATGCCACCACACCGGATGGGAACAGCACAACCACGCCACCAGACGCAAGATGCGCCATCGCTGTCTTGCGCATGGCGAGGCTTTTCTGAATCGAGTCGTCTTCATGCGGAAATGGCACCGGAATCATGAATTGCTCGATCTCGGGGATTCCTGTCAACAAGGACCGGGTCAGAATCTTGTAGTCTGTCCTGACGCGCCCGATCATCTCGGCCAGCACCATGCCATCAACCAGCCCATGGGGATGGTTGGCGACAATCACGGTAGGGCCGGAGGCAGGTATCCGGGCAATCTCTTCCTCGGGCGTCTGAAGCGAAATACCCATCACGTTCAACGCATGCGACCAGAAGCCTTGACCTGTTTCCACACCTTCCCGTTCAAATTGGCGGATCAGGCGAAGCAACCGCAACTTGCCGGTCGTCCATTCCAAAGTGCGGATAACACCGCGTTTGGCCGGGTTCGGGAACGTATTCGCATAACTCAGGCGGCGCTTGTCATATGGGATGTAGCCATCCTGTGTGGTGTCGTCGCCGGGTGTGTTGATCAGTTGCGCCATAGGCTCACGCGTCCTCCCCAAAGCGACTGGCGACCAGGGCCTCAATGGCATCGGCCAAAGCTTCTGCGTCAGTGCCCGTCGTGGTCACTTCAATCTGAGTACCACGTGAGGCTGCCAGCATAAGCAAGCCCATAATGCTGTCGCCGGTGACACTCATACCGTCCTTCGACACCTCGGCTTCCGCATCGAAGTCTTCGACCAATTCCACCAGCTTGGCCGAAGCGCGGGCGTGGAGACCTTTTTCATTCACGATCGTCAACACACGAGTCATACCGGAGCCCATAGCACGTTAGACCCCACCATCGAAACTATCGATATATTTGCGGCCTGCTTTCAGTGCTGCTTCCACTGCAACCGGCATCGGTTTGTGGCGCAGCTTGGTCAACTTGATCAACATGGGCAGATTGGCACCGTAGAGAATTTTCCGGTCCGACGGGTTACAGGCGCGCAGTGACAAATTGGAGGGTGAGCCACCAAACATGTCGGTCACCACCACAACACCGTCACCTGTATCAACGCTATCAGCGGCCGCACAAATCTCGGCCTGTTTGCGATCACGATTGTGATCCGGCTCAATCGGAATAGCGAGCACACCGGTCTGTTTTCCCACGACATGCTCTACGGCCGACAGATACTCTGCCGCCAGTCCCCCATGCGCCACGATCACAATACCGATCAAACGGTCTTACCCCATATCACGCGGTGTGGTTCGCCCGCGCCGTTCCAATTCCCGGTGTCGAGTTGACACCCGCCACCCGTGCTCTGCAAGGGCATTCGATAGCTTTTCCGCAACGGCAACGGACCTGTGTTGCCCACCGGTACAGCCAATTCCGACGGAAAGATGTGTCTTACCTTCTGACTTATACGCAGGCAGTAGAGAAATAACGAGTTCGCTCACCTTGTCAAAAAATGGTGAAAACTTCGGATCGTTCGAAACAAACTCGGCCACCTTCTGAGACCGTCCGTCCAGCGCGCGCAATCCATCTTGCCAATGCGGGTTATTCAGGAACCGGACGTCGAAGATCATATCAACTCCACGCGGCAGGCCCCTTTTGTAAGAAAAACTCTCGACGGTCAGCGCAAGCTCATCGAACCCTTCGCCGCCAAACAGGCGTGCAATGTCGCTTCGAAGCTGATGTGGCGTCATGTCTGACGTATCGATCAGATGGTCGGCACGGTCCCGCAGGGGAACAAGCAGATCTGTTTCGCGGTCAATGCCATCCTCCGGCGCACCTGACGGGGCCAAAGGATGACGGCGGCGCGTCTCCGAGTACCGGCGCAGCAATACGCTCGGGCTGCATGTCAGAAAAAGCACCTCCGCGTCGAGTTCCGGAGCCGCATCCATCCGATCCAAAACAGTCATTACCGTGTCGACCGAAAACTCCCGGTTTCTGACATCAATGCCGATCGCCATGGGCGGCAATTGAGCGGGGCCCTCAAAGACGCGCTCAAGAAGGCTGAGAGGGATGTTATCGATTGTCTCGAAGCCGATATCCTCGAGAGCGTTGATCGCCGTTGTCCGACCGGCACCTGAAACGCCGGTCACGATGACGATACGTGCACTCGACTTGGGACCCGTCATGCCAAGCGTTCTCCTTTCAGATAGACGATCAGCATAGCCGCAAATGAAGGGCTCTCAACCTTTCGTAGAAGCGGAAATGTCGCGCCTGCGATGTCGATATTGCGCTCAGGCGGCAATCGCATGTCTTCCGACTTGCTCATATCGACCACCACTTCAAGGCGGCTTGCCCGGGTCGGCGTTTGCAAAATACCGACACCGCGCGCTTCGACCCTGTGTTCAAGCGGTTCAGGCGCCACCAGCCAGACACCATCCGACCGAGGTTCAAGAACAACTTGGTCGTCGGCCACCAGAACACCGCCAAATGCGATCAGTTCCAGCGCCAGGGAAGACTTCCCTGATCCCGAGGGGCCGGTCAGAAGCACGCCCTGCCCGTCAAATGCAACTGCGGACGCGTGAAGAGTTTGCAAGGGCTGGGCGCCTTAGACAGGCAGACCGACCACAAAGCGGGCGCCAAGCGGCTCCGATGTGACGTCGGCATCGGTCGGCCGAATGTTCTCGGCCCAGATCACGCCGCCATGTGCTTCTACGATCTGCTTTGAAATCGCGAGACCGAGACCGGAGTTGTTGCCAAAGTGATCTTGTGGTCGTTCCGTGTAGAAACGGTTGAAAATCTTGGTCAAAGCCTGTTCCGGGATGCCCGGCCCAGTATCCTCGACAACGACGAGAACGCGGTTTTCACGTTTGCGCACCCAGATGCGGATCGCGTCCCCTTCCTCACAGAAAGAAATCGCGTTGGTCAGAAGGTTGACGAACACCTGCGCCAAACGGCTTTCCAGACCTTCGATGACAATTGGATCCGAAGGCATGTCGGTGATGAACTCGACACCTTTCTCACGCGCCTCATTCCCAAGGTAATCGGAAAGGTTCCCAATCATCTTGAGCAGGTCGAACGGCTCCTCATCCTCTTTCACCAGCTCACTGTCGAGGCGGGAGGCATTGGAGATATCACTGACCAGGCGATCCAACCGGACGGTATCATGCTCAATGACATCCAGCAGTTTGTCCCGATGATCGTCGCGCTTCGTCGTGCGCAGCGACGTCACTGCCGAACGGAGCGATGCCAGCGGGTTTTTGATTTCATGTGCAACATCCGCGGCGAATTGTTCGTTCGCATCAATGCGGTCGTAAAGCGCTGTGACCATTCCACGAAGCGCGCCCGACAGCCTGCCAATCTCGTCGGGGCGCGCCGTCAGGTCCGGGATACGGACGCGGCTTGGGCTGAACTTGCGGGCATTCCGCTCCCGTCCAATCTCCGCCGCCGCCGCCAGATCAGACAGCGGGTTCGCGATGGTCGACGCCAGAACAAGGCTGAGGCCGACAGACACAAGGATTGCGATAACAAACATTTGCAGGATCTGCTCACGCTCCGAACGGACCAAGCCATCAATCTCGCCTGCGGCACTCGCAATGGCGACAACGCCAACGGACAGGTCGCCCTCTGTGATCGGCGTCGCGACAGTGAATATCGTGTTTCCGTGGATATCGGTCGATGTGCGCACATGCGTGCCGCGCTCAAGAGCGGCCTCCACAAGGTCCGCAACCAGCAGCGCGTTGTCTGTGTCAACCTCCGGTCGCTGAACATCCTGACCCAACAGGCGCGCCACTGTCATCCAGATGGCGTCGAGTGAGTCCGTAATGACCGTCGAGCGTTCCGTAGGGTTGAGAGCCGCAAACACCTCTGGCCGGCCGGTGAAATCGCGCGATGTGACCAACGATCCCGTCGTGTCATAGACAAAAAGTGACGCTGCCGACGCCAGTTCAATGGCCGCAAGTCGTGTCTCTAAACTCGCATCGACACCCCCGGGATCATCGGAGGCATCCACCGTGTCAGGTTGGAAGCCCAAAAACCCGGCGATCAGCTCCGCTTCACTGACAATCGCCTTCTCGCGCTGATAGACAAGGCTGTCACGGAACGGGTTGAGAAACAGAACGCCGCTGACAAGAACCAGAATGGCAAGAAGGTTGAACGTGATGATCTTCCGCGCCAAAGGCGAGCGGTTCATAGCGATGACGCCACGCCGCTCGCGTTTTGCGCGTGCTTGGCTCTCGGCGGCAGCATCGCCGCCGATCCAGTCCTCACCGAGGACAACTTCCGCCTGTTTGGCCGGCCTGGCGCCGTCCATATTGACCCCCGCCGCGGTCATCTATTCTTCGTTGTACCGGTATCCGATACCATAGAGTGTTTCGATTGCCGAGAACTCATCATCGACCATGCGCATCTTCTTGCGCAGTCGCTTGATGTGACTGTCGATCGTCCGGTCGTCGACATACACCTGATCGTCGTAAGCGACGTCCATCAGCTGGTCGCGGCTCTTCACGAAACCCGGACGCTGTGCAAGCGCCTGCAACAACAGGAATTCCGTGACCGTCAGCGAAACGTCGAGCCCTTTCCAGGTCACCGAGTGGCGCAGCGGGTCCATGCGGAGGTTGCCCCGCGTCATAACCTGCGCTTGGTCAACCTCAACCCCTTCGCCGTCGCCCGCGATGACTTCCTGACGACGCAGAAGAGCGCGGATGCGTTCGACCAACAGACGCTGCGAGAACGGCTTTTTGACGTAGTCATCAGCCCCCATGCGCAGCCCAAGCACTTCATCAATCTCGTCGTCCTTCGACGTCAGAAAGATGACAGGCATGGAAGTTTTCTGGCGGACCCGTTGCAACAGGTCCATACCATCCATACGCGGCATCTTGATGTCGAAGACGGCCATGTCCGGAAGCTTCTTGTTGAAAGCGTCGAGGGCGGCCTGCCCGTCATTATACGTTTCCACTTCGAAGCCTTCGGCTTCGAGGGTCATCGAGACGGACGTCAGAATATTCCGGTCGTCATCGACCAGCGCGATCCTGGACATGCGTTATTCCTTTACTGCTCATACACGCCTTGGAAATGGCGCATTTTATGATGTCATTTTTCGGGCATCTTCATGTCTGCCGTTGGGTTTTTCAACAATAATGTGCGAATCAAGCCCATTCGCCACGTTAGATGAACGAAATTGGTGTTTAGGAATGGCTAATTTGCCGCAGTTTTTCGGCACGCGCAGGGCATGATGGCGCTAACTGTGAAAATTCAATGGCTTGGTGGCGCTAACTGTCTGTTCATCACCTGCGGAACCCCCCATAACAGCCTCGTAACAATTAATTGCGGCCCGGTTTCGCCGCACGATGCCAAAGGAGCACAGGTATGGGTCAGGGACGTGTGAACCCTCAACAGACGCTTGAACATCAGGGGATCAGCGGACTGGGTGAGGTGCATTACAACCTTATCGAACCCGATCTCATTGCAAAGGCACTTTGCCGAAACGAAGGCGAACTGGGTCAAGGCGGGGCAATTTTGGTGTCCACCGGCAAGTTCACAGGCCGGTCGCCAAAGGACAAACACATCGTGAAAACCGATAGTGTTGCAGACACGATCTGGTGGGAAAACAACGCCGCCATGTCGCCCGAGGGCTTTGACGCGCTCCATGCCGACATGCTGGAGCATATGAAGGGTCGCGATTACTTCGTGCAAGACCTCTATGCTGGCGCGGACCCGCAGTATCGCCTTGATGTTCGCCTCGTCACCGAACTGGCGTGGCATTCCCTCTTTATCCGGCACATGCTGCGCCGCCCGGACCGTGAAGAACTGGACGGGTTCATCCCGGAGTTCACCGTTATCAACTGCCCGACCTTCAAGGCAGACCCGGAAAAGCATGGGTGCCGGTCCGAAACTGTCATTGCAATGAACTTCGACAAGAAGCTCATCCTGATCGCCAACACCGAGTATGCTGGCGAGAACAAGAAGTCTATCTTCTCGTTGCTGAACTATATTCTGCCCGAAAAGGGCGTGATGCCGATGCATTGCTCGGCCAACCACGCCCCCGGCAACCCGGTTGATACGGCCGTGTTCTTCGGCCTGTCCGGCACCGGCAAAACCACGCTCTCCGCCGACCCGAACCGGGTGCTGATTGGCGATGATGAACATGGTTGGTCAGCCAATGGCTCGTTCAACTTCGAAGGCGGATGCTACGCGAAGACGATCAACCTGAGCCGGGAAGCAGAGCCGGAGATCTACGACACCTGCTCCATGTTTGGCACCGTGATCGAGAACATGGTCTATGACCCTGAGACCAAGGAACTCGACTTCAACGATGACAGTCTCACACCGAACATGCGGTGCGCCTACCCGATGCATTACATCTCGAATGCGTCGGCAGATGCGCGCGGCGGGCATCCGAAGAACGTGATCATGCTGACATGCGATGCGTTTGGCGTGCTGCCTCCGATTGCGCGTCTGACACCGGCACAGGCCATGTATCACTTCCTTTCGGGCTTCACCTCGAAAGTGGCGGGTACCGAACGCGGCGTGACCGAGCCGCAACCCACTTTCTCGACCTGTTTCGGCGCGCCATTCATGCCGCGGCGCCCCGAGGTTTACGGAGAGTTGTTGCGTGAGAAGATCGCAAGCCACGGCACCACGTGCTGGCTGGTCAACACCGGCTGGACCGGTGGTGCGTTCGGCACGGGAAGCCGGATGCCCATCAAGGCGACACGAGCATTGCTGACAGCAGCTCTCGATGGCAGCCTGGAAGATGCCGAGTTCCGCAAAGATCCGAATTTCGGGTTTGAAGTCCCGATCAGCGTGAAAGCAACGGCTGTACCGGACATCCTGCTCGACCCACGCCGGACCTGGGACGACAAAAAGGCCTATGACGCACAGGCAGCCAAGCTCGTGTCCATGTTCTCGGAGAATTTCGCCCAATACGCGGAAAAGATCGATGAGGATGTGCGCGCTGTCGCCATAGGCTAAGACATCGCCAAACAAAGCCACACAGCGCCGCCCCTTGGGCGGCGTTTTTGTTTCAGAACGCCGTCTGGAGTCCGGGAAGCCACCGCGGTGCAACCGGATTATGCGAGGGGGTTTTACCCCCTCGCGCTCCCCCAGGATATTTTCAGGTCAATGGAGAGCGTCAGACCCATTTGTAATTAAAGCTGACACTGATGCGATCGTCTTCGCTCATGTTCATCGGCACTTCATGCCGAAGCCAGCTTTCCCAAAGCAACACGTCTCCAACATCGGGTTTGATGTACACGAACTGCTTTAGCTCTTCAGGGGCATCCCTGCGGCGTGGAGGGCTGGCCATCATCATTGCGTGACGCGGGTCCTCCAGCTTCAGCGCGCTTGTTCCGTCCGGCATAGCCACATAAGTGGTACCGGAGATGACACTCAACGGATGGATATGGCTGGTATGAAGGCCGCCTTCCGGAAGGATGTTGATCCAGAGGTCTTCCAGCTCCAGCGTTCCCTCACCAAGATCAAAGCACAAGTGCTTGGCAAAGATGCGTACGTGGTGATCGAGAGCCGTCTTCACGGTTTCAAAAATCGGAAAGCGCCACGGCAAGTCTGTCAGGCTGGCGTAACTTGTATAGCCCGGGTAGCCCTGCTCTTCGCTCCATATCTGGCCGGCTTCATCATCTTCCGCAATCGAAAGGCACGACGCCTCCAGCTCACTGGCGTCGATGTCACTCGACAACCGTGCCCGGTAGAGGGGCGTCACGAATAGGTTCTGCGGCATTCAAGATCCGTCCACGTATCGGCTTTATTCCAGTGACAGGATCCAGGATTTGCATCGACTTGTACATGTGCGGCGACAGCAAATTGCAACGCCTCCTGAGCTTTGCGTTCTCAGAAGACGGGCGCGAGGGCTTTGTGATCCGCCAAACGCGGCGACGACGTGGGGTTAATACCCGTATCGGCTGCGGCGGATCACAACCCGACGGGTCTGCGACGGAGCCTCAGTTGCTTGTTCCGTGACAGGAGCCTCCACCACCTCGGGTTCAGGCTCGGGGAACCCGGAGCCACGGCGGATGACGATGCCCAAAGATGCACCGTGCGATGCGCCGGGCAAGGTCGCTTCTGTCCTGTCAGGGACTTTCAGAATGCGGGGTTCCGCCCATGTTGGTGAGGCCATTGCGGTTGAAACAACCATGGCCGCTGTCAAAGTGATCGGGTGAATATGAAAATACTTAATCTGTATCATGCCTTCTGTATGACGCCTCAGCGCGCAAAACGGAAATCACGTTGTCGCGTGTGGACGATCAGAAAACGTCACGAAGCCGTCACATGGAAGACGCGTTGACGATGATCTTTCCGTCCTGTGAGTGGTTTGGCGCAGATCAGCGCGTTAAACACCCGATACGGGGCACGAACAATGAGGTCAGGCATGCGTGGTGCAGGCGGGTCCGAAGGCGGCACAATGCAGTTTCTGCTGGGTGTCATGATGATGTGCGGCGGCGGCTATCTGCTGCTGAGCCGGATTATCGTGCGCCCCGGTTGGGGCTTTGGCGCCTCGATCTATTCCTTTGGCGGGCTCAACGTGACAACGGGCATGATCTTTATCCCGTTCCTGATCGGTGTCGGGTTTCTGTTCTACAACGCGAAGAACTGGATCGGCTGGCTGCTGACCTGTGGCTCTCTGGTCGCCTTGATCTTCGGAGTCCTGGCCAACCTCAACGTCCACATGCAGCGCATGAGCGCGTTTGATCTGATCGTGATCCTCGTGCTTTTCGTTGGCGGTCTGGGGCTGTTGCTCAGGTCTTTGCGCCAAACCGGTTAAGCAAACGCGCCACATCGCTGAGTGCGGGCGCAGCTGTGCCTCTCTGGTTGCAGAGGGACAAATCACCGTTTTTTCCCCGTAAATGTCACCAAGGCAGTGCTTACCTGATTGTCGAGGGGAATTGTTGTGAGTGAACATGATGAAGCTGCCAATTTTGATTAACTTCGCCCAATTGCTTGGACTAGCGCTGCTTGCCATGGCCGCGCTGGCGATGGTGCTGGTGACCGGACTTTCGTCTTTTGGAGTGTGGCCGTGGCTTGATGTGACGGCGGCCTTCGGGGAAACCCTGCTGCCGCAAGCCGGTATGGCGCTCCAGATCGGGGTAACTGTGTTGTTGGTCACGCTGTTGACCATCATCCCGGCCTCGTTCCGGGTGATGAAGCTCGAGCATCAACATCGTCGCTTTTCGATTGATATGGACGATGTCACGCGCGCGTATCGCGCCGCACATATGGCCGACCGCGCAGAGATGTTTGGCATGCAGCGCGAGTTCGATGCCGTGCGGGAACGCTATGCCTATCTCAAGGAAAAGAGCGATCTGTCCGAGATTGACGATGAGTTGCTCATCATTGGCGCGCAGATGAGCGAGCAATCACGCGATATGGCCGAGCGTTTCTCGGATCGGCGCATGGCGCGGGTGCGCGCGGGCTTAAAGGATCGTCAGGACGACATCTCGGCCATGGAAGACCGGGTTCAGTCCATCAAGGCCGCCGCCGTGAAACTGGCGAGGAAACGTGACCATATGGAACTGTCGAAAGAAGACTTGTTCGACCGCGCCGAGGCTTTGCGCGCACAGATTGCCGACATTGCCCACCCGGTCGAAACCGGTGGCGTTTTCAAATTTCAGCGGCATTGAAAAACGAACAGGCGGGCGGGTGCGCGCGCCAGAGTTGACAGGCTCGGGCCAAAACAGCCCGAGCCGGCTGTGTTTTAGGCCTTCACGGCGCGACCATGCTCTGCTGCGAATGCAGCGAGTTGGTCGATCGAGATCTGCTGATAGGCTTTGGAGGATTTCGCCTTCCACGCCACCGCGTTCGGCTTCAAACGCACGTGGCCGACAACGCCGGCGTTGTCGCGGATGGTGAATTCCTGGAACTTCGGTGCGTCGAAGGTCTTCGCGCCGTTCGACGCTTTCTTGGCGGGGGCCTTGGCCTTGGTTGCCGTCTTTGCCTTTGCTGCGGCCTTCACCGGGGCTTTGGCCTTCGCAGGTGCCTTGGTCTTTGCTACGGCCTTCGGCTTGGCCGTGGCTTTTGCCTTGGCTGGTGCCTTCGCCTTGGCGACGGTCTTCGGTTTCGCTGCCGCCTTGGCCACTACCTTCGGCTTGGCTGCTGCTTTCGGCTTGGCCGTGGTCTTAGCCTTGGCCGGTGTCTTCGCTTTCGTGGCTGCCATTGTATGGGCTCCGCTCTCAATTCAGTTTCAGACGATTGGATTGTTTCCAATCTGTCGACTCAGGGGTTTCGAGGGAGAATGTGGCGAAGATAGAGCGCGGGTGGCGTTTGTTTGTGGCGAATTGGGAGGGTTTTCGCTGTTTTCAGCTATAATAGTTTCGCCAATCCCCATGCACACGCACTTCGGCGACGCGACTGGCGCTGTTACAGCCTAGTCTTTTGTTAAGAGACCAAGCGTATCAGTACATCTGTTGTGAGTATTAACGCCGCCAGCACGAAACCACTTAACTGACGCAATCCATCGTAAGTTAGTTGCTTCTTTTGACGAAAGTCGCGCGCACGAGATTCAGCGCTTGAGTACTGTATTCTCTCGGGAATGAACACCGTAGCCGCGGAAAGAAGCGAATACAAAAACACAAATATGCCAAGTGCCGCTACCCCGGCAACGGCTCGCGTGGCTTCAAAAAGACAGAGTAATACAGCGAAAAGTACAATCACAACGGAGAACCCTGCACCTACCATAAGTCCGATGCTAAGGTCGTAGAGCGTTTTGCCCACCGGAACCAGTCGACGGCGTCTTGTGAAATACGGAAACGCAAGGACCCACACGTAGAAAAACCAAAACGGAAGGCAGCCAATCAAAGGCTGGTAATGCCAAGTGGTGGTTGGCACCATGCTTGTAACGATTGCCGCCAACATCAAGTAGCCGACCCAAACTGCCGCACTGAAAATTTGCTGCCAACGTTGCTTCCAAATTTGGTCAAGAACACGTCCGGAAGCAAATACGAGCATCAAAAAGAACAACGGACGCCAGTGGTCGCCTATCACTAAATCTGTTTCGAACTTCTCGTTTACCAACTCGACTATCGGCAAAAAAATCTCATCGGCAACAGCATCAAGTTGAGACACGATGCCATTGTACCCGTCGATTATGAATTTTAGGTGCTTCAGAAAGTCTCCACCGTCAGCAAGATCATTGATCAAAGCCAACATCGATGGAGCACCTATTATCGCCGCAAAGACTATTGGATAATAGCTGAACTCCTTAAATACTCGCTTTGGATCGAGCTTCACAAGATGGTCCCGCAACAATTGGCGGGACCATCAGTACAGTCACCAATCTTCTCTTACAACCGTTCTCGTCTTCACCGGCAGCTTCATCGCAGCAAGGCGGAGCGCCTCACGAGCAATCGAGTCAGCCACACCGTCGATCTCGAACATGATCCGGCCAGGCTTGACCTTGCAGGTCCAGCGGTCGACCGAGCCTTTACCTTTACCCATACGCACTTCGATGGGCTTGGCCGAGACCGGGGTGTCGGGGAAGATGCGGATCCAGACGCGGCCCTGACGTTTCATGTGACGCGTCATCGCTCGACGGGCGGCTTCAATCTGGCGCGCGGTGACACGCTCCGGCTCGGTCGCCTTGAGGCCGTAGGACCCAAAGTTCAGGTCAGAGCCACCTTTGGCCTGACCCTTGATCCGGCCCTTGTGCATCTTGCGGAATTTTGTGCGCTTTGGTTGCAGCATCTCTTAAACTCCTCAGTTCCGGCCGCGGCCGCCGCCGGCGCCACGTGGTGCAGGACCTTCCTGCAACTCTTGCTGACGACGATCACGTGCGGACGGATCATGTTCCATGATCTCGCCTTTGAAGATCCAGACCTTGATGCCGATGATGCCATAAGGCGTCATCGCTTCGGCCAGCGCATAGTCGATATCGGCCCGCAGGGTATGAAGCGGCACGCGACCTTCGCGGTACCATTCCGTGCGTGCGATTTCAGCGCCGCCCAGACGACCGGCCACGTTCACACGAATGCCAAGCGCGCCCATGCGCATTGCGTTCTGCACACCGCGCTTCATGGCACGGCGGAAGGACACACGACGCTCCAACTGCTGCGCGATGCTTTCAGCGACCAGCGCCGCATCCAGCTCAGGCTTCCGAACTTCGACGATGTTGAGGTGCAGTTCAGAGTCCGTCATCTTGGCCAGCTTGCGGCGCAGACCTTCGATGTCTGCACCCTTCTTGCCGATGATGACACCCGGGCGCGCGGTGTGGATCGTCACGCGGCACTTCTTGTGCGGACGCTCGATGATCACACGGGACACACCCGCCTGCTTGCACTCTTCATTGATGAACTCGCGGATTTTGACGTCTTCCAACAGAAGATCACCGTAATCCTTGGTATCGGCGTACCAGCGGCTGTCCCAGGTGCGGTTCACCTGCAGGCGCATGCCGATCGGGTTAACTTTCTGACCCATTAGGCGGTCTCCTCGACTTGGCGAACCTTGATCGTGATCTCGGCGAACGGCTTGTGGATCCGTCCGAACCGGCCACGTGCCCGCGGACGACCGCGCTTCATGACCAGGCCCTTGCCGACCCAGGCTTCCGCGACGATCAACTCGTCGACATCCAGGTTGTGGTTGTTTTCTGCGTTGGCGATGGCCGACTGAAGGCACTTCTTCACGTCAGCCGAAATCCGGCGCTTGGAGAAAGTGAGATCGGACAGAGCCTTTTCCACCTTCTTGCCACGGATCATTGAGGCCAGCAGATTGAGTTTCTGAGGCGAGGTGCGCAGAAGACGGGTCTTCGCCATCGCCTCGTTCTCCGCCACGCGGCGGGGATTTTTATCCTTGCCCATGGCTTACTTCCTCTTCGCTTTTTTATCCGCCGCGTGCCCGTAATAGGTGCGCGTCGGAGCGTATTCGCCGAACTTCTGGCCGATCATGTCTTCCGACACGTTGACCGGAATGTGCTTCTGGCCGTTATAGACGCCGAAGGTCAGACCAACAAACTGCGGCAGGATGGTCGAACGGCGGGACCAGATTTTGATCACTTCGTTCCGACCGCTTTCGCGGGTCTTCTCCGCCTTCTTCAGCACATAGCTGTCGACGAAGGGACCCTTCCAGACTGAGCGACCCATATCAGCGCCCTTTCTTCTTGGCGTGACGCGAGCGGATGATCAGCTTCGACGACGCCTTGTTCTTGTTCCGGGTGCGGGCACCCTTGGTCGGCTTGCCCCAGGGCGAAACCGGGTGACGACCACCCGAGGTCCGGCCTTCACCACCACCATGCGGGTGATCGATCGGGTTCATGACAACACCACGCACAGAGGGGCGGATGCCCTTGTGGCGCATGCGGCCCGCTTTACCGTAGTTCTGGTTCGAGTTGTCGGGGTTCGAGACCGCGCCAACAGTTGCCATGCATTCCTGACGGACCATGCGAAGCTCACCTGAGGACAGGCGGATCTGAGCGTAGCCACCGTCACGACCGACGAACTGTGCGTAAGTGCCAGCAGCACGAGCGATCTGGCCGCCTTTGCCGGGCTTCAATTCGATGTTGTGAACGATGGTGCCGATGGGCATGCCGCTGAAGGGCATTGCGTTGCCGGGCTTTACGTCAACCTTCTCACCCGCGACCACCTTGTCGCCAACGGCGAGGCGCTGCGGCGCGAGGATATAGGCCTGCTCCCCATCGTGATACTGGATGAGGGCGATAAACGCGGTGCGGTTCGGGTCATATTCGATCCGGACAACCGTGGCGTCCACGTCGCGCTTGGTGCGCTTGAAATCTACGATGCGGTAGAGGCGTTTTGCTCCCCCACCACGACGACGCATCGTGATCCGTCCGGTATTGTTCCGGCCCGCCTTCTTGGTCAAACCCTCGGTGAGGGCCTTGACCGGGCGGCCTTTCCAAAGCTCCGAACGGTCGATCAGCACCAGCCCGCGC
>JBCBBB010000061.1:0-17385 GCA_038532095.1 Pseudomonadota bacterium
TCCGTTGAAGACGGCTTGATCAGCGGAGCGCCTTCGAGCTGTTCTGTCGGTTCGGAGTTCATGACATCCTCGCGGTAACTCGACTGATTATATAGGGATTAGGGGGTGAGCGTAAAGATGTGCGCTGCGGGATGTGAAAGCGGTGTGCGTTTGCGCCACGGGCGTCAGTTGGCGTCGGGCATCGGGCCGAAGGGTTGGTTCGGTTGGCAGTCGGTTAGGCCGAGTTCTTCGAGGCGGGCCTCAGTGGGGAGGGGGGCGTTTTGGATTTTGTCAGGCAGGAAAGAGAGGAATCCCGTTATACGCTCTGCCCACCATCGCCAAAGCGAGAGAAACTCCGTGTCGTCCAGTGTGTGAGTGATCCATTGGCAAGGATGTCCCATGCGGGTGCGGAACGCGGGCGTCATTGTGACAGTGCCGTCCAGAAAGACATTTCGGAAATCCGTCTGTTCATCCCAGGCCGCGCCGGTCAGAACCACAAATCTCAACGCCCCGCCATTGTTTGTTACCGCGTTGAGATTTGTCGTGATCAAGCCTATCATGCGATCTGCAGAACCAAAAAACCGTGAAAAAGAAAGGTCCGCCCCTTTCATCTGCGCCCCTAATAGGTTCGCTGCCTCCATCTCCGCGCTGCGAAGGTCCACGTTTTCCATCTGCGCCCCGATGAGGTTCGCCCCTTTCATCTGCGCCCCTAATAGGTTCGCTCCCTCCATCCGCGCCGCGACGAGGACCGCCCCCTCCATCTGTGCGCCATTGAGGTCCGCCCCCTCCATCTGCGCGAAGCTGAAGTTCGCTCCCTCCACCTGCGCCCCGAATAGGTTCGCCCCCTCCAGCTGCGCTCCGAAGAGGTTCGCCCCCTCCATCTGCGCGCCAACCAGTCTTGCGCCAACCAGATAGGCCCCCGACAGTTGAGCCTGCCTCAGGTTCAAAACACGGTCTGAACCCGCCCCGCTCCAATCCGGGCGGCTCATATCGGTCAGGCTTGCGGCGCGGCGTGCACTCCAATCGGCTTCAAACTCGGCCTCGCGTTCCGCACTCAGATCCTCGCAATCCTCAGCGTTCTTTCGCGCGCTTCACGCATCGCGATACTCAGCCCGCGCCACGGCATAGGGCAGCCAGCCGCTTGGACGCTCGACGATGGCCTCTCCGGTCATGTCGATGGGCGCGAGCCACTCTGACGGGCCCCGTGTGCTCAGGTCGCTGACGAAGGCGATGAAAAACGCGCCCAGAAGGATGGCGAACAGAACGGGCGGGGTTTTCGTGAACTGTACTGTTTTTCCGTCCGCTTTCGTGCGTGCCCGCGACCACAGAATAAACGCACTGGCGCTTCCGACCAGCAGGGCGGCGCCAAAGGCCGCACCGGCGACCAAGGTCATCGGCAACTCGCGCGCCGTCATTGACACCCACCACAGGCCGAACAGAACCACCAGCCCAAAGGCCCAGGCCAACGCGAAGTTCAGCAGCATGGCCGTGCCTTCCAGCGGGCGATGCGTACAGCAATAGTCTTTGCGCGTCCAGTTGCGCAGAAAGAGAAACGCGTCGGAGATGAGCCACGGCGTGATCACGTCGCCCAAGCGGTCCTCTCCTACACGCGGTTCCGCCACTGACAATGCATCCCAAAGCCGGATCAGGTACAAATGGAAGTACCCGAACACGGCCGCCACCAAGGGCGGCGCGGCGAAGAAGAAGAACCGCGTCGGGATCTCGACATTCACCAAGGGCAACTGCGTGGCGCGATCCACGCCGTAAAAGTCGATATGCTCTACCGAGAGAAGCGTCACCCCCACAAACGACAGTACACCCAGCAGAACGAACCAGGTGCTGCGGGCGTTGGAGGTCAGGGCGTTGATGCGGGTGACGTCTTGCGGCAGATCAGACATGAAAAACAGACTTGTGAATGGGAAAACTATGCGGAGAAAGCCCGCGAGCGGTCAACCCTTGGCATTCCCGCGTTTCACAGGCATTCCACGCCCATGACCGCATTTTCCTTCGACCTCCACGCCACCGACGGCAAAGCCCGCACCGGTGTGATCCATACGGCCCGAGGCGACATCCGCACGCCCGCCTTCATGCCGGTGGGCACCGCCGCAACGGTGAAGGCGATGATGCCGGAAAGCGTGGCGGCGACGGGGGCGGATATCCTGCTCGGCAATACCTATCACCTGATGCTGCGCCCCACGGCGGAGCGGATCGCGGCCCTGGGCGGTCTGCACCGCTTCATGAACTGGTCGAAGCCGATCCTCACCGATTCCGGCGGGTTTCAGGTGATGAGCCTCGCGAGCCTCCGCAAACTGACGGAGGAGGGGGTGCGTTTTTCCAGCCATATCGATGGCTCAAAGCACATGCTGACGCCCGAACGCTCGATGGAGATCCAGCGCCTTCTCGGCAGCGACATCGTCATGTGTTTCGACGAATGCCCGGCCTTGCCCGCCGACCGGGACCGCATCGCCGAAAGCATGCGGCTTTCTATGCGGTGGGCTGCGCGGTCACGGGATGCCTTCGGGGATCGCCCGGGCCACGCGCTTTTCGGCATCCAGCAGGGTGGGCTGGAGGACGATTTTCGCGAGGAAAGTGCAGAGGCGCTCAAGGCCATCGGGTTTGAGGGGTACGCGGTCGGTGGCCTCGCCGTGGGCGAAGGGCAGGCGGCGATGTTCGGCGTGCTCGATACTGCGCCGGGCATGCTGCCCGTGGACAAGCCGCGCTATTTGATGGGCGTTGGCAAACCTGACGATATCGTGGGTGCGGTGAAGCGTGGGATCGACATGATGGATTGCGTCCTACCATCGCGATCCGGGCGCACCGGGCAGGCCTTCACCCGGCGCGGCGTGGTGAACATCAAGAACGCCCGGCATGCGAATGACCCGCGCCCGCTCGATGAAAACTGCACCTGTCCCGCGTGTTCGCACTACAGCCGCGCCTACCTGCACCACGTGTTCCGGGCTGGCGAGATGATCTCCGGCATGCTGCTCACGTGGCACAACCTGCATTACTATCAGGAGCTTATGGCGGAGATGCGCGCGGCCATCGCGGCAGGTCAGTTCGAGAGTTTCGAGGCCAAGTTCTACGCAGATCGCGCTATGGGCGACATTGAGCCCTTGTGAGTCAGGCCTGAAAGAGGGGGAACGACACGCCGAGGCTCCAGGCCAGAACCAGCCCGAGCGCCAGCCCCGGTGCCAGCGGACCCGCGCGCGCACTGACCGCGTGTCCCATGGTGCCGAAGGCCAGATAGAACAGCACGATCACCGGCGCGATCATCAACAAGAAAAACAGGCCCTCGAAATCCAGCGCGACCGCAATGCCAAGCGACACCAGAAACGCGCCGTGGCTCACCGCGCGAAACCGCAGTGAGGCCCGGTGACCAAGCCGCGCATCGGCGACGAAGAACGGGATCGATCCCACCGCCAGCGCGGCAATGATCCACAGCCGGTCCCCGGTCGGCCAAAAATTTGCTGCATAGCGATCCAGCGCCAGACCGAAAACCGCTGAACCGATCAACAGGTAGAGAAATGCAGCGCGCGAGAAGCCTCCAAGGGGCACGCGCCAGACGGCGAGCAGAGCCAGTTGCAGACCGCCATAGATCGCCAGATGCAGCGCGAGGTAATCGGCGACCAGAACGGGCAGCCATCCGGGGTTCAGCGCGACCGCGAGGGGCGGGGCCACGACCATCGGTAGAACGACGATCAGTGTCGCTTGTTTGAGCGACAGTGACGCGGGTGCCAAGTCTCGCGCCGGTAAGCGTTTCGCCAGCAAGTTCAGGGCAATCACCAACCCAGCGAGAAGCGCGATGATGGCCGGTCCCGTGGACCAGACCCGAACATCCGATGTCCGCCCGTAAAACCCGTCGAGCCAGAGCAACGCCTCTTTTCGAGCCACCGCGCTTTGCAGGATGGAGACATGCTCGATCCACGGCACGATCACCGTGCGGCGCATCACCGCGCCATCCGAAACCGTCTCCCCGGGCAAGGCATCGGGTGACACCATCTGAGCCGGCTCGACGGCATATGCACTCAACCGCCCCTCCCACGCGCCCGCCACCAGCAACAAAGCGGCGGGATGGGTGGCGTCGATGACCTGCGAAAAGGCCGAAAGCAAAACAATCGGCCCGACATCATCCCGATCCTCGGCGGCGCGGACGAGAAGATCCGTCGCCATGGAATGGCCGAGGAGCGCCACTTTGGCGTCACCGGACCCCACGGCGTCCATCACCGCGCGGGTCTGATCGACCAGCAACCGGGTCGTGCCATCGATGGCATTCACATCGCCGGACATGGGCAACCTGTGCCGTCCATGCCCCAAGAAATCGAAAGCGAAAACGCGGTAGCCAGCCCGCGCGAGTGGCAGGGCGTAGCCTTGCATCATCTGCGACGATCCCGCGAAGCCATGGGCGATCACCACCGCAGGGCCATCCGCATCAGCGCCGATGAAAGACGTCACCGGCGTCTCGCCCACCTCAGTACGGCTGATCGATACTCCACTCCGCGCCGTTTCAAGAACGAACACGGCACCCAAGACAACACTCAGCGCCAGCAGCGCCCCAACCACACGAAAACGGCTCATGCGTTGCCCGAGTTCGTCATGATGCCGTCTTCTCCGCCGCCTTCACTGCGTTCCACAATGCGTCCATTTCCTCCAGCGTCGCGTCTGCCGGGGTCGAGCCCGCCTCTGCCAACCGATCCTCAATCGCCGCAAACCGCCGCTCGACCTTTGCGTTGGTACGCCGCAGCGCCGCTTCGGGATCAATGTTCCAATGCCGCGCCAGGTTGACGAGCACGAAGAGCAGATCGCCAAACTCATCCTCCACCGCGTCCGCATCGCCGGACGCGCGCGCCTCCGTCAACTCCGCAATCTCTTCGCTGATCTTGTCGAGCACCGGCCCTTCCGCGCCCCAGTCGAACCCGACCCGCGCCAATCGCTTTTGCAGCTTCAACGCGCGCAACAAAGCGGGCAGGCCAAGCGCCACACCATCCAGCGTGCGCACTTCTCCCTTGGCCGCGCGTTCCGCCGCCTTGGCGACTTCCCAATCGCGGGTCTGCTGCTCGGCACTCTTGGCATTGCTCTCCGGCCCGAACACATGTGGATGGCGGGAGATCATCTTGGCCGCCACCTCCCGCGCCACGCTTTCAGTGTCGAAATGCCCGGCCTCGTCGGCGATCTGGCCGTGATAGATCACCTGCAACAACAGATCGCCCAACTCCCCCTTCAATTCGCCCCACGCCTCGCGCTCAATCGCATCGGCCACCTCATAAGCCTCCTCGATCGTATAAGGCGCGATGGTCGCGAAGGTCTGTTCAATGTCCCACGGGCAGCCCGACACCGGGTCACGCAGACGGCGCATCACCTCCACCAGCCTCGGCCAGCCGTCATCGGTATCATAGATCGGATCGGACATGGGCGGTCGCTCCTTGGCACGCGGGTCGATGCCGCGTAGGTTCCACGCCTGTTCGGACTTGTCCACTGGAAGCGAGGGGCGATGGCGCTGGAAGATGCAAAACACGAGGTCGACCGGGCCATCTCCGGCGCGACCACCGGGCTCGGCTATGAAAACCCGTTTGCCGGTGTGCCGTCCTTTCTGCGCCGTCCGCTCACCAAGGATCTCGACGATTTTGATCTGGCCGTGACCGGCGTGCCCTTTGACCAAGCCGTCACTCATCGCCCGGGCGCGCGGTTCGGGCCGCGCGCGATCCGGGAAGCCTCCACGCTGATGGCGGGCGATGTGCCCTATGGCTGGGGATACAGCCCGCTCGACCGGTTCAAGATCGCGGATGCCGGTGATATGGCGTTCGATTATGCCGCCGTCACCAACGTGCCGAAACTGATCGAGGCGCATGTGGCCAGCATTCTGGAAACAGGGACCGCCGCGTTGGTGCTTGGTGGCGACCACTCCATCGGCTTACCGCTCCTAAGAGCGCATGCGGCCAAACACGGGCCACTGGCTTACGTGCAATTCGATGCCCATCCCGACACCTGGACGGATGATGACCCAAGCCGGGTGGACCACGGCACCTTCGTCTACAAGGCCCTGAAGGAGGGCCTCCTCGACGCCGCCCGCGTGGTCCAGATCGGCACCCGCGTCGAAGTTGAGGGCGAAACCCAAAACCAGATCACCCGCATCGACGCCCGTGCCGTTCATGCCGGAGCGGATGTGGCGGGAGAGATCAAACGCGTTATCGGAGACGCCCCCGTCTATCTGAGTTTCGACATCGATGTGCTGGATCCGGCCTTCGCACCGGGCACCGGAACCCCGGTTTGGGGTGGCCTCTCAACCGCCCAGATCGGCCCCATCCTGCGTGGCCTCGCCGGGCTCAATCTGGTCGGTGCCGATGTGGTTGAGGTTGCACCCGCCTACGACCATGCCGGGATCACATCGCTGGCGGCGGCCCATGTTGCCTATGACCTCATCGCACTTTGGGGCTGGAATCGGCGCTGAACTCGCTTACCATTGGTTGAGTAACCAGTGAGGTTTCCCAATGCAATCCATGCTCTATGCCCTTGGCTTTGTTGCTGTGGCCATTCTGTTGGCCCGGTTCATTCCGGCTGACAGCGAACCCTATCACGAAGACCCGGCCGTGCCGGAAAAGCAGCGCTCCGAGGTGCGCATGATCGGTCCCGATGCGCCGCGGTTCGAAGCGGAAGCGCGCGACGTGCTGACAGAGCTTTCAAAGATCGCCCGCCGCGACTGGCGTGTGGGTCTTGTGGAAGGCAGCGTGGATGAGGGCATGATCACCTTCGTCGCCCGCTCCACGATATTCGGGTTTCGCGACTACATCACCGTCAAAGCCACAGACGAGACCGGTGGCTCGAAGCTCTCGGTTTACGCAAGGCCGCGTTTCAACGTCTACGACTGGGGGGCGAACCAGAAACGCCTAGACCGGTGGCTGGGAAAGCTGAAGCAAGCGATCGAGGGGTGAGGGTTCTTCCTCAAGCGAAGAGGACATGCACCCGGACCCGGTATCGCGCCAGATCGGGACATTCAGCGACATATCGCACTGCGCCATGAAGGCGTGCCCATCCACCACCAGGCAGATGGTCTCCCCAAGCTCGACCCGAAGGCCTTGCGTGTCGGTGCAATAGCAATCCACAGTTTTACCACCCGGACCGGTGACATCGGCAACCGCGGGTGATGCGATGAAAGCGAGAAGGACAATATAACGTTTCATACCCGATAAATAGCACACGAGGCTGCATCCGCAAAGAGGTGTGACGCTTGACCTCACTTCACCAATGGGGGAGAGGAACGCATGGTCCCGCTCGATACATTGAACCAAATCCGCGAGCGCTTTCAATTCCTTGAAGCCAAGATGGCCGGTGGGGCGGAAGCGCATGAAATCGCGGACCTTGCGCGCGAATACGCCGAGTTGAAGCCTGTGGTGGCCGAGATCGAGAGTTACACCTCGATGCTCGATGCGTGCGCGCAGGCCGAAGCGATGCTGGACGATCCTGAGATGAAGGACCTCGCAGAAGAAGAGCTTGAAAGCCTGAAGGACGCGATCCCGACCGCCGAGCATGGCCTGCGCCTGGCACTTCTGCCGAAAGACGCGGCTGACGCACGCCCCGCCATCATCGAAATCCGCCCCGGCACTGGCGGTGAAGAAGCGGCGCTCTTCGCAGGCGATCTGCTTCGGATGTATCAGCGCTATGCCGAAGCGAAGGGATGGAAGTTCAACGTGATCGAGCTGGCCGAAACCGAGCTTGGTGGCATCAAGGAAGTGACAGCGAACGTGGCGGGGGAGGGCGTGTTTGCGCGCCTCAAGTTCGAAAGCGGCGTGCACCGGGTCCAGCGGGTGCCGGAAACGGAATCCGGCGGGCGCATCCACACCTCGGCCGCAACCGTCGCTGTGCTGCCTGAAGCGGAAGAGGTCGACATCGACATCCCCGCGCAAGACATCCGGATCGACACCATGCGCGCCAGCGGCGCCGGAGGACAGCACGTCAACACCACGGATTCCGCCGTCCGGATCACTCACATCCCGACCGGGATCGTGGTCACCTCGTCCGAGAAGTCGCAACACCAGAACCGCGCGATTGCGATGGCGCATCTGCGCGCCAAGCTCTTCGACATGGAGCGCCAGCGGGTGGCGGATGAACGCGCCGCTGACCGAAAAAGCCAGGTCGGTTCGGGCGACCGGTCCGAGCGCATCCGCACCTATAACTTCCCGCAAGGCCGCATGACCGACCACCGGATCGGTTTGACCCTCTACAAGCTCGGCGAGGTCATCGCGGGCGATCTGGATGAGACCATCGATGCGCTGATCGCAGCCGACCAAGCCGAGCGCCTGGCGGAGCAGGGGCTGTGACGCCGGGGTGCGATTTCTGCGCAGAAATCGATGCAGAAAATGACCATTTTCTGCCACCGTTCCAATGACCGAGCAGGACGCGGCAACCATGCTGCGCGAGGCAGGCGTGGACCCTGCGGAGGCGCGCAAACTGAAACGCTTGGCCGACGCCACAGGCAGTGCCTTCGCCGATCTGGTCAAGCGGCGCGTGGCACGCGAGCCGTTTTCCCACATTGCCGGGTACCGGGACTTCTGGAAGCACCGCTTCCGGGTCACACCCGATGTGCTCGACCCACGGCCGGAGACAGAAGCGCTTGTCGAACTGGCTTTGCAGGAGCCGTTCACCAAGGTGCTCGATCTCGGCACCGGGTCTGGCTGCATCATCATCTCACTGCTCGCCGAACGGCCCAAAGCGCGCGGCGTCGGCACGGATGTGTCTGAGACCGGCATTCTTGTGGCGGGTGAAAATGCCGAGAAGATCGGTGTCATTGACCGGCTGGTTCTGCCGCTTTCAGACTGGTTCGAGGATGTAGGCGGCACGTTCGATCTGATTGTCTCCAATCCGCCCTATATCGCGGCGGATGACATGGCAGACCTATCGCCGGAAGTGCGCGATTACGAACCGCACGGGGCCCTGACTGACGGCGCCGATGGCCTGACGCATTACCGTAGGATCGCAGAAGGCGCGCCGGCGCATCTTCGCCCGAACGGTCGCTTGTTGGTGGAAATCGGAGCCTCACAAGGGACAGACGTCGCGCAGATTTTTTCTGCCAGCGGTCTTGCAGACGTCGCCATCCACCCCGATCTGAATGGCAAGGACCGGGTCGTTTCGGCCCGCAAATGCTGACATCGGACAGGCATATCCCTGCCAAACCGGTCGCAGATGTCGCGATTTAAACAGAAAAATGTCTTGGCAAGGCCGGTTCCACCCGATAACACTGCAAAAGCAATCAGCGGAGTGCCTGCTGCCCTCCCTGAGTTTTTGCCAAATCCAAGCACGGACGGAACGCTCAAATACTGGGCGCATTGTGGGACAGTCCGCGCTTCACCAGACCAAAGGCTGGACTGTAAAAGCTTATGAGATCTTCAAAGTCACGATCGCGGTCGAAGAACAACCGCAACCGCTCGATGGGCAATGTCGTCAACCGTGTGTTCGACAGTTCAGGGCCCGAGGGCAAAGTGCGGGGTACACCGCAGCAAATCATTGATAAGTATAATCAATTGGCGCGGGACGCGCAGCTGTCGAATGACCGCGTTGCTACTGAGAACTTCCAACAGCACGCTGAACATTACCTGCGCATGCTGGCCGAAGCGCAGCGCGAGCAGGCCGAACGCCAGGCGCAGCAACAGGCCAATCAGGAGCGTCAGCAACAGCAGCGCAACCAGAACAACCAGAACGCCTCCGGCGGCCAGCCGCAGGGCGAGGCGCAGCCTCAAGCGGCGCAGAATGACCGGGAAGGCTCCCGCGATGCACCACAGGACGCCCAACCGCAACCGGAGCAACCGCAAGCGGCCAATGACGTGATCGATGTGGCGGCGGAAGACGCCGATAGCCCGCTCGTGGAAACACCCGAAAACCGCCAACCGCGCCAGCGCAAACCGCGCAAGAAGCCCGAGCCGCAACCGCAGGCCGAGGCGGCCGAGCAACCCACTCCGGACGCGGCTGAGTAACTAGGCCTCCAACACGCGCGCGAGCGCACAAAACCGTTCCAGATCAATGGTTTCTGCCCGAGACTTCGGGTCGATTTCGGCCTGATCCAAAGCCGCCTCGATGTTCGGGTAGCTTTTCAGACTGGCGCGCATCATTTTGCGCCTCTGCTGGAACGCGCGGGCCACCACCTCACGCAGAATTTCCGCGTTCGCCGGGTAAAGCGGCTCGGGTCGGGCCACCAGATGGACGACGGCGGACCGCACCTTAGGCGGCGGCGTAAAGGCTTGTGGTGGCAAATCCATCACGATCCGGGCCTCGCTCCGCCATTCCGCCAGCAGCGACAACCGCCCATAGGCCTTGCTGCCGGGGCGCGCCACGATCCGTTCCGCGACTTCGCGCTGAAACATCAGCGTCAGACTGTCCCAGAACGGTGGCCAAACCGGCGGGTCGAGCCAACGTGTCAGAAGCGCAGTGCCCACATTATAGGGCAGGTTGGCGGCAATCTTGATGGGCGGTGCAAGATGCGCCGCGACATCGATCTCAAGCGCATCGCCCTGTAACACCTCCAGACGCCCCGGATAGGCCGCCGCAATCTCCGCCAGAGCGGGCAAACAGCGCGCGTCCTTTTCGACGGCAACCACTTTGCGCGCGCCGGATGCCAGCAACCCGCGCGTCAGCCCACCCGGTCCGGGGCCGATTTCCAGCACGTCTGATCCCGTCAGGTCCCCGGCGGCCCGAGCGATCTTCGCGGTCAGGTTCAGATCAAGCAGGAAGTTCTGCCCAAGCGATTTCCGCGCGCTTAGCCCATGTCGTTGAATGACGTCGCGCAGGGGGGGCAGATCGTCGATCATGCGCTGCGGGCGTGCGCCATCCGATGCGCCATGCGGATCGCTTCGATCATGGAGCTTGGCGATGCCGCGCCGGTTCCGGCAATGCCAAAGGCCGTGCCGTGGTCGGGCGAGGTTCGGATGATCGGTAACCCAAGCGTGACGTTGACGCCGGTGTCAAAGGCCAGCGCTTTCGCGGGGACCAGCGCCTGGTCATGGTACATCAGCACCGCCACATCATACTGCGCGCGCGCTTCCGGATGAAACATGGTATCAGCGGGCAAAGGCCCGGTCAGTGCCATCCCGTCCGCCCGAAGCCGCGCACAGACCGGTGCAATCACCGCGCCGTCTTCGGGCCCAAGCAAACCATCTTCTCCGGCATGTGGGTTCAGGCCCGACACCGCAATCCGCGGGTGGCTCAGCCCAAAGTCGCGGATCATGGCATCGTGGGTGATGCGCAGCGTGCGGTCCAGCAGTTCCTCTGTCAGCGCAGATGGCACGTCGTGCAGGGGTATGTGGATGGTGGTCGGCACCACTTTCAACACATCCGATGCAATCATCATCACCGCCGTCTCGGTCCCGGTGAGGGCCGCCAAAAACTCTGTGTGCCCGTGAAACTCAAAACCCGCGAAATCGGCCAGTTCCTTCTTCGCAATCGGCGCCGTGCAGAGGGCGGAGGCCTGACCGTTTTGTGTCAGACGCACTCCACGCTCGATCACTTCGACAACGGCACGCGCGTTCTCGGCCGCCGGTTCGCCGGGGGTGGCGGCAACCGGAAAGGCGTGCATCAGAACCGGCACACCATCCTGCATGACCTTGGTTGTCTTGTCGGCCCGCTCAATCACCGCGACAGGTGCGTCCTCGGGCAGGTGACCTGGATCCCCAATGACGAAGAAGGGCAGTTCGTCCTTCAGCGCGTGCCACGCCTTTAGAATCACCTCAAGTCCAATTCCCGCAGGGTCGCCGCAGGTCACCGCAACGGGCGCAATTTGTTCGTTTGTCATGACTTAATTTATCGTGAAATCAATAATTTCCGAGGTGGCCCGCAACTGGGCCAGATAATGGGCGGCAGCGGTTCCAAGACGCTGGTTCAAGATACGGTTGCCTGCGATGGACAGATCGACCTCGTTCATCGTATCGGGGCGTCTCTGGCACAGCATCAGAACGGTCGCGTTGCCGTTCCGTGTCACGGCTGTGCTGGTCTCACCCTCGTCGAGGTCCCTGACTGCGGCGCGAATGTCCGACGGTAGGTTTGTGATCGGTTGCGTGTCGCGGATCAAACGGGTCTCCGGCAGGTCCTTGGCCAGCCCGTAGAAGTCGTCACAGACATCGACAGTTCCCGCAACAACAGCCGCCTCTGTGCGGCCACCGGCCACCGTGAACAGCGCATATTCAATCGACAGCGCATCCGGCGCACCGGCGGCGACAGTCTCTTCATCCCGCAGAAGAAAGATGCCAATCGCGTTTAGCAGCGGAACCGGGCGACTGACCTGACCCGGTGTCAAAGCCTCGATGGTCGGTCGCACTTCCACCGGCAATTGTTCTGCTGAGACCCAGTCCAAAGCGCCGCCCCGCGACGATGAAGGAGCTACGGAAAATTGGCGTGCGGCTGCGGCGAAGGCCTCCTCGTCCCTGATCTGTGATAGCTCCGCCGCGCGAATTTGAGAGGCCCGCGTCGCCTCCGGTGTGTTTGCGGGCAACAGGATCTCGGATACAAGAACTCGCAAACCGCCTTCCGTGCCGATCTGTCCAAGGGCGCGGCGGGCATCGTCGTCGCTGACGGTTGCGCGAATGTCATCGCCAAACCGGGCGCGGACGGTTTCGCGCCAGGCCACACCCGCCGTAAAGAAATCACGCACGGTGGCTTGCGAAATCCCGCGGCTTTGCGTGATCTCGACGAATTGCGCCGCGGTCAGGTTGGCGCGGGCGGCAAACTCGGTGATCCCGGTCTCGATGGCCTCGGGCGATACTTCGATGCCCTCGTCTTCAGCGGCCTTCAGTTGCAGCGTTTCACTGATCAACTGTTCCCGTGCCAGAGCGCGCACGTCGCCCGGCGCGCCGAGCAGTGTCAGGAACTGCGTGCGCTGGTCAATCTGATAACGGGTGATGATCGAGGTGCCAACCTGCAACTCCGGGCTGAACTGACCTTGAGCCCGGCCCGGGTCGGCCAGAAAGAGCATATTGCAAATCAGGATCGCGAGACCGAATACACCAAGTCTTTGCACGTCTTTATCCTCTGCACCTGCGCAAACGCGCACCATCACTTTCGCGTCCACCAATCCCGGTCAAAGACATGCGAAAGTCAAGTTCGGTTGTCGGATCGACACTACTTGAGTCCGCAAAGCGACGCGAGACCGAAACTTCGAAATCAACACATTCTGATCTGTATCCAAGACCGAACGCGGTTCGGGTGGATCGATCGGCTGCGAAATCATACCGCCAACTGGCATTTGCGCTCCACCGGTCGTCGATGTCGTACCTGCCGGCAAAGTTCCATTCAGAGATATTGTCGAACCGGTCTTCCGACGGCTCGGGCACAGCGTAAAGGTAAGTGGTGCTTAGACTGAAGCGGTCTTCGATCCAGACGGCACGCGATTCCAGCAAGGTGACTTCCGCATTGCTGTCAAACAGGGATCTTGCCGTCACACGCAACTGTTCGTTCAGCGTCAACTGGCCGGACAAAAGCCATTCCGATTGGTCACCCTCAAGGCCCGAGCCCTCACCAAACCCCAGATCGCCTGACAGATTGGCGACCCGGCCAAGCGTGACGCCAAGGTCCCATCCGTCCGGGTCCGTCCGTTGCCACGTCCCGCCGAACGCGACGCGCACGCCGTCCTCTGCACCGTCGAACCCGGTATAGCGCGTGGCTGAAAACAGGTTGGCCTCATCAAACTCGACGATGCGGCTATCCTCAAGCGGCACCTGATCGCCCCCGGTTTCGGCCACGTCGATCCGGAAGATGGGCTCAAACACCTCCGTGCCGCCGTCCTGCGTGCGGCGCGACATTGGCCAGCGCAATTCCACCGCACCGCGCGGAACAACGCGGGTCAGTTCGCCTTCAAACGTGCTGTCCTGTTCGGTGGTGTAGGCATCGGCCCGGAACCCAAGCTCGGTGCTGGCGATGATCCCGGAGCCCATCGTCCAACCGCGCCGCCAGTCAATTGCAGCGCTTAAACGCGTGACGTCGCGCCCGAGAATGTCATCGGACGAGGGGCGTCTCAGCGCATAGAACCCGACCGAGGCCGTTGTCCGACCCCCGAAGGACAGATCGGGTATCTCGCGCAGGTATTCAGCCTCGATGAACTGGTCGGGCAGGGTGTCGCTGATGGGTATCTCGCTGTCCCGCAACGTACGGAAGGACGACACCGAGGCCCGGAACCGGTCCTTGTTGCGCACCCGGCGAAAGGCAAGCTCGGTCCGCAGGCGGTCTTTGTCGGAGTAGCCGTATTCAAAGAGATACGCGGGATCGGATACCAGTTCGATCTGGACCGAGGCTGTAAACTCGCGCGGCAGGTCAAACTCGGCGACGCCGAAGAAATAGCCCCGCGCCCCCCGGATATCGTCGCTGGTTGCGGCGCCTTCGATATCCACGCGCCCGTTGAACAGAAGCTGGCGATACTCAAATTCCAACGTCCCCGTGCTGGTCGCCAGATACGGCGTCAGCGTCAGGTCCGCGTGATCGCCAAGCGCGAGGAAATAGGGAAGCTTAATCCCGCTTCCCAGTACCGAGGATGTCGCAAAATCCGGGATGAGAAAGCCGCTTGCGCGGTCGACGCTCGGGTCTGGCAGCCGCAGGCGCGGGAAGTAGAATATTGGCACACCGCCGATGCGAAACTGCGCGTTCTCAAAGTAAAGCTGCCGCTCAAGGTCGTCGTGAATAACCCGGCTCGCGCGGATCTCCCAGAACGGCGTGGGGTTGTTGGCGCAAACCTCGCAGGATGACGCCACCACACGGTCGAGCCGGGTGTACCGGTCATCGACACGCGCAATCTCATTGGCTGCAAGCTGAAGTTGCTGATCCAGAACCAGACGTGCTGACACCAATATCCCTTCGCGAAGGTCCCGGCTCAGGCTGGCCTCATCCGCCAGCACCACGGTGCCGTCTGCGTCGGTCAACCGGATCGGGCCGGTGATGGTCAGCACATCGCCCTGTTGGCTATAGCTGATCTGCTGCGCCGTCAGTCGCGTGCCTTGGAAGAACACCTCCACATTGCCCCGCGCCGTGACGCGACCTGTCGGATCAACCGCAATGCTGTCGGCCACCAGCGAGGCCACCTCTTGCGAAACCCCGGGGCGGGGGAAAAGGCTTAAAACCACAACACACAAAACGACGAGAAACCGACCTATCATCCGTCTTCCAGATGTAAAAGAAGCCCAAGCGGCAGAAGGAGGGAAGCAACCGGCGGCCCCCATGCGGCCATGACCACAGGTATCTGCCCGTTTTCCCCAAGGATCGCAGCGAAATTCCGGATGAAGTAAAGCGTGAAGCCCATCCCAAGCGCGGCCAGCACCATGATGCCTGTGCGCCCGAACCGTGTGTGTCGCATCGTAAACGCGGCCCCCACCAGCACCATCGCGGCCATCAGGATCGGCAGCGCCAGTTCCATGTGAAAGAACGTGCGGTGCACCCGGGCCGAAAAGCCCGCATCTTCAAGCCGGCTGATAAAGCCCGGCAACTCCCAGATCGGGATCGCGGAGGGCGTGCCGAAACTGTCGAGGATTTGACTGCGGGTCAGGTTCGACGCAAGGCTCAGCGCCGGTGTTTCGAAACTGTCCACCTCCGGGATCAGGCTATCAGTGTCGAAGCGCCATTCCTTTGCATCCTTGATCGCCCAGGCCCCATCAACCAACGTGGCTTCGCTGGCGTCGATCCGGTAAGTCGGCGTCCCGTTCGGCGCGTAGCCCAGGAAGGTCACCCCGAACAACGTTGTGCCATCAAGGTTGGCGCGTTCGGCGCGAATGACAGTTTGCCCCTCGCTCGATCCTTGCCGCAGCCACAAACCTTCTTCGCTGACCGACAGGGTTGAGGCCTCGCCCGAGATCGCACTGGTCAGGTTCTCGTATTGCTTTTGCGTGGCAGCAACGATGGGATTGAACGCGGCAACAGCGATGACCCCGATCAGGAGCGACAGGGTGACCGGTGCGAAGAGGCTCTTGATGGCGGACCGGCCCGCGGCCCGGGCGACGACCAACTCGGATGATCTGGCGAGCGACAGGAAAAGCGCAAGCGTCGCCAGGATCATGACCAGCGGCAGAATACGATAGAGCGCCGCTGGAACCGACAGGAAGGACAACAGGAGCAACGTTCCGAACCCGGTGTCCTCTGACCCGCCATATCGGCGGATCTGATCGATCAGCCCTGTGAGCAGCATGATGGCGAAGAACACGAAGAGCACGGTCAGGAAGCTCTTTATGAAACGACGTGCAAAATAGAAATGCAGGGTCATGGCGCACCCCTTTTCCGTCGTCGGAAAAGGCCGGGGCGATCGGCCACGAACAACAGCCCCATGGCGAGCGAGAACCCAAAGAGCGGCCCCACATAAGCCATCGGCCAGACATTCGCGTCACTCTGAACAGCGCCTTGCCCGGCTTGGGTCAGCATCTGCACGACGATCAAAGCGAAGACAGCACCCACAATCTGGCGCCAGATGCCAAAGCGTGAGAACCCGCCGACCAACAAGGCCGCGAAGCCGATCAGAGGGGCCACAAAGCCATTCATCGCATTGCTGATCCGCTCATGCGCCTCGGCGATCAGCCGGTCGCGGGAACTGGCCGTGATCTCTTGCGTTTCGGGCGTGGCTGCAAAGAGATCGGGCGTCGAAATCTCGTTCGGTCGCCGTTTGTTGCGGACGACACCGTCGATCAGCCCGTCGAGGTCAAAGGCAAAGTCATCGAATCGCGTGACGGAAAGCCGACGGGAGGTTTCGTTGTAAGATTGTGCCATCCCATCGATCATGACGAGGCTCGGCGCATTCTCCCCACGGACCAGAAGCGCTTCACGCGCGGTGTAGGTGATGCGGCGACCCTCTTCGCGGCTGTCCGACAGGAAGATGTTGGACAAGGCGCCAAGCGGGGTGATTTCGCGAATATAGAACGTGACGCCATCCGCAGGGTGCAGGAAACGTCCTTCGGCCAGAAGCCGTGCGGTCATGTTCTCCGCAATCTCGGCACTGCGATCCGCCAGCCGGGCCGAGCTGATCGGCACCAGCACATGGGCGAGAATGGAGGAGATCAGGAAGATGAACACACCAAAGACCATGACCGGGCGGATCAAGCGCCACGGCGAAAAGCCGGTGGCCTGAACGACAACCAACTCACTTTCCGCCATCAGGCGGTTCGTGGCGTAAATCGTCCCGGCGAAGGCAGCGACGGGCAGAACGATCCGGATGACATTGGGCAAGGTGAGCGCGGTGAACTCGAGGAACACCGCAGCCGATTGGCCGTTCGCGATCAGTTGATCAAACAGCACCACCGCGCGGTTGACCCAGTAGACAAGCACAAGAACGAGGGCGAAGAACCCGAACAGCATCAGCAGTTGGGAAAGCAGATATCTGTCGAATCGTCCGGTCATGCGGGGCCTTGGCTGCTCGGGTGCAGGTTAAACCAAGCGGCGGCGGAGGAAAACCGACAGCGGCGG
>JBCBBB010000062.1:0-16809 GCA_038532095.1 Pseudomonadota bacterium
CGGGAGAAGGGGTTATCTCGGTGCGAAATAGCTGTCGGCGGGAAGAAACCCGGCCAGACGTGCGGCTGCGCACCAATCGCGCTCCAGCCAGGTCTCCCCGATGACGACAACGCCGTCGGCAGGCAGATTGCCCTTGAGCGTCCAGATGCGCTCCCGAATCTCCGGCCAGGTTGCGATCAACCCCGGCGCCCTGTCTGCCGCGACAAGGATCGGATGCGCGGTCATGGCCATCTCGGGCGTTAAAGGCGGGTGCGTCAGAACCAGCCCTTCGACACCGCGCAGCGCATCGAGATGGGCTGCCCGATCGCTTGGAAGGCGCGCATTGGCGCGCAACCGAAGCGCATTGTCCGAAAAAAGCAGCGCGATGACATCACGGCCTGTTGCCGCGCGGATACCGGCATAGGCCTTGTAGTCGATGCCGAGTTCACGCGCGCGCTTGACCCTGCGCCGCACAACCTCGATGGGCATTTTCGGGAGCAACTCGGCCCGAGCCCTTTTCCACGCATAGCGCCGCCAGCCCCGGCCCTTCTCCATCGTTGGTCCGCCGTTATGTCGGATGTTGCTCATGCCGCCACCTCTGCCAGACGCGCCACGTAGCGCGCGAGTGTATCGATCTCCAGATTGATCGCATCGCCGACAGCCACGCGACCCCATGTTGTGACGGCCTTTGTATGGGGAATGAAATTGATCCCGAACCGGGTGCCCGCGACCTCGTTCACTGTCAGCGACGTGCCGTTCAGCGCGACCGAGCCTTTGGGCGCAATGAAACGCGCAAGATCGGCGGGCGCCTCAAAGGTGACGCGTGTGCTGTCGCCTTCGTCCCGCACCTCAACAACCGTTGCGATGCCATCGACATGGCCGGAGACGATATGCCCGCCCAACTCGTCGCCAACTTTAAGCGCGCGTTCCAGATTGACCGCCCGCCCAATATCCCACGTCCCGAGGTTGGACTTCGACAACGTCTCTGCCGACACCTGAACTGCGAACCAATTCTCCGGCGTGCGTCCAAGATCGACCACCGTCAGGCACACGCCATCACAGGCGATGGACGCACCCAGATCGATCCCAGCCACGTCATAGGCGGTCGCAAGCTTCACGGTCAGATCCCCCGCCTGGGTCATTTCCAGAACTCGGCCCTGGTCGGTGATTATTCCGGTGAACATGGGGGACCCCTCTCGCGCTGTGTCCTCTCTGACCTAGACCGTGCCCGGGAGCCAAGCAAGCGCCAGAGGTGACATCCCCGACAGGTTCGGGCTAAGTGGCGAGATGATTCATGCCACGCCTCACTCGGAGCGGTGCTTCCTTTTTCTGCAAGGTCCGCACGGGCCGTTCTTTGATCGGCTGGCCCGCCAATTGCGGGTTGCCGGGGCGCGCACCTGTCGCCTTGGGTTCAACAGCGCGGATCGGGCGTTCTGGCATGGTGGCGATTACATCGCCTTTCGCGACCCGCCCGACGCACTGAGCGGCGCGCTTGCGGAGATGATTGACCAAAACGGTGTCACCGACATCGTCTGTTATGGCTCCAACCGTCCGGTGCATGAGATCGCGTTGCGCGTGGCTGAAGACAAAGGGCTCACGCCGCATGTCTTTGAGGAAGGTTACCTGCGCCCCTACTGGGTGACATACGAACGCGGGCCGGCCAACGCGGCGTCCCCGGCGACCGGTTTCACGCTGTCTGAAATGGCCGACGCTCTGGCGCAGGGCGCGCCGACACTTTACGAAGCGCCGGATCGCTGGGGCGACATGCGCGCCCATATGATCTGGGGGGCGGCGTATCATGCGCGGCTTTTGGCGGGGAATTCGGGCTATCCCGGCTTCAAGCCACACCGAACGCCCGATTACTGGGCAGAGTTCAGATTGCATCTGGCCAAACTGCTTTCGGCACCAGCCCGAACCGTCGTGCGCGGGGCCTCGACCTTGCGCGTGCGCCATGGCGGCTTTCCTTATCACCTGGTTCTTTTGCAACTGGCGCATGACGCCAATTTCCTGAACCACGGGCCATTTCCCGATCAGGCGCATTTCCTCGATGTCGTCTTTCGCGGTTTTGCGGAGGGCGCGCCACGGCACCATCACCTTGTGCTGAAGGCACATCCGCTTGAAGACGGGCGCGAACCTTTGCGCCCCCTTATTCGCGACCTCTCAAAGCGCTACGATCTGACAGGCAGAACGCATTTCCTGACCGGCGGTAAGTTAGCGCGGTTGCTTGATACCGCGCGTTCCGCGCTCACCGTGAACTCTACTGCGGCCGAACAAGCGCTTTGGCGGGCCCTGCCGTTGCGGGCCTTCGGACATGCCGTTTACAACCGGCCAGAATTTGTCTCCACCCAACCCGTCAGCGCGTTTTTCGCCGATCCGAAAGCCCCGGATCACGCCGCATATCTGGTGTATCGGGCGTTTTTACTGGCAACATCTCAGGTGTCGGGCGGCTTTTACGGTGCCTTGTCGCGGCGCAAATTGCTGCGTCACATGCCCGATCTGATGCTGGCCAAAGAGGACCCATATGCACGGTTGCGCACGGATCACGCTGCGTCCGACACGCAACACATTCGTCTGGTTCAGTAACGAATTGTTCTCCCTCTGGAAAATGTGCAGTTTTGCGTCTAGTCTGCCTCGAAGTACCAGGCGGGCAACTATTTTGAGGGTCGAGGCAGTGAATACCAAGTCAACCAAACGGGCGCGTTGGATCGCCGTCCTTTTGTCGGCAACAATGCTTGCTGGCTGCGGACTTCCGCGGACAGGTCCAACAAAAAACGAGATTTTTGAAGGCTCTGTGCAAGAACAGGGCGACGCGTTCATCGTGACCGTCGATGATACCGTCACCGAAAAAGCCGAGTTCACACCGGCTCTCGGGTTCTCCAGCGGTCTGATTCACGCAGGCGTGCTGGGCTCTGACACAGTGCGCCCGGGCGATACGCTCGGTCTGCAAATCTACGAGAATGTGGATGACGGCCTGATTTCGACCGGCGGTGCACCTGCCGTGCTCGAACAAATCCAGGTGGATGGCGCGGGCTTTATCTTCGTCCCCTATGCGGGCCGGATCAAGGCCAGCGGGAACACACCCGAAGCCATTCGTCGCATCATCACGGAAAAACTGGAATCGCAAACACCTGACCCGCAGGTCATCGTGCAGCGTTTGGCCGGTGATGGCGCAACCGTTTCGCTGATCGGTGGCGTTGGCGCGCAAGGCGTTTACCCGATTGAGCGCCCGACACGGACACTGACATCCATGTTGGCGCAGGCCGGCGGGATCACGTTCCCACCTGAAATCACCCAAGTCACCCTGCTGCGCGGCGGCCATTCCGGCACCGTTTGGCTGGAAGACCTGTATACAAACCCGCGCCTGGACGTTGCCCTGCGTGGCGGCGACCGCGTGCTGGTCGAAGAAGACGAACGCTTCTTCACCTCGCTCGGCGCAACCGGCGCTCAGGTCAAGGTTCCGTTCGACACGCGCACCGTGTCGGCCATGGAAGCCCTGGCGACCGTTGGCGGTCTGAACGCAGCCCTTGGTGATCCGACGGGCATCTTCATTTTCCGGGATGAGCCGGAGCATGTCGCCCAGCGCGTTCTGGGACGCACCGACCTGAGCGGTGAGCAGCGTTTTGTCTATGTGATCGACCTGACATCACCGAACGGTGTGTTCATGGCGCGCGACTTCGACATTCGTGACAAAGACACCGTCTACGTCACCGAGGCGCCGTACAGCCAGTTCACTCGGATCCTGTCTGCCATCGTCACTCCGGTTGGCTCGGCAGCGACCCTCGGCAACGCCGTGGAAGGCAACTGATTGGACGCATCTAAATCGACGCAAAGGCTTTGCGTTTACTCAGGCGGCTTTCTCACCGAAAGCCGCCTGAAACGTATTCTGGACCTGGCAGGCTGGTCGGTCACAACCGGCATCCCGGGGGAAGATGACTGGGTCGGCCTTTGGGGGCGCACCCGAACCGCCTGGCGCGGAGAGGCGGTCGCCGCATGGGCGGACGCACCGGTCCTGACCGTCGAAGACGCATTCCTCCGATCCGTGCACCCTAACCGCTTGCGGGCGACACCTCCCATCGGGTTGAACCTGGATCGCACGGGCGTCCATTTTGACGGCTCGGCCCCGTCCGACCTCGAAACGCTGCTTGCGACACATCCGCTGGATGACACGGCCCTCCTCAACCGCGCGCGGCATGCCATCGACAGCCTGAAGCACTGGCACCTCGGCAAATATGCCGCAACCGATCCTGAACTGAAGGCCCCGCCCCCGGGCTATGTGGTCGTCATCGACCAGACCGAAGGCGATGCGGCCCTGATGGGGGCGGGTCGCGCTGAATTTCGCGAGATGCTGACATACGCGGCGGAGGAAAACCCGGGCGCGCCGATCCTGGTGAAGACGCATCCCGAAACAGTCGGCGGCGCAAGGTCCGGCCTGTTCGATGCCACGCAAGGGATTGACCGGGTGCAGTTCGTCACCGAACCGATCAGCCCGTGGGAGCTGTTCGACGGGGCCATCGCGGTCTACACCCACTCTTCGACCCTGGGGTTCGAGGCCATCTTCGCAGGCCACAAGCCGCGCGTTTTCGGCCAACCCTTCTACGCGGGATGGGGGTTGACCCTCGATGAAAACGCCCCGCCCCGTCGCGACCGCACGCTGACACGCGCGCAGCTCTTCGCGGCGGCGATGATCCTTTACCCGGTCTGGTACGATCCAACGCAGGACCGCTTGTGTGAGATCGAGGACGTCGTTCAACAGCTTGCGGCGGAGGCCCGTGCGTGGCGCGAAGACCGGCATGGCTATGTCATGCGGGGGATGAAACCGTGGAAACGCCCGCATTTGAAGCGCGCCTTCGGTCGGGAGAAACCCGTGCGGTTCCGTGGGTCCGCAGGCGACCGACGCCCTGTTGTCTGGGGCATGGGCGCGGCGTCTGAGCAAACGCTGCGCATGGAAGATGGCTTCTTGCGCTCGCGCGGTCTGGGGGCCGCTCTGATCCCGCCAATGTCACTGGTGCTGGATCAGCCGTCGCTCTATTACGATCCCTCGCAGGAGAGCCGCCTGGACCAATTGATCAGCGCTGCACCGCAATTGCCGGATGGAGAAATCGAACGTGCGCGGCGGCTGATCCAGCAGATACGGCGTCTCGACTTGACCAAATACAACATTCACGGCGTTTTACCGGATGTGCCGGAGGGGCCGCGCAAAGTGCTTGTTGTCGGGCAGGTTGAGGATGACGCATCGGTGACGCTGGGCGCCTCGGAGGTGCGGAACAGCCTCGACCTCTTGCAGCGCGTGCGGGAGGAAAACCCGGACGCCTGCCTGCTCTGGAAACCACATCCGGATGTGGAAGCCGGGTTGCGCGAGGGTGCAGTGCCCGAGGAGGCGCTGCTTGGGCTGGCCGATGTGACCCTATCGCATGTCGGTACTGCGGAAGCGCTGCGCGCCGCTGATGAGGTCTGGACCATCACCTCCACGCTCGGCTTCGAAGCGTTGATCAGGGGCCTGCCGGTGACCTGCCTCGGCATGCCGTTCTACGCCGGGCGCGGCCTGACAGAGGACCGTGTCGCGCGACCCGAGCATCGGGCCCATCACGACGTTTCCCTTGAGGCGCTGGTGCATGCCTGCCTGATTGCCTACCCGCGCTATTTCGATCCCAGAACCGGTGCCCCCTTGTCACCGGAAAATGCCGTTGCGCTTCTGGCCGACGACTTGGAGATGCCGCCGGTGAACAAGCTCATGGCCTGGATCAGGGGCATTTTCTGAAACAGAAAATGGAAAGATTTCCGGATCGGAAATCGAGGCAAAAAATCCTATTTTTTGCGCGCCCAGCGATGCAGGACATCGCCGTCGATCGCGCGGGTCTCCCTCAGCTGAAACCGGGTGGCGTCCGCCAGATGGGACAGGCCAAGCGCCCCGACCGCCGGTTGCCCTTCCGCACCGAGCGCCAGCCCTGCTGTCATGACCACCAATTCATCGACAAGGTCGGCGGAGAGAAGCGCCGCCGCCAACATGCCACCGCCCTCGCAGAACACACGGGTCAGGCCCGCCTCGCCCAGTCGTTGCAGCATGTCGCCCGGACTGATTTGTCCGTTGCTGGTGTCGGCCTCGATGAGCCGTGCGCCCGCCTCCTGCCATTTTGACCGATCCGTGTCCGCAGCTTCGCCTCGCCCGTGAACCAGCCAGACCGGCCCGTCTTTGACGCTTGCGGCCAACCGGTTCGGCCAGGGCAGGCTCAGCCGGCGGGAGGCCACAATCCGTACAGGCTGCCGCTTCGCCCCCATCTCGCGCACGGTCAGCGTGGGATCATCAGCCCGCGCTGTGCCGGCACCCACCAACACGGCATCGTGGCGCATGCGCATCGCATGCACCACCCGGCGCGCCGCCGGTCCGGTGATCCAACGGCTTTCTCCGGTGGCTGTCGCAATACGACCATCCAGCGTGGTCGCAAGTTTCAACGTCACCATCGGTCGGCCCGCCGTCATGACAGAAAAGAACCCCCTGTGCTGGGCTTCGGCCTCTGACCGTTTCACGCCGGTGACCACCTCAACCCCGGCGGTGCGCAGACGGTCCAGCCCCTGCCCGGCCACCAACGGGTTCGGATCCTCGGCCGCGACCACCACGCGCGCAACACCCGCAGCAATCAGCGCATCGGCACACGGCGGCGTTCGCCCCTGATGTGAGCAAGGTTCCAAGGTGACATAGGCGGTTGCACCCCGCGCCCTCTCGCCCGCCTGATCGAGCGCAACGCGTTCTGCATGCCGCACACTTTCCGGGTCGGAGGTGCCGCGTCCGATGACGCGCCCGTCCCGCACCAGAACGCAGCCCACCGAGGGCCACGGCCAGACCTGCCCCAGGCCGCGCGCACCCAGCGCCAGGGCATGCGCCATGTGCCGCTCATCCTGGGACGAGGTCGCTTCGGTCACTCGTCTTTGTTCGGTGGGCGCAGTTCGCTGACGAACTTGTCGAAATCACCTGCGTCCTGGAAGTTCTTGTAAACGCTGGCAAACCGCACATAGGCGACATTGTCGATCCGGGCGAGGCTTTCCATCACAATCTCCCCGATCGTGGTCGATGGAATGTCGGTCTCGCCCATGCTCTCAAGCCGCCGGACGATGCCCGAGATCATCTGATCGATCCGCTCGGGTTCCACCGGACGTTTCTGCATGGCGATCCGGATCGAGCGTTCCAGCTTGTCGCGATCAAAGTCCTCGCGCTTGCCGTTGGACTTGATCACCACGAGGTCGCGCAGCTGCACGCGTTCGTAGGTTGTGAAGCGGCCCCCGCAGGCCGGACAGAACCGCCGCCGCCGGATTGCCACATGGTCTTCCGCCGGTCGCGAGTCTTTCACTTGAGTGTCGATATTTCCGCAAAACGGGCAGCGCATCCGCCTCTTCTCCCTGCCTGTAGCGGCCCCTCGGGCCGATCCCACATGCTTTATAGGCCAGCCGCTCCATTTTGGGTAGGGCAGAAACGCATACGCTAGATGAAGGAGTACTTATTCCAGCTCTTCCGGTATCTCGTTGCACATTTCGCGTGCGAACGAGGCGGACACCCCGCGCCGCCCGCTCAACAGAATAAGGCCGGGCCGCTTAGCGTTCTCGGCACTCAAGCTGAAACTGATCCCATTGCCGGCCCGTCTTGGCGGCGATGAGGTCCGGTAGATCGTTGTGGCTGGCGGCAACTGCAATTCGCGGATGACATAATCGCCCGCCGCGCACCAGAAGTCACGTGCCGCGGAGAGCCCGCGAAAGGGCACGGTGAACCCGCCCGGCGTTTCCCGGACCACCAGATCATTTTGGGCGATCCACGCCGGAGCCGCGGAGGGAATGAGGGAAAGCGTGAGAACCGTCAGGATATGTTTCATAGGTCAATACCCGATCATGTTGTGAAGAAGAGGAAGAATGGCGGCCGCCGCAACTCCAACACCGGCCCCGACGGCAAGCCGCGCCGTCCGGCCCCCGAGGTTCGGAGCAAAGAGGCTGAGACAGCCACAGACGATGGCATAGAAAACAAGTGCAACAGGGTCCATGGCGCCAGCCTACCAGAGCTTGTGGCAGAGGTCAGCGGCGAAGTTGCGGGATCACTCCGGATAGAGAACACAGAAACGTGTTCCGGCCCGGTTCAGAACCCGCTCTTCCCTGAGCTCGAACCCTCGGTTCTGGAAGGTTGCGACCGGGTCCACCTCAGTCTGACCACGGAACACCGGAACGCCCTGGCCAAACCGCAGGGGCTCGATCGTCAGGTGCACGCAGGCAATCGCTTTGGCCTTCAGAAACCAGTCATGCACAGCCGTGCCGCCAAGGATCAGCCCCTTCGACAAGGGGCGCACATGGGCGACCTCTGCTGCAAGTGCGTCAACCGTCAGCGTGGCCGGGTCCAGCCACAGCTGCGTCCGGCGCTGCCACCCGGCTTTCGTGGTGGAGAAGATGATCCGGTGCCGGTCCGGCTTGTCGGCGGCCTCATGCGTGTGCCGCCCCATGATGCACCAATCAGCGGCCTCGATATCGTTGAAGAACAGCGCCTGTTCCTCCGCACTCGCCCAGGTATGGGTCGGCGTGTCCGTCGTCGGTGAGATCAGCGCATCGGCGGAGGTGGCCACAGTGAGCGTGAAGTGAGGTGCAGTCATAACGCGGCGCTATAGGCCGTTGCACAGGGGACGGCAATCGTGGTGAACTCGGCCTGAGGGAGGACAGCGATGAAAGAAGGTTGGCGATGGTACGGGCCGCACGACCCGGTGCCGCTGGCGCATATCCGACAGGCGGGCGCGACCGACGTCGTGACCGCATTGCACGACATTTATGACGGGCGGGTCTGGCCGGAAGATCGCATTCGAGCACGGCAGGAGGAGATCGCAGAGGCTGGTCTGACCTGGAGCGTGGTCGAAAGCATCCCGGTGCCGCAAGCCATCAAGACGCGGGATGCGGGCGCCGATGACGCCATCGAGCGCTTCATCGAGACCATGCGCAACGTCGCGGCCTGCGGGATCGAGGTGATCTGCTACAACTTCATGCCCGTGGTCGACTGGACACGCACCGACTTGCGTTATCCGGCACCGAATGGCGGCTTGGCGCTGCGCTTCGATCCGGTGGAGTTTGCGGCCTATGATCTGTGTGTCTTGCAGCGCGCGGGTGCGGTGAGCGACTACAGCGCGGAGGTCATTGCGCAAGCGGAGGCGGCGCATCAGGCAATGTCGCCCGGTGACATCGAGACGCTGGAGAACACGATCATCGCGGGGCTTCCGGGCGCGGAAGGGCACCACACGCGGGAGGGCATTCGCGGGCTGATTGCCGAGTATGACGGGATGGACGATGCCGATCTGCGGGCCGCGCTGATCGCCTTCCAGTCGCGGATCATGCCCGTGGCCGACGCGCTCGGCCTGCGTATGGCGATCCATCCCGACGATCCGCCCTGGTCGATCTTCGGTCTGCCGCGCGTGGTCAGCCAGATGTCTGATTACGAAGCGCTTTTTGCCGCCAACCCGAGCCTGGCCAACGGCGTGACCTTTTGCACCGGCTCCCTCGGCGCGCGCGCCGACAATGATTTGGCCGCGATGCTCGCGGCCATGGCACCGCGCGTGCATTTCGCCCATCTGCGCAATGTGAAACGCGCCACAGATGGCTCCTTTTTTGAGGCCGATCACCTGGACGGATCGACGGATATGGTCGAGATCGTGGACCTGCTGATGCAAGAGCAACGCAAACGCCGCGCGGACGGACGGTCGGATGATACGATCCCGATGCGGCCCGATCACGGGCACTTGCTGCTCGACGACCTGACCAAGGAAACCCTGCCTGGCTACTCCGCCATTGGACGGCTCAAGGGCCTGGCCGAGCTGCGCGGCATCATGCGCACGTTGGAGCGGGTCCATGGGTGAGTTCGACGGAAAGATCGCCGTCGTCACCGGGTCAAGCGGCATCGGCCTTGGCGCAGCGCTCCACTTTGCGGGCGCAGGCGCGAAGGTGTTCGTCTGCGGCAATGACCCCGAGCACAACGCCGTCGCGCGCGAGGCGGCGGGCGACCTGCCGCTTGCCATCGCCGAGATCGACGTCTCCCACCCCGAACAGGTGGATGGGTGGATCAGCGCCATCGGCGACGGTGAAGGCGGGATCGACTTTCTCGTCAATGCCGCGGCCATCCAAACCTATGGCACGACCGAGACGACCGACCTCGACCATTGGAACCGGGTGATCGGGATCAACCTGACCTCATATTACCTGAGCTCGCATTTCGCCTATCCGTACATGAAGGCGCGCGGGGGTGGATCGATCGTGCATGTCTCCTCCGTGCAGGGGCACGCTAACCAGAACGCTGTGCTGGCCTATGCCACCTCCAAAGGTGCCATTCATGCGATGGTGCGCGCGCAAGCCGTGGACGCGGCGAAGGATGGCATCCGGGTGAACTCGATCAGCCCCGGATCGGTGCGCACACCGCTGCTGGAGTTTGCCGCCCGCACTGTGGTGGGCGACGGCGGCGATATCGAGGCCGCCATCGCGGAGTTCGGCCAAGCCCACCCGATGGGCCGGGTCGGCACGGTTCAGGAGACGAGTGCGCTGATCGCCTTTCTTTGTAGCGACCGGGCCGGGTTCTGTACTGGCGGAGACTACCTGATCGATGGCGGGCTGACCGCCGGGATCGGAGTGTAAGAACGGTCAGGTTACGCGATGGAAAGACCTTCGTTGGATAGTGCCCCCGTTCGAACATGCGCCCTGCCTGACCGGTAGGGCACCCCACCCGTCACGGAAGGATCACCTTCCACCGATGGCCAAACGGCAAGGGGTTCCAGACCTTGCCAAACCGACGATCCGGGGGCGCACAGCGGCGCCGCTGACTTACACGGGCGAGACCTTGGGCGCGCAAAGCCGCGCCGTACCGACACAAACGGTCGCTTACGACCGACCTCTGTCATGACGAGATGGATGGAACCGGAGCGCGGCGACACCGCGCCCTGCGGCTTGGCGTGTCTGCTTTGCGGGACGAAGTTGCCACTCGTACCAACATGAGTACAAATCAGATGTCGCAACCCGCGACCGGTAAAGTCACCTCGGCACGTTCTGTGAACACGCCTGAGGAACTGCTGCCGTCTTGCATGATGGAAACCGATGCCCCGGCGATTTCGGCACCTGATACTGTGATTGCACGGGTGCCGAGCGTATCGTCGACATCGATCGTAAAGGCGATTGCTTCTCCGGGTTCAAGCTCCGCGACTTTCAAGCGAATGCTGGATTGACCATCTTCCACGTTTGGAATGTTCGTCAGCGCTTTCGAGCCGGCCACCATCTCGAGGGGCTGATAAACCTCGACCCCGGCACCGCGATCGGTGACATCAAAGATCAAACCGGCCGATGAGGTGGACAGATCAACCAACACTTCCGCATCTTTGAGAACGCACCCGCTTTCATTCCTGATCTGGAAGCGATCCTTAGGCGCGCCTTCGAAGAAGTTGGCCCGCAGCCCTGCCTGAGCAGACGCAGCCGTGCCCGTCAGGACAACCGCCACGCAGAAGGAGAAACAAGACGAACGGTTCAGCATTGATTGCATAGTCTTTTCCAATTTTTTGTATTGTACAACTTACGAACCGCCAACGTCTTCGGATCATTCAGCGATCTATATCTGCCAAACGTGTGTTCGCACAGTCGGACCGGACAGCGACCAGCAGCAATAAAGCTTCCAACACAAGTCGGACAAGTCATACCGTGCTGCCCAGCGTTTTGGGTTCGGCCGAGCCTCTGCTTCGGGCTTCCGTCCGACATCCCCCCAACCGCTCCTCCTCACCCCAGCGACGCAAGCGCGCTCAACGCCTTCTCCGCCCGCTTGCTCACGGATTTCCGTCCGTCCTGGCGCAGGCGGTCCAGATGCGGCTGCAACCAACTGCGCAGCTCCACGTCCTCGCGCGCCCATCCGGTCAACACGTCGATGGAGGTGTTCAACACGATCCAGTCGTCATGCTCCGCCAGGTTGCGCTGCACCAGCGCCTTGGCGCGCGCGCGCTGCGCAGCTGACAGATCGGGCCATCCCACGTTAAACAGGATCGCCAGCGTCCATTGGGCCGAGGCTTGGTCGAGCGCGCCGATCTCCTCGATCAGGCGGTTGTAATACGGGATCAACAGCTCACGACGCGCGGCCTGCACGCGCTTCATCGCGCTTGAGACCCGCAGCCGCACCACCGCATCCTCGCTTTGATAGCAGCCGTAGAGCTCGGCCAAACGCGCAGGGTCGGCCAGCACCAGATCCACGACCTCTACCGTGCGACCAAGCGAGTTCGGATGCCCACCGCTCAGCATATCCTCAAATCGTTCCATGGCATTCCCGCTCAACCTGACAGCGGCACAAGAAGCCAAAAATGCAGAAACCGCTTGCCCTTCCGACGATAGGCTGAAGAATTGGCACCAGACAAGAGGCGCGCCGGTTCATCGCCAGATGTGCGCCACACACCAACACGGGAGCCTATTCATGAAAAAGACCTTCGCCACAGCAAGCGCCCTGCTGATCGCCGCTTCGGCCCAAGCCACAGAGCTTGGCGCGACGGATGAGCCGATCAAGCTGGCAATCAACGAATGGACCGGTCAGCACGTCACCACCCATGTTGCGGGCGAGATGCTGAAAGCCGCCGGGTATCAGGTGGAATACGTGACCGCGGGCATGATGAACCAGTTCCAAGCGATTGCCGATGGCGACATCACGGCGACGCTGGAGATTTGGTCCTCCAACGTGTCCGACGATTACGCCAAAAAGGTGGAGGAAGGCACGATTGTCGAGATCGGGGATCTGGGCCTCGACGCGAAGGAAGGCCTCGCCTACCCCGCGCATGTGGCCGAGCTCTGCCCCGGCCTGCCCGCCTGGGAAGCGCTGAAAGATTGCGCGGGTGTCTTCGCCACGGCTGAGACGCTGCCGATGGGCCGCCTTGTGGATTACCCCGCCGATTGGGGCACGCCGGGCGCTGAGCGTCTGACCGGGTTCGGCCTGCCGTTCAAAGCGGTGCCTGCCGGATCGGAAGGCGCGCTGATCGCGGAACTGCGCGCTTCGACGGAGAAAAAATCCCCGCTTTTCATCGTCTTCTGGCAGCCGCATTGGGCGATGTCAGCCTATGACGTGCAGTTCGTGGACGTGCCTGTGGGCAATGACGAATGCTTCAGCGACGCGTCCTGGGGTCCGAACCCTGACGCCACGATGGATTGCGGCTTCTCGCCCACGCGCATCTTCAAGGCCGCCTGGTCCGGTGCGGAAGAGAAGTGGCCGGCGGCTTACGAGATCCTGTCGAACTACGAACTCGCCGTTGAGGATGCCCAGCCCATGATGGGTGCGATTGATGTCGATGGCGGTTCGGTTGAAGAGGTCGTCGCCGAATGGATGGCCGCGAATGAGGGCAAGTGGAAGCCGGTGGTCGACGCTGCGCTGAACTGATCGATGACCGACGGACCTGCCATTTCAGTCCAGGACCTGTGGCAGGTCTTCGGATCGGACGCGGCGGCGCGATACAAAAAGGCCGCCGCGACCACATCGGACCGGAAAGCACTGGCGTCAGACCTGAAGGATCAAAACCTGATCCCGGCGGTGCGCGGCGTGAGCTTCGATGTGGCCCCCGGCGAGTTGTTTGTCGTCATGGGCCTCTCCGGGTCGGGCAAATCTACCGTGATCCGGGGCATTTCCCGGCTGGTTGAGCCAACCGCAGGCAAGATCGAAATCCATGGCGAGGATGTTCTCGCCGCGCCGCCCAAGCGGATGACGGAGTTGCGCCGGAGCACCATCGGCATGGTGTTCCAGCACTTCGGCCTCTTCCCGCACATGTCTGTCATCGACAACGTGGCCTTCCCGTTGAAGGTCAGCGGTATGAAGCGCGCGGCACGTCAGGAGAAGGTGCGCCCGATCCTCGACATGGTGGGCCTGGCGGGTCGTGAGGACGCTTATCCAAGGGAGCTGTCCGGTGGTCAACGTCAGCGCGTGGGCATCGCGCGCTCGCTTGCGGGCGACTGTAGCGTCTGGTTTCTGGACGAGCCATTTTCGGCCCTCGATCCGCTGATCCGGCGGCAGTTGCAGGACGAGTTTCTCGACATTCGCAAGCGGCTCAACACCACCATCGTGTTCATCACCCACGACATCGCAGAGGCGCTGAAGCTGGCGGATCGCATTGCCATCATGCGCGACGGTGAAATCGTCCAGATCGGAACGCCGGCCGAAATCGTTCTGAACCCGGTCGATGACTATGTGCGCGACTTTGCCCGTGATGTGGCGCGCGGTCGGCATGCCAAGGTCGGCTCCGTGATGCAGGGCGACACGTCGGAGATTGGGCCGGATGATCCGGGGCTCCATCCCGATATGACGCTGGAGGATGCACTGGCCTCCTGCATGACGCTTTATGAACCGGTGCCCGTGCGCGACAGCGACGGGACGCTGCTCGGTCGCGTGCGCCCGCAGGACCTGGCCGCCGCATTGCAGGCCGAAACAACATGACCACGCTTGAGGGACCCTTCGCGCAAAGGGCCGAACTGTCGCCGGGCCTGATGGCTGCGCTGGTCGTTGTGCTCACGGGCGCTCTTTGCCTTTTGTTGCAGCCCTATGCGCCCTGGCTGGTGGTCTTTCCGACCGCGTGGACGCTTCCCATGACGGCGTGGGTCGGCTCCGGGCTGGAGGCCGTTCTGAACGGGATCAAACCGGTTGTCCGCGCCTTTGCCGCTGTGCTGGATTACCCGATGGGTTGGGCCAATTTCGCATTGTCCGGTACGCCATGGCCCTTGGTCATCGGAGCGGTCACCGCCCTTGGCTGGCACCTTGGTGGGTGGCGGATGGCGCTGCTGGGTCTGCTTGGTCTCGGTTTCGTGCTGCTCTCCGGCTACTGGGCAGAAAGCATGAACACGCTAAGCCTTGTCGCCGTCTCAGTGCCCCTCGCGATGGTTTTGGGCGGCGGCATCGGGCTTCTGGCCAATGAGATGCCGCGCTTGCGCGCCGGGCTTCAGGTTGCCCTCGACGCGATGCAGACGATCCCGACATTTGCTTACCTGACCCCTCTTCTCCTGCTCTTTGGCTTCGGTCCGGTTGTCGGCCTGATCGCCTCCGCCATCTATGCCGCACCGCCGATGGCGCGGAACGTGATCCTTGGCCTCGAACGGGTCGATCCGGAAGTGAAAGAGGCCGGAGTGATGTCGGGCGCGACCCGGTTGCAACAGCTCTTCCTCGTCGAAATCCCCGCTGCCAGTCGGCAAATCATGGTCGGTGTCAACCAATGCCTGATGGCCGCGCTTTCCATGGTGATCATCGCAGCGGTCATCGGCGGCTTTGACGATATCGGCTGGGAAGTCCTGCTGACCATGCGCAAGGCGCAGTTCGGTCAGGCGTTTCTGGCGGGTCTGGTGATCGTGGTCTTCGCCATTGTGATTGATCGGATGTCGGCCCAGCTGGCGCTGGAACGGCAACGCCATAGCGCGCGCATCGCCTTCAACATTCTCGGGCTTGGCGTGGCCGGAGCGGTGTTTCTTGCGCTGAGCGGCACCACGGCCCCGCCAACCGGTATCTTCAGCGGGACGGCGGAGGCGGTGGACACAGCACTTGGCACCTTCACAGCAGCGAACGGTGCCACGCTCGACACGATCAAGAACAGCGCGATGTTTTATGGCCTTCTGCCGCTTCGGATCGGGCTGGACGAAGCTGTGCTGCCCTTCACTTGGGGCTTTCAATGGACGGGTGCGATGAGCCTTTTGCTTTATGGCGGAGCAGCGCTCGCCGCGCTGCTTCTGGCATGGACCGGGCGGCCTGTAACAGGCTGTCTCCTCCTGATCCTGACGGGCATTCTTGAAACCGGCATCGCGAACCTGCCCTGGCCTTTTGTGCTCGTGGGCACCGCTGCGCTGGCCTGGGTCGCGCAAGGCCCGCGCTTTGCCATGATCGCTGTGGTCTTGCTGACCACCATACTTATCTCCGGCCTCTGGGAACGTGCGCTTCTGTCGCTCTATCTCTCAGGCGCAGCCGTCGCGGCCTGCGCGGTAGTGGGCGGTGCGCTCGGTTTGCTGGCCGCCGTTTCCAATGTCGCCTGGGCCGTGCTCCGCCCGGTCTGCGACATGCTGCAAACCATCCCGCTTTTCGTCTTCCTGATCCCGGTGCTGATGTTCTTCCAGATCGGCGAGTTCAGCGCATTCCTCGCCATCTGCGCCTATGCCATCGTGCCGATGATCCGCTATACGCGCGAAGGTCTTGTCACGACCCCGCCTGAGATGCTGGAGGCGGCGAAAGCCAGCGGAGCCACGGCTGGGCAGATCATGCGCGATGTACGCCTGCCCTATGCCGCGCCGCAAATCCTTCTCGGTCTGAACCAGACCATCCTTTACGCCTTTGCCATGCTGGTCATCGCCGCGCTGATCGGAACAACGGGGCTCGGCCAGTCGATCTACCTGGCACTCGGGCAAGCGGATGTCGGGCTTGGCGTGAGCGCCGGGGCGGCCATGGCGATCCTCGCCTTTATCGCGGACCGGCTGGTTCAGGGGTTTGCCGAAGAGAGGCGAAACGCGCTCGGCCTGACTTAAAGCATCCGGCCTAAAATCTGCCTCGCTTTTCACTGCCTCTGCCTTCGAGGAGACGCAAATAGCGATGATCGATGTCTCAGGTTGAAGGCCGGACGCCCTAAAGGGATCGTCCTTGAGAGTGAACTGTTTATCTTCTTGGCAGAGAGAGCGTCGAAAGAGTACGACGTTCAGACCGCATTGTCGCGGAACCGAAACCTATCATCCGCCGCGGCACTTGGGAGCTCGGAGGTTGCGACGCTTGGGTTTATGAATGCTTGGACGCTCGGATATTCAGACGTTGACACTCTCAGACGTTCGGACGTTCAGACCCTCAGACCCTCAGAC
>JBCBBB010000063.1:0-13108 GCA_038532095.1 Pseudomonadota bacterium
CTCCTGATCCTGCGTGCCAACGATCCCGCACTCGGCGAAGGCGACCGCATTCTCGCGCGTCTGCAAAGCGTGAAAAACGAAGAGCATGCCTATGAAGGGCGGCTCATCCGCAAGATCGGGACCAATCCGCGCAAAATACTCGGCGTCTTTCGAAAATCTGCCGAAGGCGGGCGCATTTTGCCGGTCGACAAGGGCGTCTCGCGCGAATGGCGGGTTGGCACCAAGGATACGCATGGGGCCAAGGACGGCGAGTTGGTCGAGGCGGAACAGGCCGGACCGAAAGACAGTATGGGGTTGCCGCGCGCGCGTATCCTGACGCGCCTTGGCGACCCGTCTCAGCCCAAGGCGGTATCGCTGATTGCCATTCACCAGCATGGCCTGCGCGACGATTTCCCAGATGAGGCGATGGCCGAGGCCGACGCGATGGACCCGGCTGGCTTGGACGGACGCGAAGACCTCACCGAGTTGCCGTTGATCACGATCGATCCGGCGGACGCACGCGATCACGACGATGCCGTCTATGCCGAGCCGGACCCCGATCCGAGGAACGCGGGCGGTTTCATCCTTTGGGTCGCCATTGCCGATGTTGCGCATTACGTCCGGCCCGGCTCTGCGCTTGACCGGGAGGCCTGGGCGCGCGGCAACTCGACCTATTTCCCGGATCGCGTTGTTCCGATGTTGCCGGATCGGTTGTCGGGCGATCTCTGTTCCCTGCACGAAGGCGTTGCCCGCGCTTGTATGGTCGCGCGCATGGTCATCGACGCTCAGGGTCAGATGCTGTCGCACGCGTTTCTCCGCGCGCTGATGAAATCCCCCGCGGCCCTCAACTATGAAGAGGTGCAGGCCGCCATCGACGGTGCGCCCAACGAAAAGACAGAGCCGCTGCTCGACCCCGTGTTGAAGCCCCTCTTTGCAGCCTATGCGGCGCTCTCCAAGGCGCGGAACCGGCGTGAGCCGCTCGATCTTGATCTGCCCGAACGGCGCATTGAACTGGATGACAGCGGGCGCGTGCGTTCTGTGGCGTATAAAGACCGGCTCGACGCGCATCGACTGATCGAAGAATGCATGGTGCTCGCCAATGTCGCGGCGGCCGAGGTGTTGATCGCGAAACGCTCACCCCTTCTCTTCCGCGTGCACGAGGTACCCAGCCCTGAAAAACTGGACGCGCTGCGCGAAACGGCCGATGCGGCGGGCATGGTGCTGGCCAAGGGGCAGGTGCTTAAGACCTCGCAGTTGAACAAGCTCTTGGCGCAGGCACAAGAAAGCGACCATCAGGAGGCCGTGAACCTCGCCGTGCTGCGGTCGATGACGCAAGCCTATTATAGCCCGCAGAATTTCGGCCATTTCGGATTGGCGCTGAAGGCCTATGCGCATTTCACTTCGCCCATCCGCCGGTATTCCGATCTGGTCGTGCACCGCGCCTTGATCGCCGCACATGGCTGGGGCGCCGATGGCCTGACCCCGGAAGAGATTGACCGGCTGTCCTCGACGGGTGAGCAGATCTCAATGACCGAGCGTCGGTCGATGGAGGCGGAGCGTGACACCACGGACCGGTATCTTGCGGCCTATTTGTCGGACAGAGTGGGAACGGAACTGACGGGCCGCATTTCGGGCATTCAGCGCTTTGGCGCCTTTGTCCGGCTCGATGAAACCGGCGCGGACGGGTTGTTGCCGATCCGGGAAATCGGACGCGAGTATTTCCACTATGACCGCGACGCCCAAATCCTGGTTGGCTCTGACACCGGGCTGGAAATCGGGGTGGGCCAGCGTGTCACTGTTCGCCTGGCCGAGGCTGTGCCGGTCACAGGCGGGCTTATGCTTGAGCTATTGGAGCTTGAGGGTGCATCGCTTCCTCGGGGGCCGTCCAAAAAGGGACGTGGCGCCCCGAAGCGCAGACTTGTGCGATCCAAGAAGAAATCGGCCAAGACAAAGCGCAAACTGGCCCGCAAGCGCTGAGCCCCTGTTGAGCGGTTATCAAATCACCGCGAGACTTTGCCGATCCGGTTGAGAGTGCTTCCGGGAATTCCGATTCTGGGCTAGGCTTGCAAAAAACAAAGAGCAGGTCTGTCACATGCGTCTCATTTTAAGCGCTGCGCTTTGCCTATGTTTGTCTGGCGTGGCCCATGCTGCACCCGAGCAGAGCACACCACCAAAACAACGCCCGGCCTTGGCCGCGCAGGAGGATACGCTCGTGCTGGCTCAAGCCTCGTCGAACATCTCGTTTCAACGGTGGATCGATCGGTTCCGCGCCCGCGCCCGCGCCGAGGGCATTCGCGACAACGTGTTCAACGCGGCGTTTCAGGGCGTGCGTTACAATTCCGAGATCATCCAGCGCGACCGCAACCAGTCCGAGTTTACCAAGCAGATTTGGGAATATCTCGACAGTGCGGCTTCAGACACGCGGGTGAAGAACGGACGTGCGGCTTTGCGCGACAATCGCCGGGTCCTGCGCGAGATCGAGGCGCGCTACGGCGTGGAGGCCGAGGTCGTCACCGCGGTCTGGGGTCTGGAAAGCGCCTATGGGGCGTTCCGCGGCAGTGAGCCGGTGATCGAGGCGCTGGCGACACTGGCCTTCGATGGGCGCAGGGGCAAGTTCTTCGAAAGCCAGTTGATTGCGGCGCTGAAGATCATTCAATCCGGTGACGTCCCGCCAAATCGCATGACCGGCAGTTGGGCCGGTGCAATGGGGCACACCCAGTTCATCCCGACCTCCTATCTGGCTTACGCGGTGGACTTCCGCGGCGATGGCAAGCGCGACATCTGGTCGGATGATCCGACGGATGCCCTTGCTTCAACGGCGGCTTACCTGAAGCGATTTGGCTGGACCAAGGGTCAGCCCTGGGGTGTGGAGGTCGTGTTGCCGAGGGGATTTGACTATAGCCAAACCGGCGCGCGTGTGAAGAAAAGCCCCAGCCAATGGGCGGCGATGGGTGTGCGTGACACGAAGGGTGCACAAGTGCCAAACCATGGACGCGCATCGATCCTTTTACCGGCGGGAGCTCAGGGTGCGGCGTTCATGATTTTTGACAATTTCCACGTGATTGAGCGGTACAACACCGCGGACGCCTATGTCATCGGGGTCGGGCACCTGTCAGACCGTATTCGCGGCGATGGCCCGATCCGGGCGAACTGGCCACGCGATGACCGGAACCTGCGCTTTGCCGAGAAGAAGGAAATGCAGCGGCTTCTGACGCGGCGCGGCTTCAACACGCAAGGCGTTGATGGCATCATCGGGCCGAACACCATTCAGGCCATTCGGCGGTTTCAGTCGACGCAAGGCATGGTGCCGGACGGGTATGCGAGCTATGAGATCCTGAAGCGCCTGCGGTGAGGTTTCGCAGCGAAACCAATGACTTGAAGGTTAATCAACCGTTCGCAACGAACTGTTAAGCTTCGTACTTCCAGCACCCCTGCCAATGGTCGTTCACAACACCGACGGCTTGCAGGTAGGCATAGATGATCGTCGTCCCGACAAAGCTCATGCCGCGCTTTTTCAGTTCCTTCGAGATCTGGTCGGAAAGCTCGGTTGACGCCGGAACCTGATCCTGCGTCGCCCAGTTGCCTTTGAGTGGCGCGCCATCGACATGATCCCAAAGCCAGCTTGAGAAGCTACCAAACTCGCTCTGCATGTCGAGGAAGATGCGCGCGTTCTTGCGCGTGCTTTCGATCTTTTGCTTGTGGCGCACAATTGCCGGGTTCTTCCGCGCCTCAAACAGTTCGAAATCGGTCATCGCGGCTACGCGTTCCACATCGAAGCGGTGGAACACGTCACGGTATCCGTCGCGCTTGTTCAGAACGGTTTCCCAGGACAGTCCGGCGTGGGCCCCTTCAAGAATAAGCATCTCGAAGAGCTCGCGGTCGTCATGAACCGGCACGCCCCATTCGGTGTCGTGATAGTGGGCGTAGGTTTCGGTGTGTGATCCGAAACAGCGGGTTTTGTCGTCTATTGGCTCAGGCATGACCCGAGCCTAACGAAGGGACATCTTGCCGTCACGCTGTCAGTTGACAGTCAACTGTCGTCGCGCCGCGCAATCTTCGTGAACGCCTTCAAGCGGCTGTTCTGCGGTGTCGTGCGCGCCCGTTTCTGCAATTGGGCGCTTTGCGGGCGCGGTTTTTCATCCGCTTCGATCCGGGCGAATTGCTGCGAAAGACGGCTGCTGTCTGCGGGTCTGGGATGGTCGATCACATGTTTGGTCATGGGGCACACCTCCTTCGTGGAGGATACCACATGCAGGCAGATTTTGCACTTTTACATCCGGTCTTCCAGCGCGGTGACGTCAATTCCCAGCCGATCCAACCCGCTTTCCAGATGTTCGGACAGATCCGAGATGCCAGCCAGATACCGTTCGGTTGGCGCACTGGCCTCCGCTTCGGCGTCTGCCTTTGCTTTCTGGATATCTTCCGGTTCGTAGCTTTCCCGTCCGACCCACATCAGGGCGACAAGGCTGGATTTTTCATCATAATTCAGGCCGGAAATGTAATCGATCAGATGTGCGATATCGGGCCCGTGTTCCCGCGCGAGAAAGATCACGCGGGCGATTTTGGCGTCGGAAATATCAAGCATCGTGAGCCTCCCTCACCTTTTGAGTTGTGCTCAGGTTAAGGAAGATTGGTGAACATGACCTTGCGCTAAGTCAAATCTCTCAGGATCGGCGGCTGTGGCGTTCTTCGCCGATCTTGCCCCAGACATCGGTACGGGTGAGACCGGTGGCGTTGGAGAAGTCTTTGCCGCCTCCCCCTCGGTCCCCCTCCGTTTCGGAGGGGGAAGTCGCGTGAACCAAAGGGGGGGTGCCGGGCGTGAGTTTGTGGCGCAGGAAGGCAATGGGATGGGCGCGCAGCGTCAGGCGCATCGAGACATAGTCTTCGACCACATGCTCACCTTCCGTCATCTGTGGAAGATAAGCGGCGGGTTCCTCGATGGCCTCGCCATCCAGATCGCCCGCGAAAAGCGGAAGCGGTTTGTCGGAGGTCAGGGCTGCGGCGGCCCAGAGCGCATCCCGGCGGGTCAGGTCGAGGGAGGCGAAGACATCGGCTTCGGCCAGGATATGCAGAAGGCGCGGCTCAACCCCGGCGCGGCGCCAGACATCTTCGACCGACTGGTAGCCGTTGCCGCGGGCGGCAGCGATCCATGTGGCTTCTTCCTCACGCATGGATTTGATCTGCCGGAACCCGAGGCGGAGGGCGAGGCCACCGCGCCCGTCGGGCTCCATGATGTTGTCCCAGGTGGAGGCGTTGATGTCGGGCGGGTGGACCTCGACACCGTGCTCGCGCGCATCCCGCACGATCTGGGCCGGGGCGTAGAAGCCCATCGGTTGGGAGTTCAGCAGCGCGCAGGCGAAGATGCCGGGGTGGTGGCATTTGAGCCAGCTTGAGGCATAGACCAGCAGCGCGAAGCTGGCGGCGTGGCTTTCGGGGAACCCATAGGAGCCGAAGCCCTCGATCTGGGAAAAGCAGCGTTCGGCGAAGTCGTCGTCATAGCCGTTCTGGCGCATCCCCCTGAGGAAGCGGTTGCGGAATTCGGACACGTTGCCGTGTTTCTTGAAGGTGGCGAGGGAACGGCGCAGGCGGTCGGCTTCTTCGGGTGTGAAGCCTGCCCCGACAATGGCGATCTGCATGGCCTGTTCCTGAAACAGCGGCACGCCGAGGGTTTTGCCCAGCACTTTGCCCAACTCATCGGAGGGGAACTCGACCTTTTCCTCTCCGTTGCGGCGTTTCAGGAAGGGGTGGACCATATCGCCCTGAATGGGGCCGGGGCGGATGATCGCGGTCTCGATCACCAGATCATAGAAGGTGCGGGGTTTCATCCGTGGCAGGAAGTTCATCTGGGCCCGGCTTTCGACCTGAAACACGCCAAGGCTGTCGGCGCGGCAAAGCATGTCGTAGACCGCCGGGTCCTCGGGCGGGAGCGTGGCGAGTGTGTAGTCGATCTGATGGTGCATCTTCAAAAGGTCGAAGGCCTTGCGGATGCAGGAGAGCATGCCAAGTGCGAGAACGTCGACCTTGAGTATGCCGAGAGATTCGATGTCATCCTTGTCCCAGCAGATGACGGTGCGATCCTCCATCGTGGCGTTCTCGACAGGAACGAGTTCGTCAAGGCGCCCTTCGGTCATGATGAAGCCGCCCACATGCTGTGAAAGGTGACGCGGGAAGCCCTGTATCTCGAAGATCAGCTTGAGCGTCAGGGCGAGGCGGCGGTCAGTGGGGTCGAGGCCAATCTCGCGCAGCTGTTGTTCGGCCATGCCGGAGGTGTCGAAGAACCCCCAAAGCTGCGACGAGATCGCGCCGATGGTGTCTTCGGTCAGGCCCATGGCGCGCCCCACTTCGCGGATGGCGCGTTTGCCCCGGTAATGCACGACTGTCGCGCAGAGCCCCGCACGATGGCGACCGTAGCGTTCGTAAATGTGCTGGATCACCTCTTCGCGGCGTTCATGTTCGAAATCGACATCGATATCGGGTGGCTCGTCGCGGGCCTCGGACACGAAACGCTCGAAGACCATGGTGCCGATCTCGGGCGAGACGGAGGTGACGCCCAGGCAGTAGCAGACCACGGAATTGGCGGCGGAGCCCCGTCCCTGGCAGAGAATGCTCCGGGAACGGGCGAAGTGCACCACATCGCGGACGGTCAGGAAGTAGGGTTCGTATTTGAGCTTGGCGATCAGGGTCAGTTCATGGGAAAGGAGCTTTTTCACATGGTCCGGCGCGCCGGAGGGGTAGCGCCATTTGAGACCCTCATGGGCGAGGCGCCTCAGCCGATCTTCCGCGGTTTCGCCTTCGGCGATCTCGGAGGGGTATTCATACCGCAATTCGTCAAGCTGGAAGGTCAGGCTGTCGGCGAGGGCGGCGGCGCGGTCAACGGCTTCGGCATGGCGTCCGAGGAGTTTGCGTATCTCGGCGTCCGACCGAAGGCGCTGTTCGGCATTGGCCAAGGCGGCGCGGCCGAGGTCATCCACTTTGACGCCGGTGCGGACCGCAGTGAGCACATCCGCCAGCTTGCGACGTGTCCCGTGATGCATCAGCGGCATGGCGCTGGCGAGGGTGGGGATGTTCAGGTCACCTGCGAGACCGGCGAGCCAATCGAAGCGCTCGGGGTCGCGCCCGTCATATTTCGGAGCAAGGAGCAGGTAACTGTCTTCGGCGAAGCGGCGCGTCAACCGTTTCGCCTGTGACAACCAAGCGCTCGCGCCGGTCTGCCCCGTTTGCGCCTGTGGCGCGTGCAGGAGGAGGGCCATGTCACCCCCGAACGCGAGAAGGTCATCCAGTGTCAGACGGCAATGGCCCTTTTCCGCCCTGAGACGACCACGCGAGATCAGGCGGCAGAGATGGCCCCAGCCTTTTCGGTTTTTGGGGAGTGCTGTGACCGAGACGCCGGTGTCGAGCACGATCCGCGCGCCGGGGATCAGTCTCGGGACGTTGAGGATCGCGGCGGAGGCGTCCATCGCGGGCCGTTCAACCCGTGTTTCGAAACCGGCGACGGGCGCATGCGTATTTTTCAAGAGATGAAGAGCGCCGGGTCCGGGGTCATCGCGTCTGGGGCCATCGAGGAAGTCTTCGGTTTCTTCCGGGCTGAGGGTGCCGTGCTTCGCCCGGATCTTTGCGCCGGGATAGCTTTCGAAAAGTTGCTTCTTTCGTTCCCAGCCCTGCACCGGGGCCGGTGGCCCGATCAGGTCACCTTCCTGTCGTTCCTTCACCTGACGTGCGATTTCCTTGATGCGCGTATGGGCCCGTACGATGCCTGCCACCGAGTTTTCATCCGCGATGGCGAGCGCGCTGAGCCCGAGCAGTGCGGCGCGGTCGACATATTCCTCAGGGTGTGAGGCACCGGTGAGAAACGTGAAGTTCGACGTGATGGAGAGCTCGGCAAAGCGCATGAGCGATTCTTCTCCGGGGTGTTGAAAGGTTGAGCGAATCTTCAGGGAAGAACATGATATTCATGTTTTGTTCTCATTTCCAGAGGGGCTTAAACAGAGTGTTCACGCAGAGGCGGTTGTCTTTCACGCTGCGCTCACGCTGGGGCGTTCCTATGCGTTGACCCCAAGTAAAGCAGCAGCCAACCTGCTCTCAGTCGCACGGTACAGCGCGGCACATTTGTTCAAAACCTTTTCAGCCCGTCGGCTGGTTGGGCGTATTTCGACCCGAGAAGGCCAGTCGACACAAAAGACCGAGTGTGGTGCGTATCGCCGACTGAGTGAGTGAGACGAGTAGGGTGGGTAAAATTTGCGTTCGCGGGGCCGGGATCGATCCAATCCCATGTCCCACAGTCGTTCTGGCCTCGCGGACGCAATCAGAACTCAGCGGGTTCACAGACGCCATCAAGATGGCACGTAAGCAGACGATCCTCCGACAGCTGATCCCATGTGACCTGATCACCGCCACATGGCCCAACCCTGAGCGTCAGTGTCTCAAACTCGATCTTGATCGCCATGATCAACGCACCCGACAGGCCTTCGGGCGACCCGCACCATGAGGCGAGACAGGTCGCCTCGACCATCACCTCCCGGTCAAAAGGCGCGTTGAAGCCGGAGCTGGACAAGGCCTGCCCAGTGATCCTGGCGCGTGTGCGCTCTGGCGTTTTGGCTCCGGGTTTCGGGATGTTCGGCGCCTCCAGAAGATGGATGCGGCCTGTGACAATGTAGAAGGCGTCCTTGCCGTCGCGTGCCTGTTCGAACAGGCGGACGGCATCGGGGCGCATGCAGGAGAGGGCAGACACCGGACCAGCGGTTACAATCGCAAGACAGATGAGCAAGACCCGCATGAAGCGCCTCCTAAAGCTGGTCGCGAAACGCCTCGATCACCTGATCGTAGACAGCCCGCTTGAACGGAACAATGTCGCGCAGCACTTCGTCTGCCGTTGACCAGCGCCAGCGTGCAAACTCATGGTCGTGTTTTGCAATGTCAATCGCGGTGTCGGGGCCCTCATATCGCAGCAGGAACCACTTCTGGGTCTGTCCGCGGAACCGGCCTTTCCAGAGCTTTCCGATCAAGTGATCGGGCAGGTCGTAGAGCACCCAGTCGGGAAGTTCGGCCTCCACACGCACAAGATCAGCGGGCAGGCCGGTTTCTTCTTCCAATTCGCGCAACGCGGCGGCGCGCGGCGATTCGCCCTCGTCGATGCCGCCTTGGGGCATTTGCCATGCCCCGGGTGTGTCGACGCGCTCGCCGGTGAAAATGAGGCCCTTCGGGTTGGCAAGGACAACACCGACGCAGGGGCGATAGGGGAGGGGCGCGTTCATGAGTAAGCCTTACCTGATTGCGCGCCTTCGGCGCACGCGATCGTTTGAAATGCGCTATGCCCCACGCGCCCTTTGAACACGATCCTTGCGATGGTCTCATCAAGTTGGGTCGGGTTCATTGCGCAGTTCCGCGGATCAGGCCTGGATCGGGAAGTAGTCTTCGCAGACCCCGTCCCGATAGACATCCGCGGTACAACAATGCAGCCCCCCGCCAAAGGCGTAGGCATCGCGCAGTTCGACCTCGACCACTTCCATGCCAAGCTTGTCCATCTGTTCGGCCTGATAGACTTCCGACTTCTCGACACAGACGGTTTTCGGGTCAAGCACCAGAACGTTCATGGACAGCCACACCGAAGAATAGCAGAGCGGCGGAGGAGCGTTATGCGCCGGTTGGGCGGCGTCGACGATGTCCCAGCCGTTCTTCTCGAACAGCGCGCGCTGATCATCCGGCAATCTGCGCTGCGGATTGTTCAGGATCAGCCCGGGGCGCAAGGGCGTGAAGGTCGCATCGATATGGATCGGGTAGGGGTCACCTGGGAAATTCACGGCATGCACGCGGTGGTCCGGAAAATGCCGGCGTAGCCACTCGATCCCTTTGAGATTTGTGGTGAAGCCGTGTTGCACAACGAGGTCTTTGCCAAAGCGGAGCACGTCTGCGGCATCGAAGAGCGGTTCTTCCTCCGTCGTCACGAAGAACTTTTCTGCCGTCCATTGGAGCCGTTTCTCGACACCGATTTTCTCTGACAGGTAGTCATCGTGATAGTCGGCGTCGGTCAACCGGGGTTTGGGGGCGCTCTCATGCCTGAAGTTCGGGTCTTCTTCCCAGTACCGCTGGAGCAGTGGTCGGTAGTTCAGGTATTCGAACCAGCGGCACCGATAGGACATCGTGGCTTCGAGGATTTCGGAGCCGACGGTGAGCAAGACATCGCGGGGCGGCATGCAGCCGAACTGGCTGTCGGTATGGAAATCGGGTGTGGTGACGGGCTGTGCGTGGTCAATCGGTGTCGGGCGATCGACGCGTATGCCGCGCGCTTCAAGTTGTCCGGCGAACGTGTTGAGGAGTTCGTTCGCACGGTCGATGGTGTCCTGCGGGCGCTGGCCCCATTGGCCACGCATGTCGCTGTCTTCGGGGACCTTTGCGTCAAGCGCCGGTTCTTCCGGCGGGATGTGGCAACCGTCCGCACGGCCGACGATCACGTGGCGGAGCGGGTCCCACTCGTTCCAGGAATTGACGATGGTCTTCTGCATGCTGGCCTCGTTCAAACTCGCGCTGTCTTAGGGGTTGGGGGGTGGGGGGGCAAGGGCTTGGAATTGCCTTGTTTCGAACTGGATTTGACACGAATTGGCCGGACTCGTCGGGTAATGGTTAATGGCTGGGGGCGGAGCGTGTCCCCGGATTGTTTGTATGAGCGTAACGATTGGGAGATTGCCATGCGCCAGATGAAACCCCTCGCCCTTGCTGCCATTTGCACGGCCCTTGCCGGACCGGCCCTTGCCGATGCTGCCATGGTCGATGTGAAAGAGAACATGTATGACGCGGATTACGAGGTGATCGCAGCCACGTATGGCTATGCCGTTGGAACAGCGGCGTACGGCGCCTATGATGCTGATTACGATAGCGTTCTTTCGAAAGCTGACCTCTTCCCGCCGCTCTTTGGGCACCATGATGCGGATTACGAGATCGTACTGATGCAGGCCGGGGCCCATATCCAGCCGACCGAGATCGCCGCCCGCTGATCCGGCGACCCGAACCCAGACCGAAGGCTCCTGCCGCTGCCGCGCAGGAGCCTTTCTTTGTGTCCAGCCCCCTGTTTTATTAACCTTTGCAACCGGCCTCCGCCGCAGCGCGCGCCACGGTAACGTTAACCTTGTTTCGCGCTCGTCTGCCGCACACCCGACATCGGTATCACGTCGGTATCACGTCGGTATTGCGTCGGTGCGCACGCGGGGCAGGGACCGCGTTAACCCTTTCACGCGATCCTGCGCGTGCGACAGAACGGAGACATGCGATGAGCATTGACTGGGTGCCGACCAAGGGGCCAAAAACGAAACGCATGGCGGAGGCCCGGATGCACCAGCTTCTGTTTATGGAAGCGATGACGCGCGACCCGCTGTTTCTTGAAACCGCGCGCAAGGAGATCCCCGAGGCGTGGCACACGCTGGAAATGGACGTGGAGGTGGAGACCCCGAAAGAGAAGGTGACGCTTTACCTCGACCGGGCAGTGATCCGGATGTTTCGCAAGATGGGCAAGGGCTACCAGGCGCGGATCAACCGGGTGCTGGAGACCTATTTGCAGATGCGCATCGCCGAAAAGTCGATCCTGAAAAAAGAGATGATGCAAGCCGCCAGCGAGGCGCGGGACGATTCAAAACGGCCGGAGGTCGGAGAGGAAATGAAGAAGCTTTACAAAGAGCAGTTGGAGAGTGAGGCCTATGCCGAGGGGTTCGCGGATGCGGTGCGGCGGTATGAAAACCGGATAGGTCTGTGAGCACCACGGGGGCAAGTCTGGCACCCGTGCGTGACGCGTGCGGCGAAAGGCTAAGGCATCACCCGTGTGAGACGATGCCCGAACAGGGCTGAGCGCTCCAATCCCAGAGCACCCGACCAAAAACATGAATCATTTATTCGCTGCCTCTCCCTGCGGTCGAACGCGAAAAGTGATTTTCGATGTATCAGGTTAAAGGTTGGACGCTTTAGATGGCCGTAGTGGAAGTGCCCTTTAGCCACCGATGCGGGGCATCTCGCCCCATCGAATGCAAGGCACGGGGGTGGCGCCGATTTGAAGGCCCTCGGCCTGACGATCAGGCCGAGGGCTGTTGGCTTAGACGAACATCTCTGTTTCGGATGCCTCCGCATCGTCTTCGAGATAGGGCGCATCTTCCGGCGCGCTTTCGATGGCAAGCAAGGACATCAGGGCTTCACCTTCAGGCAGACCTGAAATCCAGGCCATTTCTTCTGCGGCGCGTCCGTCGATGATCCCTTCGCCCTGCGGATCACCAAGAGTAACCATGCTTTGGAAATAGTTGGCGACCGTCGCCTCCGGTGCATCGAGTGCTGGCCATTGCGGCCAATCGAAGGTGTCGTTCATGAAGGGCTGGGTTTGGTCGTGGCTGAGCACGGTGAGGTGGTTCAGGTCGTGCGCGATGGCGACATCCTCACCTGTTTCATCTGCGAACTTGAGCCAGCCATGGGTTCGCCCGTGCATCCAGCCGCCATAATGCGGCTCCATCTTGAGCGTGTTGACGAAGGTTTCCGTCATGTCGTTGTCTTCGAGGTAGGCGGCAAACCCGTCCAGGCCGAATTCTTCGACCATGGACATCACAGTGTCGGGCTCGCCAAGCCGGGCCTCCCGCTGGATATCGGCCAAGATTTGTGGGTCAAACTTGTCATCTGCGATCCACGCGACTTTGGCGCCTTGCATGGCATAGAACAGGCCGACCCCCTGAAGGTCATCGCCATAGGGCACTTCGTTGTTTGTCAGCGTGTTGGCAAAGGCCCATTCCCCGATGTCTTCAAGATCGGTAATCGGTTCCAGACCAAGGAAACCGCGCAGGTCGTTATAGGCCTCAAGCGCTTCGGTTGTGATCGGGGTGCGCCCACCCAAGAGAGCGTCATGGTGCGTGTGGCTGCTGGTGCCGTGATGCATACCGAAGGTGGTGATGTCGGCAAACTCCGCACTCGCGCCTGGCATGTCATCTATACCGCCGTGGTCACCATGATCCATACCGCCGTGATCCATGTCACCGTGGTCCATTGGCATATCGGCCATGCCACCATCATTTGCAGGCGCATCGTCCATTGGCATGCCATCCGTTGGCATGTCGTCCATAGGCGCATCGTCCGTCGGCATGTCGTCCATCGGCATGTCGTCCATCGG
>JBCBBB010000063.1:13208-16756 GCA_038532095.1 Pseudomonadota bacterium
CGTCCATAGGCGCATCGTCCGTCGGCATGTCGTCCATCGGCATGTCGTCCATCGGAGGTGTGTCGGACGCGTCTGTCGGTGTTGTGGCGGCGGCACTTGTCGTTGTGCTGGAAGACCCTCCACCGGATACCGCTGCGGCTCCGAACAGGCCCAAGAGGAAAAGAAGTGCGTTCATAGCGAAGTTCCCGTGGTCGTGTATGTGGCTGGTCTGCGAAGCAAATATGGCGACATTGGGGCGTGTCTGGCGATCTGCGGACGTGCGCCGCACAATGGGCGGAATACCGGTTTGTTGTTGCAAACACAGAGATAATTTGGCGGATACTTGCCAGCCTTGAAGCGCGGTGATGAAGAACTGAGCAGCTGTGAGGGACAGGTTCGACCGCTCTGCCCACCGCTGCTGATCCCCCACATCACCAATTGTCATTATGCCGCGCGGGATTGGCCTTTCTTTGCAGGGGTGCCCACGCTATAGCGCGCGCATCCCAAAGACATAGGAGGTCAAAGTGGGCTATCGCGTCGCTGTCGTCGGCGCCACCGGTAACGTGGGCCGCGAAATGCTGAACATCCTGGCTGAACGCCAGTTCCCCGCAGATGAGGTTGTGGCTCTGGCGAGCCGGAAATCTCTCGGCACAGAGGTCAGCTATGGCGATACGACGTTGAAGACGAAGGACCTCGACACGTTTGATTTCACCGGGTTTGACATGGCGCTGTTTGCCATTGGCTCGGGTCCTACGAAGGAGTACGCGCCGAAGGCTGCGAAGGCCGGGTGCGTGGTGATCGATAACTCGTCCTTGTATCGCTATGACCCGGACATCCCGCTGATCGTGCCGGAGGTGAACCCGGATGCGATTGCGGGCTATGCGAAGAAGAACATCATTGCGAACCCGAATTGTTCGACCGCGCAGATGGTGGTGGCGCTGAAGCCGCTCCATGACCGCGCGACGATCAAGCGGGTGGTGGTGAGCACCTATCAGTCGGTTTCGGGTGCCGGGAAGGACGGGATGGACGAGCTTTGGGAGCAGACCAAGGCGGTGTACAACCCGACGGTCGATGTGCCGCCGTCGAAGTTCCAGCGGCAGATTGCGTTCAACGTGATCCCGCAGATCGACGTGTTTATGGAAGACGGGTCGACCAAGGAAGAGTGGAAGATGGTGGCGGAGACGAAGAAGATCGTCGACCCGTCGATCAAGGTGACGGCCACCTGCGTGCGGGTGCCGGTCTTTGTCGGCCACTCGGAAGCGGTGAATATCGAGACCGAAGAGTTCCTCGATGAGGACGAGGCGCGCGATATCCTGCGTGAGGCGCCGGGGATCATGGTGGTCGATAAGCGCGAGGATGGTGGCTACACGACGCCGATTGAATGCGTGGGTGACTTTGCGACGTTCATCAGCCGCATCCGGCAGGACAGCACAATCGAGAACGGGCTGAACTTCTGGTGTGTGTCGGACAATCTGCGCAAGGGCGCGGCGCTGAACGCGGTCCAGATTGCGGAGCTTCTGGGGAATCGGGTCCTGAAGAAGGGCTGAGTTCAATCGATTCTGTCCGGGCCGCCGTGGTGTGGCCCGGTCTTTTCCACAATTCCACGAGGATGGTCGCGTTCTACGTGTGTTTTTCAACGCACACGTATTTGTGAGCAAGCGCCCGAAACGCCAATAAAAATTGGGCCGGGAGCGCTTTAAACGCGAGTATGCCGCGCGGTGCGCCGCGACACATGCCCAAGTTTGGCCACAAAGCGCCCGAATTTGGCCACATTCATTGCCAAAAAATAAACGCAGGACATGGGGAGATGTCAGGCATGAAGCCAGTAACGGACGACGTTGTCTTTTCAATTATGGAAGGGCTCGAAGAACGTGAGCGCAAGAAGCGCGCTGCTTTGGAAGCGGCCAAGATCGCCTTGCCCGACAAGGTGCTGGGATCGATGGGGAATCGTCGCGTCATCTCATTCGACCTTGCGAAACAACGGGCACGCCGCACGGTGAGCGGTATGTTCTGCTACGTCGCACGCGGATAAAGCTGACAGCTTCCTCTTTCTGACATCGATGCTCGGGTGCTGCCCCCGTTCACAAGTCGCGCGCCACAGGGTGGCCTCTGGGAACACCGAAGCAGCCCCCCAAAAGTATCGCCGCCGACCAGCCCGCGATGACACTCAATCGCGGTCACTCACCCGTAGTTTAAAACCGAGTGCTGAACGCAAGGCCGAACCTCTCGGTGTCGTCAAAATCCTCCGCGTCGGTTTCGATCGCGTAGCTGGCCGAGAAGTTTCCAAGCGGCGTCTCTGCGGTAAGCGCGAGACCGAAAGAGGTGCGCCAGACCTGTTCGTCGAACAGCGTGCCGGCAGGTGCGGTCGGACTGTCGACGTCCCAGACTGAGCCGATGTCGAAGTAAAGGCCGGGGGTGAACGGCAGTCGCTCGGCAAGGCCGGTGAACAACAGGTCGTTTTGCAGGACCGCATATCGTTCGCCGCCCAGATCGGTGATGACATCTTCACCACCGGCACCGCAGCCGGCGCAGAAATCAACCGGGGTGAGACCGCCACGCGCAAAGCCGCGCATCGAGGCGCCGCCGAGCGTGCGCCGGTCCGCCACCGTCGTTGTGCCATCGCTTAGACCGGTGATTGCTCCGATCCGTCCCGATGAGCGCAGCTTCGTTGAAGCCATCAACGGAATGTTCAGGGTGAAGCCCAGTGACGCGTCGACGAACTGCGTGTCGCCGCCATAGACATCAACGTCGATGCCTGCCGCCCATCTTGCCGTGTCGGTGTCCTGCCATCTCAGGCTGACACCCGGTCCGGCGACAAAACGATCGCCCGCTTCGTCCTGGATAATCGGCGACGCGGCGGGATCGACCGAACTGATATCGGTCCAGAGCGCAGTAATCCGAACTTCACCGTCAAAGCCGGTGTCGCTGTTTCCGAAGGTCACGTAGGGTGAGATGTTCCCGGTGCGAAAATCGAACAATGTGTCGTCATAATCGAACACAGCAAAGCCGCCGCGCACACCGCCGCTGCGATCACCGGGCCAGAAGGCGTCGCCGGAGAGATCGACAGTTCCGAGTATCACTTGTTCGGACAACCGCAGACCAGCTTCAAGATCACGACCGCCCCAGATATCCGCAAGCTGAACACCAACCGTGCCGAACGCGCCGTTGTCGGTGTCGTAACCCAGGCCGAACGTCAAAGCGCCCGAGAACTCGGGCTCTTCATCGACGGCAATGGTAAGGACGTCGCCTTGCGAGAAAATTCTGATGGATCGGAATTCGCCGGTGAACTCGAGGGCTTCTACGGCAGCCAAAATATCGTCTTCGGTGTAAGGTTCGCCCGGACGAAGATCAGCCGTCGCCAGAATATCCTGATCCCGGAAGCGGTCGTTCCCGGTCACTTCGATGGTCTGGAAAACGCGTACAAGATCATCGGTTGCTTGAGCGACCAACGACCCGTTTGATAGGAAGAGCGCGAAAAGAGACGCCCCAAAAATCCGTGAAATTGCCCGCATTCTCCACCCTTCTGTCTCTGTCCTGCAACAGTTTGCCCTTACCCCCGGTTAAATTGC
>JBCBBB010000064.1:0-16608 GCA_038532095.1 Pseudomonadota bacterium
GCGTCGGTCATGATGATGACCTTGTCATAGCGCAGGTCATCGACGTTGAACTTGGTGCCCATGCCGGTGCCGAGCGCTTCGCAGAGATCGTTGATCTCCTGGTTCTGGGTCAGCTTCGACGAGGCCGCGCCCAGCACGTTCAGGATCTTGCCCCGGAGCGGCAGCAACGCCTGATTTTCGCGGTTGCGGGCGGCCTTGGCAGAGCCACCCGCGCTGTCGCCCTCAACCAGAAACAACTCGGTGCCATCGCGGTTCTTGGCGGTGCAATCGGTGAGCTTGCCGGGCAGGCGCAGTTTCTTGGTGGCCGACTTGCGCGCGGTTTCCTTTTCTTGCTTCCGCCGCAGCCGCTCCTCGGCCCGCAGCACGAGGAAGTCGAGGATCGCACCTGCCGACTTGGTGTCTGCGGCCAGCCAATTGTCAAAATGATCCCGCACCGCGCCTTCGACCATCTTCTGCGCGCTTTCATTCGAGAGGCGATCCTTGGTCTGACCGACATATTGCGGGTCGCGGATGAAAACGCTGACCAGCGCGCCTGCCCCGCTCATCAGATCGTCGCGCGTGATTTGCTTGGCCTTCTTGTTGGCCACCCGGTCGCCATAGTCGCGAATGCCCTTCAGGATGGCGGACCAGAACCCGCTTTCATGCGTGCCGCCTTCGGGCGTGGGCACGGTGTTACAGTATGACTGGATGAACCCATCGCGCGACGGCGTCCAGTTGATCGCCCAATCGACCTTTCCGGGCTCGCCGAACTTGTCCTTGAAATCGACCGTGCCGGAGAAGGGCGCATCGGCATAGGTGGTCGCGCCCTCCAGCCGGTTGCCCAGATAATCTGCCAGCCCGCCGGGGAAGTGGAACTTTGCTTCCGTCGGCGTGTCGCCATCATCCACCGCGCTTTTCCAGCGGATTTCGACGCCCGAGAACAGATAGGCTTTCGACCGCGCCATCGCGAAAAGACGGGCCGGTTTCAGCTTCAGCGATCCGAAAATCTCAGGGTCGGGATGAAAGGTCACAGAGGTGCCGCGCCGGTTGGGGGCCGCGCCCACCTTTTCCAGCTTGGTTTGGGGCACGCCGCGCGCGAATTCCATCGCAACGAGTTCCTTGTTGCGCGCCACCTCCACCCGCAGGTGATCGGACAGCGCATTCACAACCGAAGAGCCGACGCCGTTCAAGCCGCCCGAGGTTTCATAATTGTCGCCCGAGAATTTGCCGCCCGCATTCAGCGTGCAAAAGATGATCTCGAGCGCGGATTTGGACGGGTCCTTGGGATGCGGGTCGGTGGGGATTCCCCGGCCATTGTCCACGATCGTGACACTATGGTCCGAATGCAGCTCGATTTCGATCCAGTTGGCATGCCCTGCAACCGCTTCATCCATCGCATTGTCGACGATCTCGGCCACCATGTGATGGAGCGCGCGGTCATCCTTGCCGCCGATATACATGCCAGGGCGCAAGCGGACATGTTCCATGTCCTCCAACACCTGAATTGACGTTGCATCATAGGCTTTACTGGCCTTGTCGGTCAGAAGGTCGTCCGCCATGGAATCTGCTCTTTTCGTTGGTTTTGGCCAGAATACTCCAGCGCGGGGAACGGTTGCAATGGGCTGCACATCCCCGCGTTAACGGTCTGTAAACCAATTGTTTCCATGACGTGCACTAGCATCTTTTCCCAGCGTCGCTTACCTACATCGTCTGATTTTGCGTAAAACGAGTATGTGCCCCATGAAAACTCTCCTAGCCTCTGCGGTTTTCCTTGCGCTCGCCGTCCCAGCCACGGCCGCCACCGTTTCTGTGTCCGGCTTCAGCACGTCCGACTACGGGACCGCGACCCGCTCCATGAGCAACGCTGTGACACAAGACTTTGAGGGTTATGGCGAAGGCAACGTAAGCAACGGCTTTTCCACGAATGTCGGAACTTTTTCGTCGCTCGGCGGCAAGGGTTCCGGTGGCACAGTGTCGAACGCCGGTTTTGCCAACGACGGTACCAAGCTCGCCTTGCGCGACGGCAATGTCTACGGTCGCGTCAGCACGACGCAGGACCTGACCGGCAACAGCGCCGATGACATGTTCCTCGACAGCAATGACACACAAGGCATCGTTTGGGACGTGATGCTGGGCGCCGGACGGATGTTTGACCGGATCGTCTTCACGCTGACCGACGCGGCCGAGTTTGGAAACTCGATGAAGATCGCAACGGCCTATGGTGAAGCCGTTTATTCGAACTCCGGGAACGGTGAAAAGCGCCTGGTCGAGATTTATTTCGGCAAGGCCGTTGGATCGGCGAAAATCACGCTTGGTCACTTCAAAGGCAGCAACCCGAGAACGAATGACGGCTTCTCCATCGACGACATCGCCGTCAACGAAGTGCCACTTCCGGCCTCGGCTCTGCTCCTGCTCGGGGGCCTCGGCGGTCTTATGGCAATGCGTCGGCGCAACAACGCCTGACGTTGCGCAAGATCGCCACTGTCCGACCCGGTCCGTGACACGGCCGGGTCGCTTTCATTCCGGTTGGTCGAATGTAGCCACTCAGCGCACCACCAGCACCGATATACTGGCGTGAGAGGCCAAGTAACCCGCGTTTGATGCAAAGAAATGATCTGCGAAACCCGGCACATGGCTGGCCATGACGATCAGATCGGCTCCGATGCTTTCAGCGGCGTCTTGCAGAACGGTATCCAGATCAATCGCAGGATCATGGCTGATCTTGGTGTGCGCCCTGAACGAACAGCCGTGGACATTTGACTGATCCGCCGCAAAGGTTGCCAGTTTTTCGGCAAAGGCTTCAGGCGTGTTAGCCACCTCCGTTGGGCCGGACTGTGTGACCGAAACGATGTGCGCGTCGGCCCCATAATGCGTCGAAAGACCTGCGGCGACACCCAAAGCGCGCTCCAACTGGGCCGTGTGTCTGAGGTCGACGGGTATCATCAGTGTTTTGAACATAAGTTTCTCCTCTCCGCCGCCGAGCATGGCACGGGAGAGCGCTCAGGTCCTTGATGTCCCTCAATCGCGGTTCAGCGCGCAGCTGTCGGCTATCTCCGCCGTTTCAGCCTGTCGAAGAGGCCAGAGATCCGGCCACGCGCCGCATCACCCGCTTCATCGATGTCTTCGAGAACGGGATCAATCCGACGCATGCGAAAGTTCTGCCAGAGCCGCCAAATGGTGATGAAGATGACCGCAAGGACGGTCAGAAACACGATGTTGAACCAGGGGATCAACTGCACATCGGGGCCTTCGACCGGCTTCATCGACAAGGCATTCGGGAAGATGCCCCCAAAAAGCCAGGTGTTGCGCCAGCCGTAATGGCGCAGCGCAACCCATTTCGGTGCATCACCGGTGGAGACCGCGTCAGACGCTTCCGTTTGCAGGTTTGCCGTATCGAACTTGAAATAGGGCGGCCAACCGAACCCGGTGTCCTGGTTGCGATAGACCATAACCTCGCCATCGGCCTTCACGGACTGAATGAACAACACATCGCGAGTGGCCGGCGATTCCGCCGTGGCACCGCGCGTGTTCTTCCAGAACAGATCGCCGAAGCCACCAAAATCCTGGCGTTCTTCGTAGGTGTTCACAATCCGAACAATGTCGCGCTGCGGCAGCGTGTAATGCAGAAATGCTGCGAGCATCAGCAACAGGGTGATCCGGATCGTCCAGCGAACATATGCCATGGGCGGCCTCTCTTTCTTGTGATGGAGATATGCGTTCGGCCCCATCCAACGCAAGGGCTTCACAAGCACGCGGGAAGAACGATACGCTTCGCCAAGTTGAGTTGAGGCACTTTTGGCGATGCAGAGCAGCGCGTCACCCGTCCTAGTGACTGTCCTGGCTGGCACATTCACCAACCAGGCCGCAGCCTTTTTCGTGCTGCGGACAGAAGCCGCTCGACTTGGCATTGATCTCAGCCCCGAAGACACGGATGTGATCCGCGAGGCACCAGAAGTGCGACTGGCCCACTACTTCCGGCCCGCCATCGTGGCGAAAATTGAAGCCGCGATGATGGACGACAACACGACCATTCTGCTGTTCCCGTCGCTGCTGACCGCACGCCCAAGCTTCCCGCCCGCGGAGAGTGAACTCAGGCTGATCGGCCGGTTCGCCGGTTTGCTAGCACAGCCGCTATGACGCCGGGCACGTCAAACTCCCTGCTCGATGTGGCCGGGCTCCAAGTGGGTCAGGCACGGGACCTGTCCCTGAAAAGCGGTGTCACCGTCGTGATCGGCGATGCGCCCTTCGTGGCCGGGGTCCATGTGATGGGCGGTGCACCCGGAACGCGCGAGACTGATCTGCTTGCACCCGATGCGACCGTTCAGGCGGTTGACGCCCTGGTGCTTTCGGGTGGCTCAGCCTTTGGTTTAGGCGCGGCGGACGGCGTTCTCGAGGCGCTCCGAGCAGATGGACGTGGCTTCGAGGCGGCCGGGCATCGCGTGCCGATTGTGCCCTCCGCCATTCTTTTTGATTTGGTGAATGGTGGCGACAAGGATTGGACGGCATCGCCCTATCCGGAGCTTGGGCGCCAAGCCTATGCAGCCCGCACCGCACCGCTCGCGCTTGGCTCGGTCGGTGCCGGAACAGGGGCCACCATCGCCGATCTCAAGGGCGGGTTGGGCTCCGCAAGCTGCATCATGCCGTCCGGTGCCGTCGTCGCCGCCTTGGTGGCGGTCAACGCGCTCGGCCAAGTCACCGTGGGGGATGGTCCGCAGTTCTGGGCCGCACCTTTTGAGCAAGGCAACGAGTTCGGGGGGCGCGGCGTGGCGCCAACCACCGCAGCGCCGTTCCGCACAAAACTCGGCTCGGGCGGAAACACGACCATTGCCGTGGTCGCGACTGACCTGACCCTCGACAAGGCGCAGGCCACGCGCATGGCAATCGCGGCGCATGATGGCATAGCGCGTGCCATTGTCCCGGCCCATACCCCGATGGATGGTGATCTTGTGTTCAGCGCAGCAACCGGCCAGCGCGCGCCCGAGGGGGACGATCTGTTGCTCCTCGGGCATGCCGCCGCGACCTGTCTTGCACGCGCCATCGCGCGGGGGGTTTACACGGCCCAAGCGGCACAGGGCGATACGCTGCCAAGCTGGCAGGACCGTTTCGGATAAGCCGGGTCACATACCCCGAAGGATGTCCGCGACCAGAGGGCTCTCCGCGCTTCTAAGGCCATCAATCACGTCGAAGTGGTGCCGCCCCGGGTCCACCCTCAGCTCACAGGACCAGGCGTCGCGCAAAGCCATCGCCTGATCCAGAAACACCGGGCGTTCTTCCGCACCGACCCACACGGTCACCAACGCATCCGGGGCCTCATGCAGCACCGGGCTTTCACCGGCAGCCTCGCTGTCATCAAGCCCAAGCGTTTCATTCATGGAAATGGGGAGAAAGGCGCGCAGATCAGTCAGGGGAGAAATCGGAACGATCCGTTCAACGCGTTCCCGGACCTCCGCCTTCAGCGCCACGTCGCGACAACCAAGGCGGGCCACAAGATGCCCTCCCGCAGAGTGACCCGTCAGGCAGATTGGACCGGCCACCAGCTCACCCGCAGCCTCCACCGCCCGGGCCATCTCAAGGGTCATATCGCGAATGCGGGCCTCGGGCGCTAGCGTGTAAGACGGCATCGCCACGGCCCAGCCGCGGACGGTCAGACCTTTGGCAAAGTGCGACCAGTACCCGCGGTCAAACCGCATCCAGTAGCCGCCATGAACAAACACCACCAAGCCTTCCGGGCGACCGGCGGGATGGAAGATATCCAGCTTGTTCCGCTCTCCGGGGCCATAAGACACGTTCAGGCGCGCACGTCCGGTCGCGGCTTCCTGCTCGCGATGGGCATGCCCGTCCTCTTCCCAACGGTCGATATAGGCAGCGCCATCCGGGATGAAGTCGACATTCACAAAATCGATGTCCGTATACATCGCCGTACCCCTTCAAACCTGCTGAAGCCTAGAGCATCCGACCTAAAACATGAATCACTTATTCGCTGCCTCTCCCTGCGGTCGAACGCGAAAAGTGATTTTCGATGTTTCAGGTGAAAGGTCGGACGCTTTAGTTGCGCGGTGTGATCCGCAACAAGCCACCATCGGGGTCGTCTGTCAAAACCAACAAGGAGCCGTCGGTGTCGACATCGACGTCGCGCACCCGCCCTAACTCGCGCAGATAGCGGGCCTCTCCGGTCACGCGATCCCCATCCAACGTGAGGCGCACCAAACCTCCGGGGTTGAGCGAGGCAGCCAGCACATCGCCCGCCCATCCCTCGAACAGGTCGCCCTGGTAGAAGGTGAAATCACCAGGGGCGATGACCGGGTCCCAATAGTAACGGGGCTGCTCCATACCCTCGGCCTGCGTCTGACCGCCCTTGACGGGCCGGCCATTGTAATTCTCGCCATAGCTGATGACGGGCCAGCCGTAATTGGCCCCTTTGATGATCCGGTTGAGTTCATCTCCACCGCGCGGACCATGCTCCAACGTCCAAAGCTCGCCTGTGTCCGGGTGGAGGGCGGCCCCTTGCGGATTGCGGTGGCCATAGGTCCAGATGTCATTGAGCGCGTTGGGGTTATTGGCGAACGGGTTGCTCTCGGGAATATCACCGTCCAGCGTGACACGGACAACTTTCCCGATCGTGGCCTGCAAGTCCTGAGAATTGTCCGGTGACCCACGATCGCCGATCGTGATGAACGCATAGTCGCCATCCAGCACGATCCGCGATCCGAAATGCGCCCCGGAATTGGCCGCCGGGCGCTGCTCAAAGATATCCGCAACGTCGTTCAGTTCACGGTTGTCGTCCGACAGCACAGCCGTCACCGCCGCCGTCCCCTGCCCGCGCCCAATCTCGCGCGCCATTGTCAGATAAAGCCGGCGCGACGTGGCAAAATCATCGGCCACCGCCACATCCAGCAAGCCCCCCTGCCCGAAGACAGCAATGCTGGGCAAACCATCCACCCGGGTGACCGTGCCGTCCGCACTCACATGGGTGAGCCGCCCGATCCGCTCGGTCACGAGGTATTCCCCGTCAGGCAGGATCGCCAGACCCCAGGGGTGGACCAGCCCCTCAGCGACCGGTGTGACGCGGAAAGCTTGAGGTTCGGATATCTCTGCGGCGCGTGTCTGGTTTTCGAAGGCCGGTTCGAATTCGGGCACGTTCTTCGGGCCTTGGGCGACCTGTGCAGACGCAGGCAAGCCAAGGGCGATAAGAGCAATCATGGTTCGGATCATGCGCAGTCCTCCATTTTCCTTTGAGGTAGGACGCGCGCACGCAAACCCAAGGGTGCGGCCATCACCCTTCCGTCAGACTGGGCATAGGTTTGCCGCGTCAGAGGCCGTAGATCTGCGCCAGACGGTCCACCGCAGCTTCGCCGCTCATCTCCTCGCTTTCGCCGGTCCGGCGCGAGGTCAGCTCAACCACGCCCTTCTCAAGGCCGCGCGGCCCGACCGTGATGCGCCACGGCAGGCCGATCAGGTCCATCGTCGCGAACTTCGCCCCGGCCCGCTCGTCACGGTCGTCATAGAGCGGCTCAAGACCGCGCTTTTCGAGAGCAAGCTGAATGCCGTGACAGGCGGCGTCACAGGCACTGTCGCCTTGGCGCAGGTTGACGATCCCGGCATGGAACGGGGTCACGCCCTCGGGCCAGATGATGCCCTTGTCGTCATGGCTGGCCTCAATAATCGCACCCAGAAGACGCGACACGCCAATCCCGTGCGAGCCCATATGGACCGGCACCTGATTGCCTTCGGCATCTTGCACCGTGGCGCCCATGGGCTCGGAATACTTGGTACCGAAATAGAAGATCTGCCCAACCTCGATCCCCCGCGCGACACGGCGGCGCGCCTCCGGGACCTCGTTAAAGACAGCTTCGTCATGGGTCTCGTCCGTACGGGCATAGCGCGAGGTGAATTCCTCCAGCACCGCGCGGCATTGATCGTGGTCATCGTAGTTGATGTCCCGGTCCCCGAACTTCAGGTCGGTGATCTCGCTGTCATAGAACACTTCCGACTCGCCCGTTTCTGCCAGCACAAGGAATTCATGCGTGTCATCGCCACCAATCGGGCCACTATCGGCGCGCATCGGGATGGCTTGCAGCCCCATGCGTTCGTAGCTGCGGAGGTAACTGACCAGATGGCGATTGTAGGCGTGCAGCGCATCTTCCTTGGTCAGGTCGAAATTGTAGCCGTCCTTCATGAGGAATTCGCGCCCACGCATCACCCCGAAGCGGGGCCGAATCTCATCCCGAAACTTCCACTGGATATGGTAGAGCGTCAGCGGCAAGTCCTTGTAACTCTTGACATATGACCGGAAGATGTCGGTGATCAGCTCTTCGTTCGTCGGCCCATAGAGCATGTCGCGGCCATGCCGGTCACTGATGCGCAGCATCTCTTCGCCATAGTCATCATAGCGCCCGCTTTCGCGCCAGAGATCGGCAGATTGCAAGGTCGGCATCAGCACCGGAATGTGGCCCGCGCGGGTCTGTTCCTCATGCACGATTTGTTCGATCTTGCGCAGCACCTTGTAGCCCAAAGGCAGCCAGGAATAGATACCGGCACTTGCCTGTTTGATCATGCCCGCCCGCAGCATATAGCGATGCGAGACGATCTGCGCCTCGGCAGGCGTTTCCTTAAGAACGGGGAGGAAATAGCGGGACAGGCGCATTGGCTCTCTCTTTTCACTGTTTGCATCGGTGTAGGGCCGTGTTCTCCGGCGCGCAAGCAGCGTTCAAGGTCCGAAATCGCATATTCAAACGTTCGGAATCGCGATTCCGGGCGCGTGCACGTTCGCAAACCCGCAGGTTGACGTCATCCAGGTCACTCTCGACCTGCACGCAAAGGACATCACCTATGACACGTAACGACATCAAAGCCTTCGGATTGGTCGCAGCCCTGCTGGCGGCCTCCACCCTGGGAGGCCCCGCTGTGACCGCACCCACGGAAAACCGTGCAACGCTCGGCTACATCTCGGTCCCGGCCCCGCGCACCGGAACGCTGATGCATCTGCGCGGCATGGTCGGGCGGGGCGACGCGATCCTGCGTCTCTCGGGCAACCGTGGTTGTGCACGGTTGAAACTGCGCTTTGTCGCTGGTGACTTCGGAGGGCTTGCACGCAATCGCTGGGGCGACGGGGTCTACCTGGAAATCCGGAGCTCTGCCGTTGTTGCCGATCTGATGCGCGGGATCGAAGTGATCAGCGACGAGGTCCGCGTCAGCACTGATGCAAGCGATCCACTGGCCGAAATCATCATTCACGGCGGCATAAGGGCTGACACCGGCTTTATCCTTGCACCGGGCGGCAGTCCGATCCGGAACTGGTTCCGTAGCCCCGGGCGCCGTGTGCCCTGCATGATGGTACAACCGTTAGCCCTGGGACCGGAAAGCTGAAGGCGAAACGCCCGTGATCCGGCGAAACTCGGTGTTGAAGGTCGACTTCGTCAAAAACCCGGCCTCCAACATGACGTCGGTCACGGGCAATTCCGTCTCGCGCAGAAGGTGTTTGGCGTGCTCAATGCGAAAACCATTGATATGGCGTGAGAAATTCTGCGCCTCGACCCGGTTGACGGCCCGGCTCAGATCGCGGGCGGGCACCCCAAGGCGCCGTGCGGCGCGTGCCAGTGTCAAACCACTGTCGGTGAAAAGCGCTGTCTCCGACAAAAGCGCATCGAAACGCACCAGCAGCGCCCGGTCTTCATCCGTTGCGTCATCACCAGACCGAACCGATGCGGCCTGCTCCCCCTGCGCGAAGGCCAAGGGCAGACCAATCAAGACGGCCAGGAACACGAAAGCGGCCATGACACCAGACGCCCCCGAGACCAGTGACAGAATTTGACCCGGTCGTCCCATCAGGATCGCGATCAGGATGGTCAGATCGGCGAGGAAGACGAACACATAGAGCAAGATGACGATCAGCATGGCCGTTCGTGCCACGCGCAGTTCCCGCGCCGTTAAATGAAGGAAAGCCTCACCCGGGCGCAGGAACAAGCGAACCAGCAGGACCAGATAACCCAATGTCAGAAGCGGCAAGACAAAGTCAGCCCCTCGCAACGCGACGCCCAGAAGGGCCAAAACCGCGACACCGCCGTGACGCAGAAGCGCCCTGCGCCAGGGATAAGGGTCTTCAACCGTCAGAGCTTCGAAGCCGAGCCAGAACAGGATCGGGATGCTCACGGCGACAAACGGTTGCAGCACCTGGCTCCACTCGATCTGAAACGACAATCGTAAACCGACCAGAACACCGATCAACGCCAGACCCGTCAAAGCGCCGCCCAAACCAAGACGTGTCACAAAGGGCAGACGCTCGGCGCGCAGGACCGGAACAAGCAAGATGCTCGTCAAGGCCGTTATCAGCCAGGACACCGGAATTTCGGCCAAAGACTGCGCTCCGTTTTTCTGCGCGCGCACCCTCTCCGAAGGGGGTGGTGGCGTCAATCGGCTTGAGCCGCGTGAACGCCTTGCACTGACCCGGCGTTTGAGCGATGGATCCCATAGGAAAGGCACCCAAGTGGCATTACCCGTCGAAACACAGGTGAAATATTGGGGCATCGCAACTGCGGTGTTCGTCCTGATCATGTGGGCCCTGGGCAACGTGATCTTGCCCTTCGTGCTGGGGGCGGCGCTGGCCTATTGCCTCGATCCCGTGGCGGACTGGTTGGAAAACCACGGGTTCACCCGGGGCTGGGCCACCGGCATCATCACCTTCTTCGCTATGCTCATCTTCATCATGGCGGGACTGCTGATTGTTCCGATGCTGCTTGGCCAGGCCGCCGGGCTGATCGAGACCGCGCCTGCCATGGCCTCTAACCTTCAGACCTTTCTGATCGAACGCTTCCCCGAGCTTGGAGACGCCAATTCGACCATCCGACGGTCGCTGGCGTCGCTTGGTACAACGATCCAAAGCCGGGGCGACGAGTTGCTCAATGCGGTGCTGGCGTCGTTCTCGGGCCTTGTGAACGTCATCGTGCTCTTCGTGATCGTGCCGGTCGTTGCCTTCTACCTGCTTTACGACTGGGACAACATGATCGCTCGGATCGATGCGCTTCTGCCGCGGGATCACGCGCCGGTCATCCGTGACCTCGCAAGCCAGATTGATCGCACGATGGCCGGGTTCGTGCGCGGGCAAGGCACGGTGTGCCTGATCCTTGGGATCTACTACGCCGTGGCACTGATGGCGGTTGGATTGAACTTCGGACTGATCGTTGGCTTCATCGCCGGCGCGCTGACCTTCATTCCCTATGTCGGCGCGCTGGTCGGCGGCATTCTTGCGCTGGGTCTGGCCCTGTTCCAATTCTGGGGAGACTGGCTTTGGATCCTGCTCGTCTGGGCCATTTTCCAATCCGGTCAATTCGTCGAAGGCAACATCCTGACACCGCGCATGGTGGGGTCATCGGTCGGGCTGCACCCGGTTTGGCTGATCTTCGCCCTTTCCGCATTTGGGGCGCTGTTCGGGTTCGTGGGCCTGCTCGTCGCCGTCCCAGTGGCCGCCATGATCGGCGTGCTCGTGCGCTTCGCCATCGTGCAATACAAGGACAGCCGGCTTTACAAGGGGCTCGCCGAGAAGGACGCGGAGTGATGGCCGTCTCGGAGGAGCAGATCGCGCATGCGCTGGAACTTCTCGACGGGGTCGGGCCGATGACAACGCGGAAGATGTTCGGTGGTCTGGGAATTTATGCCGATGGCAAGATTTTCGCCGTTCTGATGTCAGATGGGGTCCTGAAGCTGAAAGGCGCAGGTGCGATGGCACACACGTTCGACACTGAGGGTTGGGAGCGCTGGACCTATCAACGGGACGGGTCGGACACGCAAACCGCCATGCCGTACTGGACCGTGCCGGATGCGCTGCTCGATGACCCGGAGACGGCCTCCGACTGGGCGCGACGCGCTTTGGCTGAACTCTGACCCATGGCGCGCCAACTGACCTTCAACCTCCCGGTGCGCGAGAGCCGTACACGCGGTGACTTCTTTGTCTCTGAGGCGAATGCCTTGGCGATTGCCCGGCTGGACGACCCCACAACATGGCCAAACGCCAAGCTTGTTCTGGTGGGGCCGGAAGGCGCGGGTAAAACGCATCTGGCGCATGTCTGGGCCGAACAAAGCGCTGGAGAGGTTCTGACGCCTGGCGACCTTGCAGAGCTCGACATCCCCGGGATCGCGCATCCGGTGGCGCTCGACCGGGCCGACGACATTACCGCTCAGCAGGAAGAAGCCGTTTTTCATCTGCACAACCACCTCGGCGCAAGCGGTTTGCCGTTCCTCCTGATCGCGCAAGCGCCGCCCGCGCGTTGGGCGCTTGGCCTGCCGGACCTGAAAAGCCGGATGTCGGCGACCGACAGCGTGCGCATCAATGGCCCGGACGACGCTTTGCTGGCCGCCGTTCTGGTCAAGCAGTTCGCAGATCGGCAACTGGCCGTCGCACCTTCTGTCATCGACTGGCTGGTGCAGCATATGGATCGATCCTTTGCCGAAGCACGCCGCCTTGTGGAGCGTCTCGACCAGGCGGCACTGGCCGAAGGGCGCGCAATCACACGTCCGCTGGCGCAACGGGTCATCGCAAAAGACGACCAGCCGTGACGCGAGGGTGCCAATTGCCGACACTTGGCAAAACATTGCCGTAAGAACGCCCTGACCCCCTCCTTCGTTAACGCTTCATTTACTAAGATTCGGCACCTCATTCGCATAGGTTAAAGACGGACGATGTATGCGTATCTTACTGGTTGAAGACGATCTTCTCACGGCCCACAACATGGCGACTGAAATCGAGGCACAGGGGTATCACTGTGACACCACGCCCAGCACAAGCGACGCGCTTGATCTGCTGCGGCACACAAGCTACGACGTGGCGATTTTGGACCACTATCTGCAAGGCGAAACGACCCTTTTTCTGGCGTCTCACCTTCGCTTGCGCCACCCCGGAACCAAGATCATCACGATCACAGGCTCTGCCCTTTTCGCGCGCGGTTACGGCTTGAACCGGCTCGAATCCGATTTCTTTCTGCGCAAACCCTTTGCGATCACGGATCTCGTTGAAATCGTGACATATCTTGGCACAACCTCGACCGGAGACGAGGCCGACACACTGCCGCTGCCACGCGCCGCCTTCTCTTAGAAACCGGTCCCTGGGACTGGACAAGACCATCGGTTCTGCGCCATACACGTCATCCTCACGTCACAATTGATTGCGAAACGGACGACATGACCGTTGTTACCGATTTTTTGAAGGCCGAGCGTATGCCGGCAGTGTCTTTGACCGAGAAAGACTTCTCGGGTCCGGACCGGTTCATCAATCGGGAATTGTCCTGGCTGGCCTTCAATTGGCGGGTGCTTGAAGAAGCGCAGAACCCGAAGGTTCCGTTGCTGGAACGGCTGCGGTTCCTCTCGATTTCCGCGACCAACCTGGATGAGTTTTTCACCGTGCGGGTCGCTGGTTTGCGCGAGTTGGCCGATGCCGGAAACACCACTCCGGCGGCCGATGGTCTGACACCGGCTGAACAGCTTGTTCTGATCAATGCAGATGCCAACAAACTGATGGCACGCCAGCAGGATGTCTGGAGCGCGCTCACCGGTGAGATGGCGGCAGCAGGCATCGTGATCGAGACGCGCGACAGCCTGTCAAAACCCGACAGAAAGCACCTTGAGGCCGTGTTCCTTGAACAGGTGTTCCCGGTTTTGTCGCCGCTTGCTTTCGACCCCGCACACCCGTTTCCATTCATCGCGAACGAGGGGTATTCCCTCGCGCTCGAACTGTCGCGCAAGGATGACGGGCGCCCGCTGCGCGCGCTTCTGCCCATCCCGCATCAAATTGACCGCTTCGTGGCTTTGCCCGCCACGTCCGGGCATCGCTTTCTGCCGCTTGAGGAACTGCTGATCCTGCACCTGGATCGGCTGTTCCCGGGCTACAAGATGATGGGCGTTTGTTCGTTCCGGGTGCTGCGCGACAGTGATCTGGAACTTGAAGAAGAAGCCGAAGACCTCGTCCGTGAGTTTGAGGTGGCGCTGAAACGCCGTCGTCGCGGTGAGGTCATACGCCTCACCATGTCGGCCAACGCCCCTTCCGGCCTGCGCAGCGTCGTAATGGAAGAGCTTGACATCGACGATACGGAAATCGTCGAGGTGCCGGGCATGATCGGCCTCTCCGACCTGTCGGAGCTGGTCCTCGAAGACCGGCCCGACCTGCTCTGGCCGCCGTTCCAGCCCCGCGTCCCGGAACGGGTGCAAGACCACGACGGTGACATGTTCGACGCGATCCGTCAGAAAGACATGCTGCTGCACCACCCCTATGAGACATTCGACATGGTGGTGCGGTTCCTCCGCCAGGCCGCGGCCGACCCCAACGTGCTGGCGATCAAGCAGACGCTTTATCGAACCTCACGCAACAGCCCCATTGTCTCCGCCCTTTGCGAGGCGGCGGAGGACGGCAAATCGGTCACAGCCCTGGTCGAACTCAAGGCGCGTTTTGACGAGGCCGCAAACATTCGGCAATCCCGCCGTCTTGAACGGTCGGGGGCGCATGTGGTCTATGGCTTCCTGAACTACAAAACCCATGCGAAAATCAGCACGGTCGTCCGGCGCGAAAACGGCCAGTTGGTGACCTATACCCACTTTGGAACAGGGAATTACCACCCGATCACAGCACGGTTCTACACTGATCTCAGCCTCTTCACCTGCGATGCCGCGCTCGGGCGGGATGCAACCAAGGTGTTCAACTACCTGTCGGGCTACGCCGAACCCAAGGATATGGAAAACCTCGCAATTTCACCCATGTCGCTGAAAACCACATTGCTGGAGCGGATCGCGGAAGAAGCCGAAAACGCGCTCGCAGGAAAGCCCGCCGCGATCTGGGCCAAGATGAACTCGCTGATCGAGCCCGATGTGATCGACGCGCTTTATTTGGCCAGCCAGGCAGGTGTGAAAATCGATCTGGTGATCCGCGGCATTTGCGGCCTGCGCCCCGGCGTGAAGGGCCTGAGCGAAAACATCCGCGTGAAATCGATCGTCGGTCGCTTCCTTGAGCATTCCCGGATCGTCTGCTTTGGGGCCGGTGCAGCCCTGCCCAGCAAGAAGGCCCGGGTCTATATCTCGTCGGCGGACTGGATGGGCCGCAACCTCAACCGTCGTGTGGAAACGCTGGTCGAGTGCACCAACCCGACAGTAAAGGCCCAGATTGTCAGCCAGATCATGGCGGCCAACATGGCCGACGCCGCCCAAAGCTGGATTCTTGGACCAGATGGAAACTACACGCGCGCGGCGGCCCCGGAGGGCGAGATGGCCTTCAACTGCCACAAGTTCTTCATGGAAAACCCGTCGCTGTCAGGACGCGGTTCTGCGGGCGCCAAAGATGTGCCCGCCCTGACCCACAGCCTCGACTATGGCCAAAGGGCGCCAAACAAGTAATCGCGTGCGCCGCAGGCGCGCCTTCAGATCACTCCAGCCCGGCGTGAAACCAACCGCCAAGTCTCTCTGTTCCGTCCTTTTCCGGCGTCGGGTTCCACGGCCACACAAGGCCCCCAAAGGTGAGCTTTCGATTGCCTTGACCCCCTTCGCCATGCAAATTCCACAGGCGGAGAGGCTCGGGGATAGACAATGGACGGCACACCGTCTGCAGACACCGAAGACTGGGCGCCGTTCGGCCGCCCGCTTTTCAACGATCCATCGTCCCGCGCCTTGTCGCGGGTGGGCGTGGTGGACGTCGGCTCAAACTCTGTCCGCATGGTCGTGTTCGATGGGGCCGCGCGCAGCCCGGCGTATTTCTTCAACGAAAAGGTCATGGCCGGTCTGGGCGGCGGCATGGCGGAAACCGGTCGCCTCAACCCCGAAGGCCGCGACCGCGCCTTGCAAGCCATCAAAAGGTTCCAGCGTTTGGCCGACGCCATGGGTATTGCCCCGCTTACCGCCGTGGCCACAGCGGCCGTCCGCGAAGCCACAGACGGCCCGGACTTCTGTGACGAGGTGGAACGCGAAACCGGGTTGAAGCTCTGGGTGATCGAAGGTCCGGAAGAAGCCCATCTCTCCGCACAAGGCGTTTTGCTCGGTTGGCCCGACGCCACCGGCCTGGTCTGTGATATCGGCGGGTCGTCCATGGAACTTGCCGAACTTGTCCAAGGCGAGGTCGGCACGTGTCTGTCCTCCAAGCTTGGCCCGCAGCGGCTGAAAACCGTCAAAGGCGGGAAGAAAGGGCGAAAGAAGGCCATTCAATCCGGCGTGTCCGAACTGGTCTCCGCCATCGGCCATACCGGCGACCGGCTCTATCTTGTCGGTGGATCGTGGCGGGCGATAGCACGGATCGACATGGACCGGCGCGGCTACCCCTTGTCCGTGCTCCATGAATACCGGATGAGCCGAAAAGGCCTCTATGCGACGATCCAGCATATCGAGGACACGCCAACCGATGCGTTGCGCGCGCGCACCGGGATTGGCGAAAGCCGAATGAGCCTGGTGCCGATCGCCGCTCAGGTGCTCAAGGAACTGGTGCGAGCCCTCAAGCCAAAAGACATCATCGTGTCGGGATACGGCATCCGGGAGGGGATGCTCTATCAGCAGATGCCGCAGAAACTGCGCGACCGCGACCCGTTGATTGAAGCCTGTCGATTTGCCGAGGCCAAGGATGCGCGCATGCCCGGCTTTGGCCGGCGTCTTTACGAGTTCGTCCTGCCG
>JBCBBB010000065.1:0-16276 GCA_038532095.1 Pseudomonadota bacterium
CGGGCGATTGTCGGCGCGCCCCTCGACACCGACGCGCGAGAGAAGCGTCATCGCATGCGCGCGTGCGTCGTCGTCGGACACGCCATTGGCCCATTGCGGCAGCATCACGTTTTCCACGGCGCTGAACTCGGGCAGCAAATGGTGGAACTGATAGACGAAGCCCACCTCTTGCCGCCGAACGCGGGTGCGCTCCGCGTCGCCTTTGCCGGTCAGGTCCGTCCCGCCGATGGTGACGGTACCCGTGTCGGGCGTGTCTAGAAGACCCGCGATATGCAGCAAGGTCGATTTGCCGGCACCGGAGGGCGCGACGAGGGCCACGACTTCGCCTGGGCTCAATGCCAGTTCCGCGCTGTCCAGCACGGTCAGCGCGTTGGCTTTGCCTTTGTTGTAGGTTTTGGAGATGCCATTGAGCCGGAGTGCCTCACTCATAGCGGAGCGCCTCCACCGGGTTCATGCGGGCCGCGCGGCGGGCCGGGAACAAGGTTATGCCCCAACTGAGCACCAGTGACAGGGCCACCGCGCTGAGAACATCGTTGAGTTCCAGCTTGGCGGGCAGTCGGTAGATCCCCCGGACGGATGCATCCCAGACCCCGCCGCCGGAGGCGCCGTTTACAAAGGCAAGGATCGGGTCGAAATAGATCGCGAAGAGGCAGCCGAGGATCACGCCCAGGACCGTGCCGATTGTGCCAACCAGCGCGCCCGTCAGAAAGAACACCCGCATCACGGCGCCCTCGGTCAAGCCAATCGTGCGCAGGATGCCGATGTCGCGGCCTTTGTTTTTCACCAGCATGACAAGCCCGCTGATGATGTTCATCGATGCAATCAGCACAAGGACCGACATCAAAACGAACATCACCGTGTCTTCGACTTCCAGAGCGCGCAGAAAGCCGCCCGCCCGCTGTTTCCAGGACCAGGTGAGGCCACGATCTCCGACCGCCGCGATCAGGTTGGGTGTCAGTGCTTCGATGGCTTCGGGGTCTTCGACGATCACTTCCAACTCGTCAGCCACGCCCTTAGGCCCGCCGGTGTCGCGATTGAAATACACCTGGGCCTCGCTGAACGGCAGGTAGGCGCGGGTCAGATCCACATCGTAGCGTCCGGAGTTGAAGATATAGACAATCCGATACTCATTGACCCGGGGACTGGTGCCAAAGGCGGTGACCGTGCCGTTCGGGTTGATCAGGCGCAGCACATCTCCCACGCTGACGCCCAATTGCCGCGCGGCTTCCCGCCCGATGGCGATGCCGTTCTCGAAGTCCTCGAGGGAGCCAAGCGCCGTTTCCGGATTGGAAATGCGCGGAATGTCTTCTAAGTCCGACTTCGCAATCCCGAAAACCTCAAGCCCGGTGTTTTCCCGCCGGTAAACGCCCATCGCCTGGCCCTTCACCAAGGGCGCCGCACGCACCACGCCCGGCACCTCCGCCAAGGCCTGGGCCCATTCGGTATAGTTCGGGATTGCGCTGGAGATGTTCCCGTTTTCGTCCGCATAGGCAGAGGAGTAGACGGTCACATGGGCGTTTGCGCCAAGGATCGTGTCAACAAACTCCGCACGGAACCCCGAGCGTACGGCCAGCGTGATGATCAGCGCCGCGACCGCCAGCATGATCCCGATCAGCGAGATCCACGTCATGACACTGACGCCACCTTCGGCGCGTTTGGCGCGCAGATAGCGCCACGCGATCAGGAACTCATACCGTGAAAAAGGCGCTGGGCTGGCCATGACTGCTCCGTTTTTCTCTAAGTGCAGGTGGCGCGCGCCGGGGTCAATGGCTTTCCCGTCACCCGACCAGGCGATCCCAAAGCGCCGCGCCCCAAAGCAATGCCACCAGAAGAATGGCGACAAGAACGGCAAGTGATCCGAGGTCTTTGGCGATCCGCGAAAGCTCGTGCCGTTCAGGGCCAATCCGGTCAACCACGGCCTCAATCGCGGAATTCACGATCTCCACAATGATCAGCAGGAGGACGACACCGATCAAAATCGCGGTCTGGAACATCGTGTCGCCTAGCCAAAAGGCAAAAGGGACAGAAAGGACAAGAAGGACAACCTCAATCCGGAACGCCTCTTCTCCGCGCCAGATGTCACGAGCCCCTTGCAGAGAGTTCTTCAGCGCCGCGCTGAGCCGCGCTATGCCCGTTAGCGGCTGGTTCGCCATGAGTGTTCTACTGTCTTTCTTTCTGGTTCAAATATGCTGGGCGTGCGCGTAAGCACGCGGGGCAAGGTCCCTCTGCTTGTCATGATTGCAACAATTGCGGGCGAATGTCCTGCCCGGCCGCCGCATATATATCCAGGAGCTGGTCGAGTGTTATGCCCTCTTCCTGAAGGCGCGCCAATTCGTGCGCCCCATCATGCACTTCAAGGACGGGGCGTTCCCCTGCATCTTCGATCACCAGATTGCACGGCAACCAATCGTCCATCTCGAAGCCGGGCAAACGGTTCATCATCCACGCGAAACAGCCTTCGAAACTGTCGAGTGTGCCGGTGAGTTCGGCCTGCACATATCGGTCGAAATTGGCCGCATTGACACCGCCCCATGGGCCAAAGGCAAAGCTCTGATCGCTTCCAATGATCGGCAGGCGCAAGACACAGCGAATGAACCGATGTTCGCCCCAACGGCAAAGCTCTGCGCTGAGCGTGTCGGTGCCGACGGACAGCACATCCTGCCCGCTCTCCTGCCGATTGCCATGGGGCCACGGGTCGGGGTGGTCATAACCAATGTCGAACACGCCCTGCATGTCGTTCAGGCGCTGCCAACGCGGATCGGTGCTTAAATCCATGGTCCTGCTCTCCACTTTGCCGGTTTTGTAACATTATTCACGGGCGGAGGCCCAGTCCTTCACATGGGTGTCAGGTCCCTTTCAGCGGCCGCAATCGCGCGCCATCTGTCCTGCAACGCAACACGAACCAGAGAGATCACCCAAGATGCTGACACGCCGTTCCTTCCTTGTCGCTTCTGCCGCAGTTCCCGCGGCGGCCCTTTTGACGCAACCCGCTGTCGCGGCTGAGCCGCCGGTCAATGCATCGAACGGCATTGCCATTCAAGGCTATGATCCCGTCGCCTACTTCACGGAAAGCAAGGCTGTGAAAGGCTCTGCCGAGTTCACCTCTGATTGGGAGGGCGCCACGGTCCAGTTCGCCAGCGCTGAACACAAAGCGATGTTTGACGCCGACCCAGTGAAATTTGCGCCGAAATACGGCGGATACTGCGCCTACGCCGTGTCAAAAGGCTACACTGCGGGCATCGATCCACAAGCATGGAGCATCCACGAAGATCGCCTTTATCTGAACTTCTCGAAATCGGTCCGGGCCCTTTGGGCCGCCCGCAAACGCCACCACATCCGTCAGGCCGACGCCAACTGGCCAAGCGTGCTCAGCGCCTGATTTGCCAAAGACGGGCCGCGCTTTTTCCCTCGCGCGTGGTCCGTCTATTGCGCGTTGCCCGTTATTCCGCGGCTTTCAGCGCAAACCCTTTTTCGATTTGATCTGATGGGGCCACAGGATACTGGCCCGAGAAACACGCATCGCAATAGGCGGGCGCATTCGGATCACGACCTTTTGCTTCACCCACCGCACGGTAAAGCCCATCGAGCGAGATGAATTTCAGGCTATCCACGCCCAGATGATCGCGCATCTCGTCCTCGCTCATCGTGGCAGCAAGCAGCTTTTCCCTTTGCGGGGTGTCGACACCATAAAAGCATGGCCAAGCCGTGGGCGGGGAGGCGATGCGGAAATGAACCTCTGCCGCGCCTGCATCCAGAACCATTTCCTTGATCTTCCGGCTGGTCGTGCCGCGCACCACCGAGTCGTCGACCAGAATGATACGCTTACCCTTGATCAGCGCGCGGTTGACGTTCAGTTTCAGGCGCACGCCCATATTGCGGATCTGCTCGGTCGGCTCGATGAAGGTGCGGCCCATATACTGGTTGCGGATAATGCCCATCGCATAAGGAATGCCGCTTTCACGACTGTATCCGATGGCCGCCGGGGTGCCGCTGTCCGGGACCGGGCACACGAGATCCGCCTCAACCGAGGCTTCCTTGGCCAGTTCCTCACCAATCGCAGAGCGGGTCTCATAAACCGACCGGCCATTCAAAGTGCTGTCGGGGCGGGAGAAATAGACATGCTCGAAGATGCAGAAACGCGAGGCCTTCTGTTCAAACGGCCGGTGACTGGTGATCTCGTCATGTTCAATCACCACCATTTCGCCGGGCTCGATCTCACGTACGAAATCGGCGCCGATGATATCCAGCGCGCAGGTTTCGGAGGCCAGTGCCCAACCCTCATCCCCGATCCGACCCAATACCAACGGGCGCACACCAAAAGCATCGCGCACGCCGATCAGTTTGGTCCGGGTCATCGCGACGACGGAGAAGGCACCCTCCACGCGGCGCAGCGCGTCTTTCATCCGCTCCGGCACTGTCTTTTGCAGCGACCGTGCCATCAGGTGAATGATGCATTCGCTGTCGGAACTGGACTGGAAGATCGAGCCACGCTCGATCAGTTCGCGGCGAAGCGCATCGGCATTCGTGATATTCCCGTTATGCGCAATGGCCGCGCCGCCCATGGAAAACTCGCCGAAGAAGGGCTGGACGTCACGAATCTGCGTGGCGCCTTTTGACCCGGCGGTGGAATAGCGGACATGCCCGATGCCAAGCGAACCCGGCAGACTGTCGATCACATCCTGCTTGGTGAAGGTGTCGCGCACGAGGCCAAAGCGGCGGGCGGAATTGAAGCCTTCGCTCGGCTCATATGTCACGATGCCACCGGCTTCCTGACCCCGATGTTGCAGCGCATGCAACCCGAGAGCCACGAAGTTCGCGGCCTCTGCCACACCGGTCACACCGAAGATGCCGCATTCCTCGCGAAGCTTGTCGTCGTCGAACGGGTCGGTGGTCAACGGACGTGTCTGATCTGGCATAAGGCAAGCTCTGGTGGCAGCAGCACCGTTTATGTAGCGCCTTGTCATGTGCCTGTCACGTAACTCCTCGCAAAAAAGCCAAGGGCCCGGCGATTTCTTCGCGGGCCCTCGCACTTCTTACACCGGTCACACCGAAGATGCCGCATTCCTCGCGAAGCTTGTCGTCGTCGAACGGGTCGGTGGTCAACGGACGTGTCTGATCTGGCATAAGGCAAGCTCTGGTGGCAGCAGCACCGTTTATGTAGCGCCTTGTCATGTGCCTGTCACGTAACTCCTCGCAAAAAAGCCAAGGGCCCGGCGATTTCTTCGCGGGCCCTCGCACTTCTTGCACCGGACGGGTGAAACTCGCACCAGAACGCATTCATAAGCAGCAAACTCGGAAACCGTATGGAACAAAAGGCGCCGGGAGCCAAAAGGCTACACCGACGCCCAACTCACTCACTCACTACGCGGACCGTTGGAACCACTCGCGGGCCCGCTTCACATACAAAGGTATGCCAAGGCCGCAGGGCAGCAGTAGGGCAAGATTCAAACCCTTCCGGGCTTCTTTGTGGACGCGTCTGCCACGAAGTTGAGACCGGAATGGGTGAAGGCGCGCGTTTCGGAAACAATCAGCTTGCATCAGATGCGCTACATCTAAATGAGCACTGATAATGGCGTCGTCAGTTCGCGCGTCGGAAACAATAGGCGCGTTTTCTGTGCAACTCTGTTATGGCAGATTTGCCATATTCTGGATTGTTTCAGACTTGGGAACGCAGCGTTTCTTTGAAGAAACGCAATGTTCTGCCGAACCTGCCTATTGCGCTTGCTGGATCAGTTCATCGTAGCGCGCGGCAATCCACCCTGGAAGGTCTTCGGGCAATTGCTCATCCAAACGCTCTGACAACTGGGCAAATACAATGGCCGTCCGGCTGTCATCCACCATTTCGATAGGATCGGAGACGATCACACGCTCATAAATCAGGAACGCAATCGCTACGAGGACAGCACCGCGCAAAACGCCAAACAGGAAACCAAGCCCGCGGTCGATCCCGCCAAGTGCTGATCGCTGCACGGCGCCGGCGAACAGCGGAGTGATGATTGAAAATACGATAAGCGCCGCCGCAAACACTACAGCAAAGGCCGCAATCATCGCGAGTTCACCCGAACCGCTCAAAAAATCCTTCAAAACCGGGATTTCGTTCATCAGCGGCTGCACGGAGGGGGCAAAGATGTAGGCGACGACAGCTGCCAGCGCCCAGCCCCCGATCGACAGGGCCTCCCGCACGAAGCCGCGCGAATAGGCGAGAACCGCCGAAAGAACAATGATCACGGCGACGATGCCGTCGATGATGGTGAAGCCTTCCATGTCTCAACCCGTCCGTTCTGCCTCAACCGGCTCCGAAGACCCGGCCCACCAGCGCCGCCAGGTCAGGCATCTTCTGCACCTGCATCCCGACGTTCTGTCCCAATTTGCTCCGTTCTGGCAGGATGGCGGCTTCGAAGCCAAGTTTTTCAGCTTCTTTCAGCCGTGTTTCCGTCTGCCCGACCGGTCTTACGCTTCCTGATAGGCTGATTTCGCCAAAAACGACAGTGCGACGCGGCAGTGCGGAATCTTCACGTGCAGAAAGTAGCGCGGCTGCCACAGCCAGATCCGCGGCCGGTTCGCTGATCCGCAGCCCTCCGGCCACGTTGAGATAGACATCAAGACCCGCAAACGGGATGCCGCAGCGGCTTTCAAGCACAGCAAGGATCATCGCCAGGCGGCTTCCGTCCCACCCAACGACCGACCGTCGGGCCTGACCGGCCGGGGCCGGAGAGACCAGGGCCTGAAACTCGCAGAGGACGGGCCGAGTGCCCTCAATTCCGGCAAACACCGCGCTGCCGGGCGGTTGGGCTTCCTGATCGGAAAGAAACAGCGCAGATGGGTTGGCAACTTCGGCCAAGCCCGCACCTGTCATCTCAAACACTCCAATCTCATCCGCCGGACCAAACCGGTTCTTGACGGCGCGGAGAATACGGAACTGGTGGCCGCGTTCGCCTTCGAAGTAAAGCACGGTATCGACCATGTGTTCGACCACACGCGGCCCCGCGATCTGACCTTCCTTCGTGACATGCCCGACCAGGATCACGCTGATCCCGTGGCGCTTCGCAAAGCTGGTCAGCTCATGCGCCGCCGCCCGCACCTGGGACACGCTGCCCGGCGCGCTTTCAACCGTGTCGAGCCACATGGTTTGAATGGAATCAATAATCGCGACGTCCGGTTTTTCCTTTTCAAGCGTCGTCAGGATGTTGCGCAGGTTGGTCTCGGTCGCGAGTTTGACCGGCGCCTCTCTCAGGCCCAATCGGCCAGCGCGCATGCGTACCTGGTTGGTGGCTTCTTCCCCCGAGATGTAAACGGCAGTGAGGCCCGCATTCGCGAAGGCGGCGGCTGCCTGCAACAGGAGCGTTGATTTTCCGATGCCGGGGTCGCCACCCACCAGAATGGCGCTGGCGGGCACCAATCCGCCCCCGAGGACGCGGTCCAACTCGCCAAGTCCGGACAGGCTGCGCGGTTGCGGACGTTCCTCGGACGCGAGGTCCGTCAGCGCAATGCCCTTGCCGCGCGCCGCGCCCAGGCCTTTGCCTTTCGGGCCACTTGCCAGCGGTACATCTTCGGTAATGGTGTTCCAGGCGCCGCAGTCGTCACAGCGACCGGACCACTTGGAATGGACTGCCCCGCAATTGGAGCAGGTGAAACTTGCTGCCTTGGCCATGCCGGGTATGTGCCTGTTGACTGACCCGCAGGCAAGAGGTCACGCGTTGCGTCGATCCCGGACAAAGGCCAGCTTGCCATCTTCCGGCGGCGGCAGCAGCTTCGGGCGGCGGCGCTCAGACGTGGCGTTGTTGCGAATGTCGCGGGCCAGGCTCAACAAGGTGGTTGTCGCAACAGACCGTACAGGCACCGGGTCGGGCGTGGTTTGCGGCTTGGGACGATGCCGAAACACAGGTGCCTTTGAGGTCACTTGATCTGCCTCGCCAAGAAGCAAGGGTGCCAGCTTTGGAGCCGCGCGCCCGGCAAGGGAACGCGCCGTGGCCGCGAGAGGATCGGCGCCATAGCGCGTCACCCGCGACATATCGAAAACGAACAAGGTCGCGATCCACAGGACCGGGCAGGCCAAAGCGAGAAGAAGCAAAGGGATATTGAGCGCAGTGATCCCAAGCCCCCAGGGCAGGACGCCCGCGGTCGCAACGGCGCACAGCAGGCAAATTCCGGCATAGGTCCAGGCGTTATCGCTTTTCGAAAGCGCCAGCCTTCGAAAGGCCAGCATACCCACAGTCAGCGGGAAAAGGATCACAAGACTACGCACAACAATGTGCAAAACCGGGCCTAAGACGTCCATTGGCAGCTCCGTCCGCATGCCACCCCAGCGGCATTTGCCAATGATTTGATTAAAAATTCGTGAGTCCGAGTCTTGCCTCAAATTGTTTCCCTTTCGGAACCAATGTGTTGCAATAGTGCAAACGAATGGTGCGTGATCCGGTCGTGAACGTGCAAGCACAACATCGATCCAGCAGCGCGCGGATTTGGTTTAACTGCTTGCAAACGTTGTGAATTAAGAAGCATCCACAAGGGCGCAGAGGTTCCGTCGGTTACCGAACAGTCTCAATAGGCCCTTCAGCGCTGCCCGTGATGAACTGCGCAACATAGGGGTCGCCGCTGTCATCCATCTCGGCCACAGGGCCGGTCCAGCGAATCTTTCCGCCGTGCAGCATGGCCACGTTATCGGCAATGGCGCGCACGCTGGTCATGTCGTGGGTGATGGTCATGGCCGTGGCGCCCATCTCGACCACGATCTCCCGGATCAACTCGTTGATCACACCGGCCATGATCGGGTCGAGCCCGGTCGTGGGTTCGTCAAAAAAAATGATCTCGGGCTCAGCCGCAATCGCCCGGGCCAGCCCGACGCGCTTTTGCATGCCCCCCGAAAGCTCCGCCGGGAAAAGGTCAGCAACATCCGGCGTCAGTCCGACGCGACGCAGCTTCTCAATCGCGATCTCGCGCGCCTCGTCCTTCGGCTTTTTCAGTGACCCGCGCAGCAAGCGAAAGGCCACATTTTGCCAGACGGTGAGGGAGTCAAAAAGTGCGCCCCCCTGAAACAGCATGCCGAACCGGGCCAGAAAGGCATCCCGTTCGGAAGACCCTTGCTTCAGCTTGGTCACATCCTGCCCGTCGACGGAAACCAGCCCCTGGTCCGCCTCGATCAGCCCAAGCACACATTTCAGCGTGACCGACTTGCCGGTGCCTGAGCCGCCGATGATCACCATGCTTTTGCCGCGTTTGATGGTCAGGTTCACCCCGCGCAGCACATGTTTCGGGCCAAAGGATTTATGAACGTCACGAAGCTCGATCATGCGGCAAAGAACAACTCTGTGAGAATGAAGTTGGCGGCAAGGATCAACACGCTCGCGGCCACAACGGCACTTTTGGTGGCGCGCCCGACGCCTTGCGCCCCGCGCCCTGACCGCATGCCGAAATAGCAGCCCATCAAAGCGGCAAGGAACCCGAAGACCGCGCCTTTCGCGAGCGAGGTTATGATGTCTGACGGTTCCAGAAAATCGATGGTATTGCGAAGGTATGTGCCCGCATTGAAGCCAAGCCGCCCGGTCCCCACCAGATACCCGCCAAGGATACCGATGATGTTCCCGACGCCCACAAGAATGGGCGTCACCAGCGTCGCTGCAAGCACGCGCGGCAAGGTAAGGTACTTCATCGGGTTCGTTGAAAGCGTGACCAGCGCATCGATCTGCTCTGTCACCTTCATCGTCGCAATCTCGGCGGCGATGCTGGAGGTCACACGCGCGGCGATCATCAGGCCCACCAGAACCGGCCCCAATTCCCGCACCATGCCAATGGCGACAATCTGCGGAACAACGGCTTCTGCCGAGAAACGGGCGCCGCCTGCGTAGATCTGCAACGCCAGCGCACCGCCGGTGAAGATCGTCGTCAAACCGACCACAGGGAGCGAGAAATACCCGATCTGCATCAGCGCATGCCCGACTTCGCGGGGGTAGTAGGGGGGGCGAAACAGATGGCTCACTGTTTCTACGCCAAACAGCGCGACGCGTCCGATGGCGGCCAGAAAGCCGAGGACGATACGTCCGATCGCGGCGAGGACCCTCACTGATAGGACCTCTCATACCGCGAACCGAGCGATGTGAGCACTTCATACCCAATGGTGCCTGCGGCATCGGCAAGGGCATCGACCCCTTGACCCGGCCCGAGAATGGTCAGGTGTTCTGGCACCTCTGCCAGATGGGTCACGTCCACCGTGATCAGATCCATCGACACACGGCCTGCGACCGGGCAAGCCACATCGCCCGCGAAGAGCTGTGCGTTTGGCCCCATCGCCCGGATCAGCCCGTCCGCGTAACCCGCCGAGACGGTTGCAATGCAGCTTTCAACGGTGGCCTGCCATGTGTTGCCGTACCCGACCGTCTCAAACGGGCGCACGATGCGGGTCTGGATCACCGGCAGGTCGAGGCGCACGACCGGTGTCGCGTCTTTGAACGGCAACCCGCCATAAAGGCCGATGCCGGGGCGCGTCATCTCAAAATGGTACTCGGGGCCCAGCAGCGTTCCACCGGTGGCCGCCAATGAACGGCGATGCGCGATCCCGTCCGTCATATCACGAAAGGTCCGCAGCTGCTGCGCGTTCATCGGATGATCCGGATCATCGGCGCAGGCCAGATGGCTCATCACCAGGCGGGGGCCTGCCGTCATCAACTCGTCCGACAAAGCGGTCCAGTCGCCGGCTTCCATCCCAAGGCGGTTCATGCCCGTATCGAGTTGAACGCCGAAGGGCTTGCCGGCCATGCGGGAAAAGTGGCGCGTGACTTGCTCAGGTGAATTCAGAAGCGGGATCAGATCGGCACTTTCGAGGACGCCGCTGTCGCCCTCCATGTGGCCTGAGAACACGAAAATGTCGGCATCACCCACGACAGGACGCAGGGCCTTGCCTTCCCCAGCTGTCGCCACGAAGAAGGTCTGCACGCCCGCGGCCTTCAGCTTTGGCCCTGCCTTCTGTGCGGACAAGCCGTAAGCGTCGGCCTTGATCACCGCCGCCGTTTCGACGCCCGCGCCTGACTGCGCGTCCAAGGCGGACCAATTGTCCACAATGGCATCGAGGTTGATTGTGAGCTGTCCGGCACCCATGGGCGAGGGTGTCGTCCAACGCTTCTGCCGGGTCAAGAGCGGATCGGCGCGAAGTGGGGAAGATCGCCCACGCGCGCAATTGGCAAGGTCGCCCCAATGCGTTAGCTCACCCCAAAAGAGAGGCGCATATGGGCGAAATCATTCTGGTCCGCCACGGGCAGGCCAACAGCACCGCGACGACCGAAGAAGACTATGACCGTTTGAGCGCGCTTGGCCACCAACAGGCGCGCTGGCTGGGCGAATGGTTCGAAGCCCACGGCTACGCTTTCGATCATATTGTGTCGGGCACCATGCGGCGGCATCGCGAAACGGTTGCCGGTCTCGGACTGGTGGCTGATGAGGACGCGCGCCTGAACGAGATTGACTACTATACACTCTCGGATGCCCTGCATCAGGTGAAAGGCGAGCCGCTGCCCACGGGTGACACCTTTGCGACGCATATGCCGAAGGTTTTTGAGGCCTGGCGCGCGGCCGAGATCGAAGGCGCCGAGCCCTACCATGCGTTCGAGACCCGCGTTGCCGCGCTTCTCGATGACGCCGCGCAACCCGGTCGCCGCGTTCTTTGCGTGACATCGGGCGGTGTGATCGGCATGGTGCTGCGCCACATCCTTGATCTCGACATCCTGAAGATGAGCCATGTGATGCTGCCGATCTACAACAGCTCCCTGCATCGCCTTAACGTGCGGGGCGGCATCCCCTATCTCGCCGGGTTCAACGCCATCCCCCACCTCGATGAGCCGGATCGTGCGGCGGCAAGAACACATTACTGAAAGGGTCATCCCATGCTGACGCTCCACTGCGCTCCCAACAGCATCTCGATTGCCGCCATCGTTGCTTTGAACGAAGGGGTGCACTGGGACGCCGTTCGCCTTGACCTGGCCAGCGCCGACCAAACGAGCCCGGACTATCTGGCGCTGAACCCGAAGGGCAGGGTGCCAACGCTGATCACGCCCGAGGGACCGCTGACCGAAACGGGCGCTATTCTGGAATACATCGGCGAAACGGCTGTTCCGAAACTGGTCCCTGCTGATCCCTTGCAGAAAGCGCGGATGCGAGAGGTGATGTATTACCTGGCCTCCACCATGCATGTGAACCACGCGCACAAGATGCGCGGGTCGCGCTGGGCCAATGCGCAAAGCGCATTCGATGACATGACAGCAAAAGTCCCGGAGACCATGACCGCGAGCTGTGCGTTTCTTGAGCCGCAGATTGTCGGCCCCTACTTCTTCGGGCCCGAGCCGACCCTTGCGGATTGCTATCTTTATGCGATTGCGACCTGGCTGGAGGGCGACGGTGTGGATGTCACGCAATTCCCGAAGCTTGCCGCATGGAGAGCTTTAATGGAAAGCCGACCGTCGGTACAAAAGGCGATTGCTGACGGGTTTATCGGCTAGTTCTTCTTGCGATACACCTCGTGGCAGGCACTGCAATTGTCGCCCAACGCTTTCAAGGCTGGTGGCAAATCGTCGACGCTTTCGATTGATGTCGACAGACCAAGCGCGATCGTCTCCAACTCAAGCGATTTGGCGCGGAAATCGTCAAAGTTTTCCCAAATCGCCGGAAGCGCTTCTGTTTTCGGGTCATCTTCGGGGGCTTCGAACAAGCCCGGTGCCTCCGCCGCGTGTTGCGCGATGGAGGCCGCTGCCGCGCGGGCCGCTGCTTGATCGAACGCGGTCGCGCCCTTGGCCATCTGGCCGAGCGTTTTCACATCCTCCGCGATGTCCTTCATTCCGTGCATCCGCGCCATCACCGCCGGGTTTTTGACACCCTCATGAGCGAACACGGGTGCCGCGCCCAGAAGCACCAACACAGCTACTTTAAATCTCATGTTGCAGACGCCTCCGGCATTGAGCCTGTGTCGACCGAGACCTTGTCGTTCATCAGTGTCACCTCGCGTTGCGGGAAGGGGATCGAAATGCCGTTTTCATGGAACGTGTCCCATAAAGCGAGAAATACGTTGCCGCGAATATTGGTCAAGCCACCGCTTGGATCGGTGATCCAGAACCGCAGGATGTAATCGACCGAGCTGTCTCCGAAACCAACGATATGACAGACGGGCGGACGGTCAGTCAGCACACGATCCACCCCCGATGCGGCTTGGATTGCAAGTTTTCTCACCACATGGGGATCGTCGTGATAGGCCGTGCCGAAATGGATATCGAGGCGCACAAAATCGTTTGAGTGCGACCAGTTGACGACCTGCCCGGTGATGAGGTCTTCGTTCGGGATCAGGTACTCTGTCCCGTTTCGCGTGGTGATCGACACGTAACGAGCACCAAGCGCGTTGATCCAGCCAAACGTATCGCCGATGGAGATCACGTCGCCGGGTTTGATCGACTTGTCGAGCAGAATGATAACGCCGGAGACGAGGTTCGAGACGACCTTTTGCAAGCCGAAGCCGAGGCCCACACCAATCGCGCCTGACAGAACGGCAAGACCGGTCAGGTCCACGCCGACCATCTTCAGCCCGATGAAGAAGGCCGCGCCGAATGCAACGACTTGCAGGACCTTGACCGCAAGCACCTGCATCGACGGGGAGATGTCATCGTTTTTCTTGATGCTCGCCGCCGCCGCGCTTGTCGTCAGTCGTGCGAGCGTGAACAGAACGCCAATGGCGGCGATAGCTTTCAGCAATGTCAGGACAGACAGATTGAAATCGCCCATCGCGATGCCAAGACTGTCAAGAAACGCCGCCGTTTCATCGAGAACGCCCAGATAGTAGAGCGTGATCATGATCCAAAGCGTCCAGCTGACCACCGTCTGCAAAAAACGGTTCCGCACCAGACGGACCGCGAAGCCGACAAGCAGGACGGCAATCGTGATCGTGCCTGCAAGTTCCAACAGGAATCGGCGCGACGGGAACGGCGTGATCTCGGCCATGATTCGTGCGGCAGACCAGACGACCAGGGCAAAGATGATTAAAAACAGCCGCTTATGAACGTTCAGAAGTGCGCGAAGCTGCCATTTGGGCCATCCCTCCAGCGTCCGCATCCAGTCCCGCATCCGGGGCGAAATCCAACGGTGCAGACCCCAAGCGAGGGCGACGCAGAAGATCAAAATCCCGATCTGGTAAAGCCGGGACGGGAGCAGCATCAGCCGGGCTTGTGTCAGGGCCTGCTGCCAGAGATCGATCAGCTGAGTTGTCAGATCACCTTCCATCTCAATCAGCATGCGGGCAGGGCGCAGGCTGCGCAAGCCCGTTCACTCCCGCGTGAAGGGGGGTAGCTTGAACGCCCGTTCTACCTCACCTTGTTAGAAAGACTGCCGGAGACCCGATCATGCTGCTGAAACCACTGGCCTTTGCCGCCTGCCTTGCCATCGGCGCGACGACCGCCCACGCAGACCCGGCCTTTTGGAAGTTCGAATGGCCGACGACGGACTTTGAAACCACCAGTATCGAGAACTGGGTGGAAATCATGTCGGGCGGGCCGCCCAAGGATGGCATCCCGGCGATTGACGACCCGGATTTCATCGCGGTCGCCGATGAGGGGCGGCTCGCCGCGCGTGAGGCCGTTGTTACGGTCGAGATCGACGGGGAACGCCCCCGGGCCTACCCGGTGCGGTACCTGATGTGGCACGAGATCGTAAATGATCGGATCGGCGCGGTGCCTGTTTCGGTCACTTATTGTCCGCTCTGCAATTCTTTCATGGTGTTTGACACCCGTGTCGAAGATCAGGTTCTGACCTTCGGGGTATCCGGCAAGCTTCGAAACTCGGACATGGTCATGTATGATCGCCAGACCGAAAGCTGGTGGCAGCAGGCCATTGGCGAAGGCATCGTGGGCGAGATGACGGGGGTTGAACTGACACTGCTTCCCACCTGGATGGAAAGCTGGCAGGAGTTTTCGACCCGCAATCCCGATGGTCTGGTCATGGCGGAACCGGGCTTTCCCCGCCAATACGGGCGCAACCCGTATGTCGGCTATGACAGTTCGACCCGCCCGTTTTTGTATAGTGGCGAGATGCCGCCTCATGACGTGCCGCCCTTGATGCGGGTGGTCCGTGTCGGCGACAAGGCCTGGACGATGGAGCGCCTGCGCAAGGCAGGCGAGATCACCGAAGCCGGCGTGACAATCTCATGGGCTGCGGGCCAAGCGTCCGCGCTCGATCAATACACGGTCGCCGAAGGCCGCGATGTGGGCACGATCCGCGTGCGAGATAAAGCCGGCAACGACGTGCCGCATGATGTGATTTTTGCTTTTGCGTTCCATGCCTTCTGGCCAGATGGCGACTGGATGCTGGGCGGGTAACGGCACCGTGGCAGGCTCTGATAAATTGCCGTAAACCACCCTGATCGTCAAAGAATAGCCTAATTTCCCTGTATTGTGGGTCATGCAGAAACATGCAGGGCGCTGAGGTATAGGAATTTTGGCCAGTCGCACGGCGATATCCCGGATCATTCCGGAAGGCCCAGCCAAACGGGACGTTCCGTTGGTGTCTCTCGTCGTGCCTGTCTTCAACGAACAAGATGCCATCAAAGCGTTTCTCGAGCGGATTGACGCCGTTTTCGCGCTGCTGGCCCCCGAGTACGAATATGAGATCGTCTTTGTGAATGACGGGTCACGCGACGCGACAGAATTTGCCATTCGCAGCGCCATGACCGAAAGCCGCCATGTGCAACTGATCAACCTGTCCCGGAACTTCGGGAAGGAAGCCGCCCTGTCGGCCGGGCTCGATCATGCCGAGGGTGATGTGTGCATTCCGATGGATGTCGATCTTCAGGATCCGCCAGAACTGATCCCTGAAATGCTGGAGCATTGGCAGGCCGGGGCAAAGGTCGTGAATGCGCGCCGCATTAGCCGGAAGCAGGACACATGGGTCAAGCGCACCTCCGCACGCGGGTTCTACCGGGTGTTCAACGCGCTGGCCGAACAAGCCATACCGCAGGATGTCGGCGATTTCCGCCTGATGGACAAACAGGTTGTCGAAGTCCTGCGCGGCATGAATGAACGGGTGCGCTTCAACAAGGCGCTGTTCAGCTGGGTCGGTTTTGAGACGCAGGAAGTCACGTTCGAGCGCCCGGAACGCCACGCAGGCCACAGCGCCTGGAGCTATTGGCGCCTGTGGAATTTTGCCCTGGACGGCATCTTTTCGTCCTCGACACTGCCGCTCCGGATCTGGTCCTACACCGGCGGGTTTCTGGCGCTGCTCTCATTTCTCTACGCGGCGGTCATCTTCGTGCGGA
>JBCBBB010000066.1:0-16276 GCA_038532095.1 Pseudomonadota bacterium
CATGCCGATGACCACGCGCTGAGCGAGGCGGAAAAACCGGGCGTCGGCGAGTGCTGCGCGTAGCGCACGAAACTCTTCGAACTCCGGACACCGACCGGCGGCGCAGCTTGGGGGAAAGCGGCTGAGGAGCGCCGCATCTTCATGCCAGCCATACAGTGTGACCAACAATTCGCTGGCCGGTCATGTGCGCCGAGCGGGCTAGCGAACCCGTGTCGTCAAGCCTGGATCATCTTCATCGGCCTGAGGCAGGTCGTCCGTGATCTGGTAGTAATCGCCTTTGTCGGCGCAGAAGATATGCCCCGAGAGTTGCAACCCGGTTGGCTCATCCAGCGTGCCCGCGAAAATCGACAGATGCGTACCAGGTCCATCCCAGAAGAGGTTGGAGCCACAGCGCCCGCAAAACCCGCGATGGGCGGTTTCCGAAGAGCGATACCACGTCACATTGCCCGTGATTTGAACATCCTCGCGCAAGGCAGATGTTGCGGCCACATGGTGCCCACTCGTTTTTCGACACTGCTGACAGTGGCAGGCGATGACCGGGCGAAGCGGCCCGGACACCCGATAGGTGACAGCACCGCAAAGGCAGGAACCGGTCGCCATCCGGCTCATGCGGCAGACTCCACGGTGGAGGGGAGGTTAACTATACGTTCCATTAAGGTTAACGCCCCGGCACCCCCTGATATCTTGCTATCACGCATGGCTTTGCAACCGGTAAACTGAACTGGTGATCGGCCATAAAGCTTCATGACCAGTCAAACCGCGTCGATCTCTCTTGTAGCGTTGCATAGTGATGGCATCCTCCCTGCTCTCAGTCCTATGAGGCTGCAAACCGTGCCGGTCCCTTCTACACGGACAGGTTGGACGGAGCAGAAAAGATGCAGTTGCCGATAAACGACCCATTTCGCGCGTTCCGCGGTTCCGCGTTACTCCGGTCAACGTTACGCGTTTGACCTGCGGAAACTTGCACCCAGGCCTTCCATCAGGCTCTGAAACACCGGGAAACTCGTGGCAATCGGCCCGGCATCATCGACCGTCACACCGGCGCGCGCGGCCATGCCAAGACACAGAAAACTCATTGCAATCCGATGGTCGAGACGCGCTGCAACGCGCGCGCCACCGGCAACGCGGCCTGGCCCACGCCCTTCAACCGCCCACCAATCTTCGCCTTCGCGTACCTCAACTCCATTGGCGCGCAACCCAACGGCCATGGCATCGATCCGGTCACTTTCCTTGACGCGCAACTCTTTCACGCCGCGCATCATGGTCTCACCTTCTGCGTTGGCGGCCACAACCGACAGGATCGGATATTCATCGATCATCGAGGCGGCGCGCTCAGGCGGAACTTCGATCCCTTTCATGTCAGGCGAATACCGTGCGCGCAGATCGGCGACGGGTTCGCCGCTTTCCTCGCGCGCGTTCTCATAGGTCAGATCGGCGCCCATATCGCGCAAGGTCTCAAAGAGCCCGGCCCGCGTCGGGTTGAGCCCGATATTCGGCACCAGAATGTCGGAGCCTTCGACAATCAGCGCCGCGCATACCGGGAAGGCCGCCGAGGAGGGATCACGGGGCACATCGATGCTTTGCGGCACCAGTTCCGGCTGACCGGTCAGCGTGATCACGCGGCCCTCGGCGGTCTCTTCCACGGAGACGCTCGCGCCAAAGCCGCGCAACATGCGCTCGGTGTGATCCCGGGTTGCTTCGGGTTCGATCACCACTGTCTCGCCCGGCGCGTTCAACCCGGCGAGCAACACGGCGGATTTCACCTGTGCGGAGGGCACCGGCAAGGTATAGCGCACCGGCACCGGCTCTGCCGCGCCGATCATCGTCAGGGGCAGGCGCCCCTTGGCCCGGCCATAGGCGGCGGCGCCGAAAAGCGACAGCGGGTCGGTGATGCGTGCCATGGGGCGCGAGCGGAGCGAGGCGTCACCGGTGAACGTCGCCGCAATCGGCGTTGTCGCCATCGCGCCCATGATTAGGCGCACGCCCGTTCCGGCATTGCCGCAATCGATCACGTCTTCCGGTTCGCCAAAGCCGCCGGTTCCAACGCCGTGGATCACCCACTCGCCATCGTCATGGCGCGTCACCTCGGCCCCGAAAGCCCGCATGGCGTCCGCCGTAGCCAGAACATCGTCGCCTTCCAGCAAACCGCGCACGCGCGTTTCGCCGACGGAAAGCGCGCCCAAAATCAACGACCGGTGCGATATTGATTTGTCACCCGGCACAGAGGCGTCGCCCGTCAGCGGGGCCGATTTGATCGCGGTTAACGGTTGGGCTGGACCATGTCCGGACATCTGCGCTCTCCCTCAGTCGCGGCTTCTGTTAGCGCAGGACAGAGCCGGATGCCATGGCGCAATGCAGCGGGGCCTAAACCCGCTGAAAGGTCAGGTAATGTGGCACGCGACCTTCGCGCAGCGCCTTTTGTTCGTAGCGGGTTGAGAGCCAATCATCCCAGGGCTGCCGCCAGTCTTCCGGTCGCTCGGCGGTCCAGGCGAATCCGGCGTGCGGCACTTCTTCCAGCGCCTGTCGGACATAGTCCGGAATGTCGGTGGCGAGCCGGAATTCGGCGCCGGGCTTAAGCGCGCGGTGCAATGGGGTCAGATGCTCTTCGGTGACAAACCGCCGCCTGTGGTGGCGCGCTTTGGGCCAAGGGTCGGGATAGAGCAAAAACGCCTTGGCGAGACTGCCAGTGGGCAGCACATCCATCAGGTCACGGGCATCGCCCGCATGCACCCGCACATTCCTGGCCGAGGATTTCTGCAATTTGCCAAGAAGCGTCGCAACCCCGTTGATATAGGGCTCAACCCCGATGAACCCGACCTCGGGATGGGTTTCCGCCTGATGCACCAGATGCTCGCCGGAGCCAAAGCCGACTTCCAGCCAAACCGGGCGCCCGTCGAACAGCCGCTCCAGATCAAGCGGCGCGCGTTCGGGGTTGCTCTCCCAGTCAACAGGCCCGGGCGACAGTGCAGGCAGATCGTCGAGATATCGCTTTTGTGCAGGCTTCAGCGCTTTCCCGCGCAGGCGGCCATAAAAGTTGCGCAAAGGCTTCTGAGGGGTTTCCGACGACATGGCGCGCCCTTTCGCAGTCGCGCCGCGCAACGTCAAGTCTTGCCAAAGCCCAGCGGTCCCCCTTAAGAACGAAGCATGAACTCGGTGGACTTCCCTTTTTGTGATGCGGCCCTCACGGCCTGTCCCTCCGGCGCTCTCTATTGGGGCGCGGAGCAAGCGCTGGTCGTCTCCGATCTGCACCTCGGAAAGTCGGAACGGATCGCGCGAAGCGGCGGGGCGCTGCTGCCGCCCTATGACACGATTGAGACCCTGACACGGTTGACGGCAGACATCGAAGCGATCCGGCCGAAGACGGTTGTCTGCCTCGGCGACAGTTTCGACGATATGAAGGCGGCTGAAAGCCTCGCGCCCGAGCATCACGACACGCTGCGACGCCTGCAAGCCGGGCGGCGCTGGGTCTGGATTGAAGGCAACCACGATCCGGGGCCGGTCGATCTTGGGGGGGAGCATCTGGCGGAGCTCCGCCTTGGTCCGCTGACCTTCCGACATATCGCCAAGCCGGAGTGTGCGCCGGGCGAGGTTTCGGGCCACTATCACCCGAAAGCCAAGGTCCGGCACATGTCGCGGCCTTGTTTCATGCGCGATGCCAACCGGCTGATCCTGCCGGCCTATGGGTGCTACACGGGTGGTCTGGACTGGACGACACCTGTCTTGCGGACGCTCTTCGCACCCAAGGCTGTGGCCTATCTCACCGGAACGCGGGTGCTGACCGTGCCGGTGCCCGCTGCGGCATGACGTTGTCTCCGGAGATTGAGGCCAAGGTCCGCGCGTCCTTTGCACGGCAGGGCCTTATGACCACCTATCAGGCCGAAATCCTGTCCGTTGCGGAAGGCAAGGTGAGCCTCGCCGCCCCGATCACCGAAGCCGTGTCGCAGCAGCACGGGGCCGCGCATGCGGGGCTGGCCTTTGCGCTGGGCGACAGTGCAGCGGGCTATGCCGCGCTCACGCAGATCGACGGTGATGCGGATGTGATGACGGCGGAGATGAAGATTAATCTGCTTAGGCCCGCGCTTGGGGATCGCATGATCGCAGAGGGCCGCGTTGTGAAAGCCGGGCGGCGCCTGATCGTGGTGCAGGCCGAGGTCTTTGTTGAGACCGAAGGAACGCGCAGTTCGGTGGCCGTGTTGCAGGGCACGATGGTGCCTGCGTAGGTCTAACGGCTGCCCTGAACGGAAACCGGCGGCCACAGGGGTCTTGTGGCCGCCGAGCACTGGTTAACACACACCCTCAACTCAGTAAGAAGAACTCTCGTAAACGTCGCCCGAGGTGCTGGCGTAAAGGCCACCGCTTTCACACGCGGTCAGGGCCATAAGTCCGATAAGAAGTACGAAAATACGTGTCATGCTGGCCTCCTCAGTTCCGAACCGCATCCCAGACACCGCCGACGCCGTCGCCGGTGACATCGCCGCGCGCCTGATCGCCGGCCCAGAAGTAGAGCGGCTGGCCGTTCAGCGTCCACTGACGCGACCCGTCCTTGCGGTCGATGATGCCGAGATCGCCGGAGGCTTTGGCCGATGCAGCAGCGGTGAAGGGCGGCCATGCGGCGGCGCAGTCATTGTAGCAGTTCGACTGGTTCTTCGCGTCATTACGGAACGTGTAGAGCGTCAGGCCGGTCTTGGCGGATGTCACGACGGTGCCGATGTCGGAATTGGCCGTTGCCGTCGGGGCAGCAACAGAAGCGGTACTGACAAGGGCGAGGGCGGCAGCGGCGAGGATGGTATTGGTCATGGGTCAAAGTCCTTTTTGGTCTCAGGGTCAGAATTCGGAGGCTGTTTCGTCCTCCTTGCCCTGCCTTACGCACCGCCCCTCGGGGTTATTCCCGCCGCTTCAACTTTTTTCGGAATTTTTTTGCTGACCCGTGCGTAGACCTTATGAAACAAAGCAAGGACTGCTGCGATGACAGCGATGGCGATGACATCATTCCACGGGCAATTCGATTGCATCGCCTTGCCATGCGTTGCACAACCTCCCCGAGGGTTCGTCCGTGAGAGCGATGTGGCAAGCACTATGAAATCCGATCTGATTGCGATGCTGCCGCGTCTTAGGCGGTTTGCGCGATCCCTGACGCGATCTGCGACTGAAGCGGATGATCTGGTGCAGGAAGCCTGCCTGCGCGCGTTGTCGCGGTCGGATCAATGGGACCCGAGCCAACCGCTTGACCGCTGGGTCTTTCGCATCGCGCGCAACCTCTGGATCAGTGAGATCCGGAAGCGCGGCGTGCGTATGGGGCAGGGGCAGGTGCCTGCCGAGGAGACCAGCGAGTTGGTCTCGCCCGAGACCGGCGAGCATCGCGTGGCGGCCACCCAGCTTCAGGCTCAAATCATGGCCTTGCCGGAGGATTTGTCAGCGGTCCTGCTGGCCGTCTCTGTCGAGGGGTATAGTTATGCGGAGGCAGCTGAACTGTTCGATGTGCCAATCGGCACTGTGATGAGCCGTGTGCATCGCGCCCGTAAGGCGCTGGCGGCAACCCTCTCCGCTGACGGAGGTTCTTAAAAGTGACTGGTTATGAGGAAAAACTGAGCGCCTTTCTCGACGGTGAGTTGCCGGAGGCAGAGGCGCGCGAGGTAGAAGCCGCGTTGGAGCGCGACCCGGCCTTGCAGGCCGAGCTTGAGGCGTTGATGACCGCGGATGCGATGGCGCAGGAGGCCTTCGATGAGATGCTGGACGGGCCGATCCCTGCCGCTTTAGCGGCAGCGGTGCGGGATGCGCCTGAGGCGACCCCGGCCAATGTGGCGAGCGCGCCGACAGGTCGAAGCTGGTGGGCCGCTGCGGCCGTGGTGCTGGCCCTCGGGCTGGGTGGGGCCGGGGGCTATATGACCGGTCTGTCGCAAGACGTCCCGGTGGCGGCAGCACCCGGCTGGCTGGTCGACATTGCCGACTACCACCGGGTTTATGCCGGTCAGAAGCGCCACCTCGTTGAGGTGGGCGCGGAGGAGGCCGATCATATCCGCACATGGCTGACCGCGACCGTGGGTGCGCCGGTGCCGACGCCCGACCTGACCCAGCACGGGCTGACCTTCCGGGGTGCACGCCTGCTTGTTGCGGCAGGCAAACCGGTGGCGCAGTTGATGTATACCGATGCCGAGGAGCGCGTCGTGGCGCTTTGCCTGATCGCAACGGAGACGCCGCGCGATGGCGTGGCCACGCAAACCATCGGCGATTTCGACATGGTGTCCTGGGGTGGAGATGGCGCGAATTTCGTGATCGTTGGCGATCAGGGCCGGCCCGATCTGGAAGCGATTGCCGCCACAGCCAGCACCGAGGCATGATCGTAAAAACAGACAGCGGTAATGAGTTTGTCGTTTGCCCACAATGTGATGCGCTTTATCGCGCAAGAGATGTCGACAAAGGCGATCTGGCTGTCTGTACGCGCTGCCACACAGTCCTGGCCGCGCCACGCCGCAAGGCGGGCATGCTGATCATCTGCCTGGCACTGGCGACGCTGATCCTGATCTTCGCGGCGATCTTCTTCCCTTTCCTGACGCTGGAAGCGCAAGGGCTGCGGAGCAGCGCATCCCTCCTCGACATCGCGCTCAGCTTCTCCCACGCCGGGTTGCGGGCGCTGGTGTTCCTGATGCTGGCGCTGATCCTCGCCATTCCGGCAGTGCGCGCCAGCGTGCTGATCTATGTGCTGACACCGCTGGTCTTTGACCGCCCACCTGCCGCCTTTTCCGCCCCGGCCTTCCGCTTTGCGCAAAGTCTGAAACCCTGGGCCATGGCCGAGGTTTTTGCCATCGGGTGCGCGGTCGCGCTGGTGAAGATCACCGATCTCGCGCAGGTCGCTTTGGGCCAGGCGTTCTGGATGTTCACGGTGCTGGTGGCGCTTGTTGTCATTCAGGACAGATTCCTGTGTAGTTGGTCGGTATGGAACGCGCTTACCCCATCCGACCGGTCCTGACGGCGCGGGCGGCCAATCTGGTCGGCTGCCAGCATTGTGCGTCCGCCTGGCCCATGGGCCGGGAGCATTGCGGGCGTTGTGGCGCGCGGCTGTCATCGCGGACGCCGAACAGCATGCAGCGCGTCTGGGCCTGGTGGTTTGCCGGTGTCATCGCCTATATCCCGGCCAATACCGAACCGATGCTGGTCACCCGGACACTGCTCCAATCGCAGGAAAGCACGATTGTGGGCGGTGCCGTGGAACTCTTTCTCTATGGCGATCCACTCATTGCGCTGATCATCCTTTTGGCGAGTGTCGGCATTCCGGTCGCGAAGTTTCTTTGCATCGCCTATCTGGCATGGTCGGTCTCGCGCGCGGGCGGAGGGGCGCCTGGTCCGCGCCATCGGATGTATCACGTGGTCGAGTATATCGGGCGTTGGTCGATGATCGACGTATTCGTCGTGGCTATCCTCGCCTCGCTTGTGCAGTTCAACGCGGTGGCCAATGTCACGCCCGGTCCGGCCAGCCTGGCTTTTGCGCTTTCGGTGATCTTCACGATGCTCTCGGCGCAGAGCTTTGACAGCCGCCGGATCTGGGATGCTCTTGAACCTGCGGAGCGGACGCTGTGAGCGATCAGGTCCCCGATTTGCCAATCGCCGAAGGTCGGCGATCTTTGTGGGAGCGCATGTCGATTGTCTGGCTCGTGCCCCTTGCGGCTTTGGTGGTGAGCCTTTGGGTCGCGTGGGAAAGCTATGCCGACCGTGGCCCGCTGATCGAGATCACGTTTGAGGAAGCCACCGGCATTCGAAGCGGCGAAACAGAACTGAAGTTTCGCGATGTGACGGTGGGCGTGGTGGAAGATGTCGGGTTTTCCGAGACGCTTGACCGGGTGCGCGTGGCCGTCCGCCTCGACAAGGAAATCGCGGGTTTTGTCGATGGCGATGCCCGGTTCTGGATCGTGCAACCCGAGGTGACGACGCAAGGCGTTAGCGGGTTGGATACCGTTCTGTCCGGCGTTTTCATTGAGGCCGCGTGGGACAGCACGGCCGAGGGTCTGGTAGCCAGCCATATTGGCGCGAGCCGCGCGCCTTTGCTGCGCACCGGGCAATCCGGTCTGACTTTCCGTCTGACCGCAGGTCCCGGCGTACAACTGACAGGGGGCGCGCCGATCTTGCACAAAGGCGTCGAAGTCGGGCGGATCGGCCCGCCTGAACTGACGTCAGACGGAACGGTTGCGCGGTCAGAGGCGATTGTTTTTGCGCCCTATGACCGGCTTGTCTCCTCGAACACGCGGTTCTGGGACACGTCCGGGTTTACCTTCTCGCTTGGCGCGGAGGGTGCGGCGCTCGACTTTTCCTCCATCGCAACGCTGATCGCGGGCGGTGTGGCCTTTGACACGGTGGTCTCGGGGGGCACACCAGCGACGGATGGCGCGGATTTCGTGGTGTTCGTCGATGAAGGCGCGGCGCGCGCGAGCTTGTTTCAGGACAATGCCGGACCGGTGCTGAACCTGACCGCGATCTTTGAAGACAATTTCAGCGGGTTGAGCGTGGGGGCACCCGTGCTGCTCGACGGGGTGGCGGTTGGTGAAGTCGCTAATCTGAACGGCATCGTTGACCGGGACCGGTTCGGTGATACGAATGTCCGGCTCACGACCTCCATGGTGATCCGAACCTCAAAACTTGGACTGACGGACGTGACCGAAGAGGCTGCGTTGGATTTTCTGGCGGCGCGTGTCGAAAACGGTCTGCGCGCGCGTTTGGCCTCTGCGAGCCTTCTGACCGGGGGGCTGAAAGTGCAGCTTCTCGACATTCCCGGCGCGCGTCCTGCTGCCCTGAACCGGGAGGCCGACCCGTTTGCCATCATCCCCGTCGCGCCTGCCGAAATCTCTGATGTGTCGGCGACGGCAGAAGGCGTGATGGAGCGGATCAACAACTTGCCGATCGAAGAATTGCTGGATGCGGCGACGGCCTTCCTGACCTCGGCCACGACTCTAACGAACAGCGAAGACGTGAAAGCGATCCCCGGCGATCTGCGTGGCCTGGTGGCGGATGTGCGCGGCGTGACGAACTCCGACGAGGTGCAGGCCATTCCAGCGCAGGCCGCCGCGTTGCTGACCGAGTTGCAGGCCTTGTCGACCGATCTGCGCGCCATTGCCGCCAGCATCGAGACGGCCAAGGCCGTGGAGCGGGTCACAGCCGCGCTCGATGCCGCGACCGCTGCGGCGGAAGATGTCGGCGCCAGCGTTGAAGGTGTGCCAGCCCTGGTGGACCAATTGTCTGGGGTTGCGGCCAAGGCCGAGGCTCTGGAAGTTCAGGCGCTGCTTGATGAACTGTCATCGACCGTTGGAGCTGCCCGCGCGCTTCTGGCGGATGAGGGCACGAAATCCCTTCCCACGCGGCTGGGCGACACCCTTGCCGAGCTTGATGCCGCGCTTGCGGAACTGCGTTCAGGCGGCGCTGTGACAAACCTGAACGCCGCGCTTGCGTCCGCCAGTTCGGCAGGCTCAGCGGTTGAGCAGGCGGCGGCCGATCTGCCCGATGTTATCGCACGGCTTGAGGCGCTCGCGGCGGAGGCGACGGCGACCATTGCGGGGTTTGGTGAAGACTCTGAGCTGAACCGCACGGCCCGCGCCGCGCTTCGCGATATGCAGGACGCGGCCCGCGCCATCGAGCGTCTTGCCCGGACGCTGGAACGCAACCCCAACTCGATCATTCTAGGACGATAGTCTCATGCGTGCTTTTCTGCCCTTCCTGTTCTGTGTCGCCTTTCTGACCAGCTGCGGCGAGACGGAAGAACCGCTGCGGTTCGACACGGCTCCCGGAAGCCGGGTTGCCGTGGAACCGGTTTCGATCCCGCTCAGCACCGTTTCCGTGCGCGAGGTCACTTTGCCCGCCTATGCGACTGAAGAGGGCATTGCGGTTTCTGATACGGCAGGGGCGATCACCACGACCCCGGACAGCCTTTGGGCCGACGAGGCAACGCGCGCGGTCACCCTGCGCCTGACCAACACGCTGGCCGAGATCACGGGTCGGCGGGTGGCCTCCGACCCGTGGCCGTTCCGGGATGATCCGGAGGCGGTCGTGGATGTGCGCTTTGAACGGTTCGTTGCGATTGACGCCGGGCGGTTTGAGGCGACGGGCCGCTACTATGTGGCGCTTGAGAGCGAGGACCGAAAGAACCACGCGCATGCGTTTCGTATTGTTCAGCCCTATGAACCGGCCCGCGGGTTTCCCGCGATTGCGGATGCACGGGCGCGCGTGATTGGTCTGCTGGCTGAAGACATTGCGCGCCGTGGTTTGCGCTGAAAGTCAACGCTTTTGCCGGAACGAGGTGCGTGCCGCGTGAAGGGGGCGGCCCGCTGCGTGCGGGCCGAGATTGGTGTCAGCGACCGTGATAGGCTTGGCTGACGGCAAAGCTGTCTTCGAGCCAGTTCCAGAGCACGATCTGACCGTCGCGGACCTTGGCGCGCAGAGCGAAGGTGAACTCTCCGATCTCCTGCCCGGAGTGGGTCGTTGTTCCGTTCATGCGTCCAAAGACCGCCACCGTGTCACCGGAAGCGAACGCATCCTGGTTTTCCCATTTGGTCACCGAAAGGTTCGAAGAGAAAACGCCGAGGAACTGAAAGATGTTGTTCTTTCCGACGGTCTCTCCGATCCAGGGCAAGCTGGTATCGCCTTCGTTGTGCCAAACCATGTCGTCGGCCATGAGTGCGTCCATGGTCGCCATGTCGCCGGTTCCCATCGCGCCCATAAAGGCCATGACCGTGTCAAAAGAAGCCTGGCTTGTTGCGTCCATGTCCTGTGCTCCTGCTTGCGTTGCGAGTAGGGTTGCGAGCGCGCTTGCGCCCGATGTCTTGAGTAGAGTTCTGCGGTGCATCGATGCGGTCCTCCGCGTCATTTGCCGGAGAGTTGTTGCAACGCCGTTGCCCAATCTTCGACGTGATATGTTCGTGCGATCTTGCCGTCCTCGAATTCATGGATATCGATTGTGAGGATGTCGAAGCTGCGCCCTTCTCCATCGACGCCGAAGAAGGGTGCGACGGGCGTGCCGGTTGCGCGGCTGCGCACGACGATGACGTTGCCGTCCTGGTGCATGGCTTGGACAGCCCATTCAAGGTCGGGCATCAGTTGCGCGAACCCGCCCATCTGACCAAGAAAGGCGTCGCGGCTTTTGTTCTCACCGGAGTAGTTTCCGATGCTCTCCCAGCTGTCATGGGTGACGTCCTGGAACTCGGCGGCCAGCTCTGCGGAGCCCGGGTTGCTCAGCAGGTCATAGAACACCGCCACAGTGTCCTTTTCGCCCGCGGCAACAGAGGATGCGGTTGTCATCAGCACAGCGGCAAGCGTGGCGGTCAGGGGTTTCGGCATATTCATGGATATCTCCTCATCATTGATCTGTGGCGCCTGCGAGGTGGCGGTCGCCGCGTCGTTTGAGCCACGAAGCGACCCTATGCCGTCGGTTTTTGTTCGAGAATTTGTTGATTTCAGAATTCATATATCCGAAATTCGGAACAATGATCGAGTATCTCAGGCATATGGCTGTCTTTGCGCGGGTCGTGGATGAAGGGTCGTTTCGCGGCGCTGCACAGGCGCTCAACGTCGCGCCGTCACGTGTTTCGGAAACCGTGTCTGATCTGGAAGCGTATCTCGGAAAGACGTTGCTCAACAGGTCCACGCGGAAGACCGCGCTGACAAGCGAAGGTCGCATCTTCTATGCGCGCGTGGTTGACATGATCCGAAGCGCGGAAGCCGGTCTGAACGATTTGAATGCGCTCACGATCGAACCGGTTGGGTCAATCAAGGTCTCCATGCCCGCTTTCATGTCCTCTTCCGGTTTGGCCGCAACGGTTGGAGAGTTTGCGCGGGACCATGCGCTTGTGACGCTGTCCGTCCATTTTTCCGACCGGCCCGTTGGATTGATTGAAGCGGGGTACGATGTGAACATCCGTGTGGGTTGGCTGGAAGACAGCGCGATGATGTCCCGCAAGCTGGGCGAAGAGGGGAGGATGCTGGTGGCGGGGCGGGCCTATGCCGCTGACCGACCGTCACCAAACCGTCCCAAGGATCTCGAAGGCTGGGACTGGATCGGATATGAGCAGCGCCAGGATACCATTGCCTTTACCGCACCCGATCAGACTGTGGAGAAGGTCACGGGTGTCTCGCATTTGCGGGTCGACAGCGTTGATGCGTTGTACACATTCACGACGCGGAATCTCGGCGTGACGGTGTTGCCAGACCACCTCGCGCAGCGCGGTATCGACGACGGACAGTTGGTTCAGCTTTTGCCGGATTGGTCTTTGCGACCGCTCGGGTTTTATGCCGTCTGGCCGGACAAATCGAGGCGCGAAAGCGTGGTGCTGTTGTTTGTTCGGTACTTGGCAGAGAACTATCGGTCGACTGGTTCTTAGGGTCAGGACCCATTCATCCTGCACCGCTGGCGTCAAATCTGCTAAATCTCAGTGGTTTGGCGCGCATCGGACATAGTGGTTCTATTTCCACTTCGCCTCCGCCGTGAACATGGCGTCGGCGTGAATCATCATGTCTCCGATCATCGATCCTTCTGTCAGATGGCGGAGGTTGCTGACATCGATGAGATGTCGGTCGTAATACGCAATGGCCCGGTCTGCGGCGGGGATGTCTTGTGCCTCGGCGCCAGAGGTGACGAAGACGACGGATGATAGAAAAATGGTGGAAAGTCTGATCATCGGAACCTTCTAGCTCAGTGGCGCACCGCGTGCGTTGCCGGTGCCATCCGCCGCGACGCAAGCCGCACGATACCCGCACGATCTTCACTCGAAACTGCGCCAGACATGAGGGGTGGAGAAGAGACTGAAATGCGCATGCCCTGCGCGTTTCGATCTGTTGTCCGGATGTCGGAGCGGGCGCAGACTTAAACGCGTTTCTCGCCCGCGAGATCGTTGCCCATGCCTCGACCTACAGGAGATCGTTATGACTTTGTCCCGACTAGCGTCCTCGATATGCGCCTTTGCGCTTTCTGCCGGATTGACCCATGCCGAAACCGCACCAAGCTTTGGTGCGCTTGAGTTCGGTCTGGACGACACGCTGTTCGTCGCCGACTCGGCTGCGGGTACCATCACCGCCTATGACCTGCCGAACGACGGTGTCGCCCCGGAGGGCGACCGGGCCTTCAACCTGCTTGATGTGGACGCGCTTGCGGCTAACGCGCTGGGCGCGGATGGCCGCATTCTCTATAACGACCTCGCCGTGCACCCGGTGACCCGGGCGGCTTATGTCTCCGTTAGCACAACAGTTGGCGGCAGCCCGACCAGCGCGGTGATGTCTATCACGGTAGAGGGTGAGGTCGCGGTTCTCGATCTTGCGTCGATCCCATCCAGCACGTTCAGTCTTGCCGAGACAGCCGATGCCCAGGTGAGTTTCTGGCGCGACATCCCGGCGCCATCGCTCACCATCACCGATCTGGACTTTGTCAATGGAGAGCTCTTCATCTCCGGCCTTTCCACGGGTGAGTTTGCCTCAACGCTGCGCCGCGTTGCTTATCCTTTCGACGCCCCAGAGACGGCAAGTAGTATCGAGATGTTCCACGCCGCACATGGGCAAAATGAAACCCGCGCGCCCATCCGTGCCATGTCTGTCGTTGATCTTGATGGCGCGGCGACTGTCGTGGCCGCCTATACCTGCACCCCTTTGGTCACCATCCCGGTCGAGAGTTTGCAGGACGGCGCCCATATTGTTGGCAAGACCATCGCTGAACTCGGCTATGGCAATCGCCCGCTCGATGTCATCCCGTTCTCTGCAGCCAATATGCAGGGGGAGGTTGAGAGTTATGTGCTTGTTGTCAATCGGGAAATGGATGCCGACCTGATTTCGATGGAGGCGCTCAAGGCCGCTGCCGACGCCCCGGGACTGTCTGAGCCGATCCCGTACCTTGGCGCGACTGTGGGTGTGGAAACCATTCCGCTCCCGCTTTCCGGTGTCGTCCATGCTGCGGATCAGGACACTCAATTCCTGCTCGCGATGCGGCGTGATCTGGAGACCGGAGCCATGGAACTGGTGTCCTTCCGCAAGGGCGCGTTCTTCCGGCTGAGTGATTTCATCAGCGAGTACAACTTCCCGGACTATGCCTATTCGGAAGAAGCGCAAGGCTTGCGCATGTTCCAGAACATGCTGAAAGCCGATGAAGGGTTTCCGGACCAGATTGTGCAATGATCCGGCAGGCCAGGCCCTTGGTGCTTGCGGGTTTGATGACCGCGGGCACCGCCGCGACCGGCTGTCCGTACAGGGTTGGCAGTGGGGTGGATATCTACCCAACCGCCGTGGAACTGCCGGAAAATCTGTTGCGTCTCTATATCTATTTCCCGCGGGCCATGGCGCCGAGCGAAGGTCTGGAGAGTGTCGCTTTGCTCGATGCCAAAGGCGTGCCGGTCAACGGTGCGTTCCTTGCCACGCATCAGGAGCTTTGGTCCCCGGACCGCCGCCGCTTGACGCTGTTGCTCGATCCGGGCCGCGTCAAGTCAGGGCTGGCCGCGCAGGCGGTGATGGGCCGCGCGTTGGTTCCGGGCCAGAGCTACACGCTCGTCGTCTCGGGCACAGCGCTGGATGCGGTGGGTTGCCCGCTCGGGTCCGATGCGACTTACCGCTTCACTGTGACAGAACCCGATTACGATACACCAGACCCCGCCCTGTGGAGCCTGATCGCCCCCCGTCTTGGCAGCCGCGACCCTGTCACGGTCGCGCTTGGCAGCACGCATGATCATTTGTCCCTGGCCTATCGGCTACGGGTTGTGGATGATGTCGGCCAGATCGTGCCCGGTGCCCTTGCCTTGGGGCCAGAAGAAAAAAGCTGGACTTTCGCACCGCGTGATCCGTGGCGGTCGATCGCATATCAATTGGTTGTCGACGAACGGCTTGAGGATGTCGCCGGTAACCGGCCAGGCGTGCTGTTTGACCGCCCGGTTGACGTCGCGCCCCGGCCCTGGGCCCGCACCCGGACCTTTCGACCGGTGCCATAAAACCGTTAGAACTGAAGTGCTTTCAAACAGCCCAGCATCGCCTGCACCTTGTCCGTCCGATGCAGGTCAACATGCGTGACCAGCCAGACATTCACGGTCCAGTCCTCTAGCGAGGGTCCGATCTGGTGCAGGTCTTGCACGATATCGGACCTGGCAATCGGCATGAAGCCCAGTCCAAGCCCGCTTTTGATCGCTTGTTCGATGATCAACGCGTCTCCCGTTCGAAAAACAACACGGTCGGCGGGCACGTGATCCGCCATCCAGGCCTCGTAGGGGGCGTTCGACCCTGTCTTGGGGTTCCCGGCAAAATAGTGACGATCGAGATCGCTCAGGCCCTGCGGTGTCCCATGTTTCTCAAGATAGGAGCTATGGGCGAAGAGACCGAATTTGAGCTCGCAAAAATGCTGAACCACATAGTCATCGTTCTGCGGCTTTTGCCCGGCCCGAATGGCAATATGCGCCTCCGCATGCTCCAGCTTGAAAAGCGCCGGATCCGCGACAAGGGAAACACGCGTTTTTGGGTGGGCGCGACTGAACGCTTGAAAGGCGGGCATCAGGACATTGGAGATCGGAAACAGCGTTGTGACAATGACTTCCCCCGAAAGCTCCGAGGTCTGCACCCGCACGCGACCGGCAAAATCATCCAGAATGTGATGCGCCCTGTCGGCGACAGTCAGGAAGTCCTGTCCGGCTTCGGTCAGGTGGTACCCGCGCCGGTGCCGGATGAAGAGACGGACGCCCAGATGCTGTTCCAGTGTTTCGATATGACGGTTCACAGTCGCACGGTGCACGCCGAGGGCTTCGGCAGCCTTGCTCACCGTTCCTTCCTTGGCGACGCAATACGCCGTGTGTATCTCGGTCCAGATCTCCATAGGCAGTGCAAGGGTTCCACGGAAACCCGGCAGAAATCCATCGAAATCATACCGTTTGAATTGCGCACCCAAGCGCATGCGATGCGCATTTGAGGTATGTCTGGGGTGCATTTCTTTGAAGGTCTGCGGAAGGTGTTCATGGCGCGCAAGGCGTGCACCCGTTTGAGAGGCAGCAAGTCGAACCGCCTGGACTTTACGCGTATGTCGGAACGCGAACAGTCTCATGCGGTCTTGGGGCTCAAATCAACCATGAAACGCGGGTGGGATTTGCATCGATCTGCACAGAAGTGGCGATCTAACGGGAGCCACGAAATAACACAGCCGCCAAACTTTTTGCCTTGTTTGTTCCGGGTTCTCGCTGATACAGACGGCGGTGGAGACGTGGCCGAGTGGTCGAAGGCGCTCCCCTGCTAAGGGAGTAGGCGGGAAACCGTCTCGAGGGTTCGAATCCCTTCGTCTCCGCCA
>JBCBBB010000067.1:0-16083 GCA_038532095.1 Pseudomonadota bacterium
TGAAGGCACAGATCATGACCAGCACGAACATCAGCACCGTTCCAAAGCGCGGCTTGTATTCAAACCGCGCCAGCGCATAGGCCGCCATCGACCCGATCAGCACGCTCGCCGCCGTCGACGACAATGCGATGACCAGCGAGTTGAAGTACGCGCGCAGTGTGTCTTCGTAGTCGAAAACGAAGAGTTCCTTCCACGCATGCAGGCTCGGTTGGAAATCAATGAAGGGCAGATAGACCGGTCCGGCATTCACATCCGTCGCGGTCTTAAAACTGGTGATGAACACCCAATAAATCGGGAACAGCACGAAAGCGGTCCAGAACAGCAGGATGCCATAGACGATCACCTTCGTCCCCGGCGCCATGTCGCGGATCGAGCGCGGCTCGAACAAGCGTTGCATCAGGGTCCGGCTGCTCATCCACGGATCCTCTTCAGCACGACGAGGTTGAAGAAGCTGACGCAGGTCACCACGGTCACGAACAAGAGCAGATACGCCACTGCCGAGGACTGGCCAAGATCAAGTGACCGCCATGCAAAGAGCGCTTGCAACGTCATCGATTCCGTCGCGATCCCCGGGCCGCCTGCCGTCATGATGTTGGGCAGATCGACGATCTTGAAGCCTTCGATCACCCGGATCAGCAGAACGGTCGCGGCCACGGGTACGACTTGCGGCCAGGTGATGTCTTTGAAGATTTCCCAGCTGCTCGCGCCATCCACTTGCGCCGCTTCCACATAGTCGCGCGGCACGCTTTCCAAGGCGGCCAGCATCACCACGAAGATGAACGGGATCCACTGCCAGCTGTCGCCGATCATGATGAACATCCGCGCCGCCCAAGGGTCCGCCGCCCAGGCGAAATCGCCAAGGCCCAACCATTGCCAGGCGGGTGAGAACGGACCTTTCGTCGTGTCGGCCATCATACGGAACGCGTAGCCCACCCCGATGGGTGTGATCATCAACGGGATGAAGAACACCACGCGGAAGAAGCTCCGTCCTTTGATCGGGAGCGAGCAGAGGAAGGCAAGACCAAGCCCAATCAGGAACTGCACGCCGCAGCCGATGATCACATAGAACAGCGTCGTTCCGAGCGTGCCGAACGGATGACCGGAGAAAAACGTGGCGGCGAGCAGCCAACCCACGCCCAGGCACATGCCCCAGGTGAAAAGGCGCCCGGTGAAGCCAAGCATCGTGAAGGAGGTCCGGACATAGGAGACGATCCACCAGACGATCCCGCCCGTGACCAGCACCGCGACAATCCAGCCGAGGATGCCCATACCGCCGAACGTGCCCAGAAAGTGGAACTGCTCGGACCCGAAAAGCTGCTTCTCGAAATTCTGGAACCAGACGAAGCGCACCTGGTAGCTGCCGCCCCGAAGCCGGATGCGGCTGAGCGCCATGATAAAGGACGCCACCAGTGGAAAAATGGAGAAAATCAGGATCATGACCACCGCGGGCCATATGAAAATGTGCTGGGCATTGCGGTCCAGCCAATCCGAGAGACCCCCGGACGATACGGCCCGGGTCGCCCCGGGCCGCACAGTTTCGTTTGTCGTGGTCACGTCTTAGTTCGTGATGCCGAGCGACAGGTTGTACATGGTCTTCTGGCTGTCGCGTCCGAAGTCCTCGGTGATTTCTTCCCAGGCTTCCTCGATATTCGCGGTGGCCTGTTCAGCGGTGATCTCACCGGCCAGGAAGCGCGCCAGTTCGCGGTCCAGCACCACACCGGTGTACTGCTGCGAGCCCGGGATCTTGATGTCAGACGCCATGTTCGGATGGTTCAGGCTGTTCTTGATCGCATCAAGATAGTTCGCCGCCGCTTCCTCAGAGAACCCGGCCTCAACCCAAAGCGCGGTGTCTTCAAGCTGCGAGTTCCGGTACGGGTTGTAGCCCGTCCAACCAATGGTCACGTCGACATTCGACTGAGCCGCCTGGTTCACGTAGGACAAGAAGTCGTACGCCGCCTGCTTCACCGTGTCGTCGGACGCCGCGTTGATCGCGCCAGCCCAACCACCGAACGCACCGTAGGGCGCATAGTTGATGCCATCGATCGCGTTCGGGCAAAGCGTCGGGTTGCACTCTTCAAGCTGACCCGTTTCCACGTTCAGCGCCTTGGTCGAGCCCGGTGCGATGGACGCATACATCTTGTCCTTGATCGCCGCGCCATCAGGTCCAATCGAAAGCGGGCCAATGTCGCCCCAGTCGATGGTCAGCGCGCAACGGCCCGCCTGCACCAGCGCACGCGTGTCGCCGATGTCGTGGTTCAGCTCATCCGGCGGACCGGCCTCGCCTGTCGCCTTGTAAATGCGGAACGCTTCCTGCCAGGCTTCGTTGTTCACCTTCGGCGTCATGTCATCGTTGTTGAAGAAGAGGCCCTCGCCCGTGCCTTTCGTTTGCACGTAAGGCGCCGCAATCGTGCCCATCGCGAAATAGGACTGCGCGTTCCGCTTCTTAAAGATGCAGGACCCGAAGTCACCTTCGCCGTCGCCGTTCATGTCCTGACCGTTCACGGCCTTGGCCACTTCGATATATTCTTCCCAGGTCTTCGGCGGCGCGAGGCCAGCGGCGTCCAGAATATCCTTGCGGTAATAGATCATCTGGAAGTCACCATCGACGGTGATCAGATAGGTCTGACCGCCGATCTTCTGGTTGAATTCGCGGAAGTAGGGCGCGATGTCGTCGATGTCGATTTTGTCATCGTTGGCGATGTAGTCATCGAGCGGCTCGACCAGCCCGCCATCGACCAGCTCCACACCCCAACCGGAGGCGAAGACGCCCACGTCGATGGAGTTCGTACCGGTGGCCCAGTCCGTCAGGATCTTCTGGAACAGTTCCGCGAAGGGCACTTCCGTTACGTTGATCGTCGCGCCGGTCATCTCGGTGAATTCCTCGCCGCGCTCGACAAGGCGCTGCGCGATCACCGGTCCGGGACGGGTCATGATTTCAACGGTAATGCCACTGTAATCCTGCGCCGAGAGCGGTGCAGACAATGCCAGGGCAGACACAACAGATAGCCCAAGGGCTTTAATTTTCATGTGTATTTCCTCCCAAAGGATAGAGTGTGCTCCTCTATCTCCTTGTTAACAAACCGCCCAACTGACCTTGGGTCAAGTCTTAACGACCGGCAATTTGGTCGATTTTTTGAGCAAGCGCCGCAGTTTCGTCCGACCGCACGCGACCCATCCGCATCGTGATGTCCCACGTGCCCTGGGGCGGCACCTCGACAATCCGGCCCTTGGCTTTCTCCGCCGTGTAGCCCTCCACCCCGGCGGTGGAGGGAAAGACAATACCAAGCCCCTGCTGGTCCGGCGTGCGGCAAATCCAGCGCGTGGCGCGCCACCCTTGAGCCAGAATATGGGAGATGACATCCGCCGTTCCATCCGGGTGGCGCTGCATCGCGTGGGTCCAACCGTCTGCATCCGCCAGCATGTCGACCTCGAACACCACTTCCGGATCAAAGGCCAGATCGGGCGTGAAAACGTGGTGCGGCACCGGGTCTTCGGCAAGCTCTGCTATGAACGCGGCGTAGCCCGCGGGCGGCGAGATATGCGACGGGATCGAGCGGCGCACCCGCACCGCGTCCGCCGTGTAGGGCGCGGCATAGATCAACTCCCCACCATCCACCGGTCGGAAGTTGGCATGGGCGAGATACATCAGCTCCATCGGCGCGTGCCGCTGGTTTTCGACATGAACCGTGACGCCGATCTGCGCCGCATCCGGGGCCAGGGTGATCTCCGTCCGCGCGAGATAGGCAACGGTGAACGCAACCGCATGCCGGAACGTCCCGCCGATCACCAAATGTCCGTCGCGCATCTCAAGATAAGCCTCCTGAAATCGCGCGTTGGGAAGCTCACCATGTAGGGGGTGTGTGTCCTCCGGCCCGGGCCCGCCGATGGCGGTCAGCCCGCAATGGATCAGGAACGCGCCGTACGTGGCAAGGTAGTCTTGCGTATCCACCGGCTCCGGAAACATCGACCCCATGGTGACATCGACACCGTCAAAGGTCGCCCGCCAGACCTGTTGCCCTTTGAATGGCAGCACGATCAGCTCCGCGCGCGGCGAGCGCACCCGCAACGCGGCGACGCCCGAGGCATAGCGGAAAGTCGTCACCGCGATTTCACCGGCCACCAGAAGCTCCGCCTCATGGCGCGCGAACATCGCCTCACTCAGATGCACCCGCATCACCCGTCCTCCAGATGCAACGCCTCCTCCGGCGCGGGGCCTAGGGTAAAGTCCAAGAAGCTCACGTCCAGCCCCGCGCGTTCCGGCGAACAGGCCATGGGGCCGACATGCGCGGTCCCGCCCGGAAAAGGCGCGAGCCGCATCAGCCGCCACCCATCCGCAGACAAGCGGTGCACCACGATGGCCCCCGGCTTGCGAATGAGCCGGATGGTGAAGGGTCCGCTTTCCCCGGGCACCGGCTGGACCGACCAGTCAGAGACGCCGTTCGTCACCACGCTGGAGAAGTTCAGCACGCCATCGGAAAACTCAATCCCGGCTTTCACCCAGACTTCCGGGCTTTGCCGCAGCATAATCCCGGCCTGATCGTAGAGCGTGTCAAACGGGCTGTTGAATGTCAGAACGGCGTCAAACGTCTCCGGCGCGTCAAAGGCCAGAAAATGCCCGTCATCGCGGTGGAACCCATAGAGCGTGCCTTGCCAGAAATCGGTCTTCTCGCCCGTCACGACATGCAAGCGCCCATCTTCAAAGCGATGCTGTGGCGGCGGGTTGATCCAGCGTCCGTCGTCCAGCGTCATGAGATCAACGTGTCTTTCAGCAACCGGTTCACCTGCCGGGCGGCTTCGATATGCGCAATGTGCCCAGCCCCTTCGATCATCGTCACCGGTCCGAAAAAGGACGCGCGCACCGGGTCTGGCGACACCAGATGATCCTCCGATCCCCAGAGCACCTTGACCGGCAACCCCGTGGCCCGCACCGCCGGCAGAAGGCCAATGACTTCGTCGCGCATCGCGGCCAGTTGCCCGGCGACTTTGGCCAACGCCTCCCGCGCGCCGTCCCGCTGAAGCTGGCCCAGCGCATAATCGGCGATGGCGGGCGCAATCAAGCTCGGGTCCGCGACCAGCCGGTTCAAAAACCGCCGCATGGCATCCACGGTATCGATCTCAGCCATCGCCATGAGCATGTCGGTGTCGAGCGCTTCGCCCAACCCAAGCGGCGCGATAAGAACCAGCCCTTTGACTTGGTCGGGATGGTCCGCCGCCAGCTTTAACGCGACCGCACCGCCAAGCGAGTGGCCCACGATCCAGGCGGGGTCGCCGCTTTGCAACCTGTTGCGAATGGGCTTGGTCAGCGCCTCAAGCGAGCCATCGCCGACCGTGTCCAGAGCTTTCCCATGCCCCGGCAAGTCGGGCGTTTCCACCTTCAAACCGCTCAGCGCGGGCACTGTTCCGGCCCAACTCATCCGGTCAGAGGCAAAGGCGTGCAGCAGCAGCGCGCGGCTCACGTCTCGATGATGGCGAGAACCGTGCCAACCCCCACGACGGCATCTTCTTCTATCAGTATCTCGGCAAGCGTTCCTGTCTCGGGCGCTTCCAATTCAAACGAAACCTTGGGCGTGGTCACCGCCACGATCTCCTCCCCCGAGGAGACCTCATCGCCAACGCCCTTCAACCACATGTCGATCTGGGCCTCGGTCACCTCCGTCCCCAGCTCCGGCATTTTCAATTCCACACGTGCCACGTTCACAACCCCCTTCTTGCCAGGTCGAGGTCATCCCAGTCGCGCACACCGCGCCGGTTGTGCCCGGTCACTCCAAGGAGATCGCCGAGCACTGCGTCCTCGATATCATGCGCTTGCGGGAAATATGTGCTTTCCATATCCGCCCCCGGCACAATCCAGTTTGGACTGCCCAGAACCCGGGGAGCAACCTTCAAGTCGTTGAAAGCGAAGCGTGTCACATTTGACGCCAACGTCATCGGCACACTGCCACGTTCCGAGGCTTCTGTCACGATCAATAACCGGCCGGTTTTTCTGACGGAGGCGAGCACGGGGTCATAATCAAACGGCACGATGGAGCGGGCGTCGATTACTTCGAGAGATACACCGTTGTTGTCAGCCAGCGCATCGGCCGCTTCCAGCGCGGGATAGAGCGACGGGCCGATGGTCAGCACCGTGGCGTCACTGCCCACGCGCTTGATGTCAGGTGCGCCGATGGGGATGCGATAGTCGTCGGCAGGCACCGCTTTGGCGAAGGTTTCGGTCTTGTCGTAAAGCCGCTGGCTTTCGAAGACGAGTACCGGATCATCGCTGGCAATCGCGGCTGACATCAACCCTTTCGCATCGTAAGGCGTTGCCGGATAGACGATTTTCAGCCCTGGGATATGCGCCGCAAGCGCGCTCCAGTCCTGGCTGTGCTGGGCGCCATACTTCGAGCCAACGCTGGCGCGCAGCACCACCGGCACGGAGAGGTGCCCGTTCGACATTGCCTGCCATTTGGCAAGTTGGTTGAAAATCTCATCGCCCGCGCGCCCGATGAAGTCGGCATACATCAACTCGACCACAGGCCGCCCGCCTTCCAGTGCGGCGCCCACGGCGGTCGCCACGATCGCGGCTTCCGAGATCGGCGAGTTGAACACACGGTCATGCGGGAAGAGATCGGAGAGGCCCCGATAGACACCGAACGCACCGCCCCATTCGCGGCACTCCTCACCGTAAAGCATCACCCGCTCATCGGTCAGCATGTGGTGCAGCACGGCTTCGAACAACCCGTCGCGCAGCGTGATGGCCTTCATCGACGACAGCGCCTCGCCCGCGTCATCGAACCCGCCGCGCGCCTTCTTCGCCGTCTGGCGGATACGCACCACCCGGTCAGGCTCCACCAGCGTCGGGGGCACGGGTTGCGTCGGCGGCGTTTCGGTGTGGGAAAACATCTTGCGCCCGATCAGCGTCGGGTCGCTGGCCACATCGACGGGCGGGCAAATCGCGGGATCGGCAGCGGCGGCGAAAACCCGGTGCATCAGCGCTTCGATGTCGCCTGCCATCCGGTCCGCTTCCTCTGCCGCCAAAACACCCGCCTCACCCAGCTTGCCGCGCATCTGCGCAATCGGGTCGGCGGCTTCCCAGGCGGCGATCTCATCCTTGGTGCGGTACGCGTTCACATCCGTCGTGGAATGGCCGGAGAAGCGATAGCACTCGACATCGAGCAGCGCAGGCCCCTGCCCGTCGCGCAAGAGCGCCCGCTTCCGCTCCATGGCGTCGGCCACCGCAAGCGGGTCGGTGCCATCCACCGTTTCCGCATGATAGGCGTCCGCGCGCAGCCCTGCACCAATGCGCGACAGGCGATCCCAGGCCATGGTCTCACCCGAGGTCTGGCCGCCCATCGCGTAGAAGTTGTTTGTGAAGAAGAACAGGACAGGCAAACCGCCCTTGGCCTCCCAAAGCCGGTTGAACTGAGCCATGCCGGCAAAGTTCATCGCCTCCCAAACCGGGCCGCAGCCTGTGGCGCCATCGCCCACCATCGACACCGCGATGCTGTCGCGCCCTTGCGCCTTCATCCGCAACGCTGCCCCGGTCGCAATCCCGGCGGACGCGCCAACGATGGCGTTGTTCGGATAGGCCCCGAACGGGAGGAAAAAGGCATGCATCGAGCCACCCATCCCACCGTTGAACCCGTTCGCGCGCATGAAAATCTCGGCCAGAAAGCCAAGCAGCAGGAAATGCTCTGCCGTTTTCCGCACCGTGCCCCCGGGCAAATGCGTCTGAACCGTCGCCAGAAGCGCGCCGTCGTCCTGCGCCTCCATCACGGCTGTCAGATCGGCCTCCGACATATCCGCGATGGCCCGCAAGCCCTTGGCCAGAAATTCCGAATGCGACCGGTGCGAGCCATAGACATGATCCTCGGGCGTCAACGCCAAGGCCGCCCCCACCGCTGCCGCTTCCTGCCCGATGGAGAGATGCGCCGGACCTTTATAGGCATAATCCAGATCGCCAAACTTACCCGTCGACTTCAGGCTGGCAATGCCGCTTTCAAAGGCCCGCAGCACCATCATGTGCCGCAACACCTCGACCAGAGCCGCATCGCCACGGGCGGCGCGCTCCTCGGCAAAGGGCACCGCATAGGCGTGCACCGGCACGTCCGGAAAGCTGAGACGCGCGGCAGACCGGGTCGCCGCCGGGTCCACATGGATCGACTTCGGCATGGATGACTGCTCCTTCCCCTTGCGCCACTAAATAAGGCGCGTGCCGCACTGGCAAGACCGGATTGACGTGGCGTCGGGAAACCGCGCTAAATGCATCCGGAAGGGAGGCGTCCATGATCCTTTGCGGCGGCGATGCACTGATCGATTTCGTTCCGGTCACGCGGGACGGGGAAGAGGCGTTTGTGCCGAAACCCGGCGGCGCGGTTCTGAACACGGCAACGGCTCTCGCACGGCTCGAGCAAAAGGTGACGTTCCTCGGCGGGGTCTCCACCGATCTCTTCGGGGACCAGTTGATCCGCCATATGGAGCGCGAAGGCATCGACACCGATCACGTCGACCGCACCGCCCATGACAGCACGCTGGCCTTTGTGACGCTGGCGGGCGGAGAGGCGCGCTATGCGTTCTATGACGACACCTCCGCCGGGCGGCGCTGGACCGGGACGGCGGACGTGCCCGCAGCCGATTGCCTGCACATCGCCTCCGTCACGCTGATCGCCGACCCATCGGCCAGCGCCTATGCCGACCTGGCCGAACGCGTCAGCCCATCGATGGTCGTCTCGCTCGACCCGAACTGCCGCCCGACCCTGATCCGCGACCGGGCACCTTACGCCGAACGCATCAAGAGGATTGCCGCCGTCAGCCACATCGTTCGGTTCTCGGAAGAGGATTTCGACTACCTCTACCCGGACACCGACGAAGGGCGGGTGGCCACCGATCTGCTTCTCGGCACGCCAGAACTCATCCTGATTTCGCGCGGCCCCAAGGGCGCCACCGCCTATTGGGCGGGAGGACGGGTCGATATCGATGCCCTCCCCGTTGATCTGGCCGACAGCATCGGCGCAGGCGACACCTTTCATGCCGGCGTGCTGACTGCGCTGGCGCAGGCCGGCAAAATGAACCAGGCTGGCCTCGCCGCGCTCGATGCGCCGACCGTTGAGGCCGCGCTGCGTTTTGCCGGAACAGCGGCGGCGCTGAACTGCGAGCAACGCGGCTGCAACCCGCCGGACCTGTCCGATGTCGAAGCGCGCCTGAACGGTTAACCCTGCGCACGCCCGAAGGAGCGCGTCTTAACCTCTCTCTGGGATAGTCCCCGGCGAAGCTTCCGCACGGGGCCGACAGCCGCCGTGTGACCGATCTGCTCTCCCTCCCTCTCAAAAAGGGGAGGTCCGACAGTTCGCGACAGCCGCGCTCAAAAGGCGCGGACAGGACAAAACGAGCGGTTCCGGCGGGCCCGCCTTCTTACATCGTTCAGCGCCACGCAAAACGCGCTCACCCGTGCCGGTCGAAGACCCGCGCGGCCAAAGGCGCACCCAGAATGACAACGAAGATGCGCACGACATGATGCGCGACCACAAAGGCGACATCGGCTCCGACGATCAACGCCAGCACCGTCAGTTCCGCTTGCCCCCCGGGCGCGAAGGCCAAAAGCGCCTCCTGCCCCGGCGCAAGCCCAAGGGCATAGATGAACTCGACGAAGATCAGCGTCAGCACAATCAGGATCGCACAAAACCCAAGCCCGGCAAACACATCGCGCTTCACTTCTGCCATGGTGACCCCGGCGTATTTCGAGCCGATAGACAGGCCGATAAAGAACTGCGCCGCCCAAATCGCCTCCGCCGGTGGACGGTTCTGCAACAGCCCGGCCATCGCCGCGACGGCAGCCACGATCAGCGGCCCCAGGATCGAGGCACCAAACATGCCGATCCGCTGCGCGCCCCACCAGCCAAGCGCGGCGCAGGCCACCATCAACAGCAACTCATGCCACGGCACGCTGACCAGTGGCACGCCCGGCGGGTTGGACAGATCCGCGTCCCAGATGCCTTTCAGAATGAACGGCAGCGCGACCACGATCACCATGACCCGGGTCGCGTGGACCAGCGACAGTGTGCGGACCTTGCCGCCCGCCTCCTCCCCAAAGACCAGCATGTCCTGCAACCCGCCCGGCATGGTGCTGTAATAGGCGGTGGGAAAGTCATAGCCCCAGACGCGCCGGAAATAGGGCACACCGGTTATCCCGATGGCCAGGACCATAACCGGCACCAGCACAAGCGTTGGCCACATGGCCGGAAACGTCACGATCACGGCGGGCGTCATCGTTGCGCCGACAGCAACGCCCAACACCGTGCGCATGGCATCGTTCAAAGGTTTTACCCCGGCAATCGGCACGCCTGCGAGTGCGGCGATCAGGCAAGCAAAGATAGGCCCGAGCAGCCACGGCAAAGGCAGGGCAAAGAACTTGAATACGGCGACGCCAAGGGCCGCCACAAGAAAGCCAAGCGCGGTCTTCATGCGGCGAGCGCCTGCAACCGCACCCGAAGCGAGGCTTGCAGATGCGCTTCCGCCGCCGCACCCGCAGCCTCTGCATCCCCCGCATCCAGCGCCTCGATGATCGCGGCGTGCTGGCGCACCACAAGGTCGATCCGGCCCTCATCCGTGAATGTCGTCGGCCCGAGAAGGAGCAAGGCATTGTTCAACCCGCGCGCCGCATCCAGAAGGAACCGGTTGCGGCAGGCCAGATAGAGACCGCGATGGAAATCCTGATTGATCGCCGCCGCCCGCGCCGGGTTCGACCGTTCTGCCTCGATCTGACGGTTGAGTGCGGCCAGCGTATCGAACTCCGCCTCGGTCCCGTGCTTCGCGGCCATCTCTGCCGCCGTCCGTTCCAGCACCACCCGCATCTCGTAAAGCTCAACCACCTCGGCATGGCTGAGCTGACGTACCACGGCACCAGAGCGCGGCTGATGCTCGACAATGCCCTCCGCCTCAAGCCGCCTCAGCGCTTCCCGCACCGGGGTCCGCGACAGGTTCAACCGCGCCGCGACCTCTTCCTCGCGCAAACGTGCCCCCGGCACATAATCACCGCGCCGGATCGCCTGCATCATCGCCTCATACGCCGTCCAACCGCTCGATCCTTGCCCCATGGCATTTCATCTCTTCAAAAATACGCAAACCGGGGGAGCGCGAGGGGGTGAAACCCCTTCGCATCCGCGTGACGCGCACGCGTCTCCTTTTGATTTCTGTATCCAAGCGTATACAAAAAGTCCAGACCCACTTTCAGACCGCGCCGAACTGGCGTAGAGCGGCGCCATGACCCTGCCCTTGAAACATCTCTTCGATCTGCCGGACGGGATCCTCTACCTCGATGGCAATTCGCTCGGCCCCTTGCCGCGCGCCGTGCCAGAGAAAGTCGCGCGCACGGTTCAGACCGAATGGGGCCAGCACCTGATCACCGGCTGGAATGTTGATGGCTGGATGGCCGCGCCAACGCGCGTGGCCGATCGCATCGGGCGGCTCATCGGCGCGCCTCCCGGAACCACCACGCTCGGCGATACGCTCTCGATCAAGGTCTATCAGGCGCTCTCTGCCGCGCTTCAGATGCGTCCCGACCGCCGCGTGATCCTGTCGGACACCGGCAATTTTCCAAGCGACCTCTACATGGCCGAAGGGCTGATCCGGAGCCTCGACAAAGGCCATCGCCTGAAAACCGTCGCGGCCAAGATGGTCGAAGATGCCATCAGCACAGAAGTCGCCGTCGTTCTTCTGACCGAGGTCGACTACCGCACCGGGCGCCGCCATGACATGGAGCGGATCACCCGGGCCGCCCATGCCGCAGGGGCCGTGATGATCTGGGACCTCGCCCATTCCGCCGGCGCCATCGAGGTTGACTTCGCCCGGTCCGGGGCCGAGTTCGCCGTGGGCTGCACCTACAAGTACCTCAATGCCGGGCCCGGTGCGCCCGCTTTCATCAGCATCCGCCCTGATCTGATTGACCGCATTGAACCGGCCCTGTCCGGCTGGCTCGGCCATGACGCGCCTTTCGCTTTCGAGCCAAGTTATCGCCCCGGCGCGGGGATCGAGCGGATGCGGGTCGGCACGCCGCCGGTTCTGCAAATGGCAGCGCTCGACGCAGCGCTCGACATCTGGGACGGGGTTGAGATGTCCGACCTGCGCGCCGCCTCAATCGCGCTTTCCGAACGCTTCATCCGGGAGGTCGAAGCCCGCTGTCCGCACCTTACGCTGGCCAGCCCGCGCGATCCGGCGGCACGCGGCAGCCAGGTCGCGTTCCGGTTCGCGCACGGCTACGCCGCCATGCAGGCGTTGATTGCGCGCGGCGTGATCGGCGACTTTCGCGCCCCCGACATCATGCGCTTTGGCATCACGCCGCTTTATCTCGACGCCGATGACATGGTGCGTGCGGCTGAGGTTCTGGAAACTGTGGTGAACGACCGTCTCTGGGACCGACCCGAGTATATCCGGCAGCAGGCCGTCACCTGAGCGCTGCGCTCAGGCTACTTCTACCAAAAAGAAGGCCTAGAGCGCTTCTACCGCAAGCGCGGTCGCTTCTCCCCCGCCGATGCAGATCGAGGCGACGCCTCGCCTGGCGTTCTGCGCCGCCATCGCGTTCAGCAGTGTCACCAATATACGCGCGCCTGATGCGCCAATCGGATGGCCCACCGCCACGGCGCCGCCATGGACGTTGAGGCGCGCATGCTCGATGCCCAACGCGCGCATCGAGGCCATCGGCACGCAGGCGAAGGCCTCGTTGATCTCGAAGAGGTCCACATCGTCGACGGTCCAGCCGGTCTGCTCGAAGAGCCGTTCCTTGGCATAGACCGGGGCGGTGGTGAACCAGCCCGGCTCCCCGGCATAGGCGCTGTGGCCGACGATCCGCGCAACGGGTGAAAGCCCCAACGCCTCCGCCCGGCTTGCGCGCGCCAGAACCAGCGCCGCAGCGCCGTCATTGATAGATGACGCGGACGCCGCCGTGATTGTTCCGTCTTTCTTGAACGCCGGGCGCAGCGTCGGGATTTTCTCGGGGTCGATCCGGTCCGGCCCTTCGTCACGGGCCACAGTGACCTCCCCTTTTCGGGTCTTCACCGTGACCGGCGCGATCTCGCTTTGAAACGCGCCATCAGCAGCGGCCTTGGCACGGCGCACGCTTTCCATGGCAAAGCTGTCCTGATCGTCCCGCGTGAACTGGTACTTCTCGGCGCAGTCCTCGCCAAACGTGCCCATGGAGCGCCGGGTGCCGTCGGGCGCGATGTCATAGGCATCCTCCAACCCGTCGAGCATCATGTGGTCGAGCATCTGGCTGTGCCCGATCCGGGCGCCGCTGCGCCCTTGCGGCAACAGATACGGGGCGCCGGTCATGCTTTCCATCCCGCCCGCAATTACGACGTCGGCTGAGCCAGTGGCAATGGCATCATGCGCCTGGATCACCGATTTCATGCCGGACCCGCAAACCTTGGATATCGTGGTACAGGGCACGGAGGACGGCAGCCCCGCCGCAAGCGCGGCCTGCCGCGCAGGCGCTTGCCCGAGCCCTGCGGGAAGCACATTGCCCATCAGCACCTCGTCCACATCGTCGGCGGTAAGACCGGCCCGCTCGACAGCGGCGCGGATCGCCACGGCGCCCAGGTCTGTGGCGGACAGGTTGGAAAACGCGCCCTGAAAGGCCCCGAGCGGGGTGCGCATGGCGCTACAGATCACAATCGGGTCGGTTGCGGTATCAGATGTGGTCATGCGAGCCTCCGGTGATATGAACGTATGTTCACATGACCGGCGCGGGCTTGAAACCCCTGAAATGCAAATGACGGCTCCCAACCCTGGGAACCGCCATCTAGCAAGTGTGTGTGTGTGTGTGCGTGTGAACCGTGTAATTGATCCACATGGGTTTAAAATCGAACCGGTGTGACCGAAATGTGGCGCGCCTGAACCCTTTTCGGGGTGTTTCGAAGGCTAGTGCGGAGACCAGATCACGGTTGCGTGATCGGCCGTCATGGGGCCTTTGGCGCGGTCAAAGCGCAAATAGGCCAATCCCATCCCGTCAGCCTGCGTGAAAAGCGTGCCCGCCGGTTTGCCATCGGCAGTGGTAATTTCGGTTCCGACCGGGGCGGTGCCTTCGACCGTCACGCTGGCCAGACCTTTCTTCAGTTCGGTCTTGTGCTTCATCCGCGCGGTGACCTCCTGCCCTACGTAACAGCCTTTGCGAAAATCGACGCCGTTCAGAGCTTCGAAATTCATCTCAAGCGGATAGCTGTCATTCGGTTGAAGCTCGATGCCGCTTTCCGGGACAAGATGCGCAATGCGCAGTGCGTCAGGCAGGTCTGCCGCCCCGTCGCGCCCGTCATAGGCGCGCCAGCCGAGCGCGGGGTGACGCGGGTCAGGAAAGGCACCCTCCGGGGTCTCTCCAATGCCGCAGACCACGGCCGTTTCACGCGGGGTCAGGGTGACGTCCGCGCGCAGTTTGTACATGGTCAGCCGTTGCAGAAGACCGGCGGCCAGAGGTTGGGCCACATCGATCAGGATCGCCTCCCCATCCGGCACCAGAAAGAAGTCGGCCAGGTATTTGCCCTGCGGGGTGAGAAGCGCGGTCCACACCAGCCCGTCCTTCAAGCGCGCGACATCATTGGTGACGAGGTTCTGAAGGAAGCTTTCCCGGTCTGATCCGGTGACAGTGATGATCTGGCGTGTGCTCATGTCTGGCCCCTCAAGCATGCTCCCGCCTATATAGGGGCGCGAAGCCGGAACGGAAATGCCATGCCCGCCCCCTTGTCGATTGTGATCCCGACGCTGAACGCCGCCGATGCCCTGCCGGCGACGGCAGAGGCGTTGCTGGAAGGCGCGTCCTCCGGCCTGGTGCGCGAGTTGGTGATCTCCGATGGCGGCTCCACCGACGCAACGGAACGCGTGGCGAAAGAGCTTGGCGCGGTTTGGGTGACCGGCTCGGCCGGGCGCGGTCCGCAACTGCGCCGTGGGGTGGAGGCGAGCCGTGCGCCGTGGGTGCTGCTTTTGCATGCGGACACACATCTTTCGCCCGGATGGGCCGAGGTGGCCTATCGGCATATGCAGGACAGTCCCGACCGTGCGGCGTGGTTCCGGCTGCGGTTTCGTGCGTCCGGGCTTGCGCCGCGTCTTGTGGCCGGTGGCGCGAACCTGAGGTCGCGCGTCTTCGGTCTGCCCTATGGCGACCAGGGCCTGCTGATCGCGCGCGCGCTGCTGGAAGATGTGGGCGGCGTGCCGGACCTGCCACTGATGGAGGATGTGGCGCTGGCCCGGGCATTGAAGGGACGCCTTGTGGGTTTGACCGCAGAGGCCAAGACCTCAGCGGAGCGATATGAGCGGGAAGGATGGCTGCGCCGCGTGACCGCCAATCTCGGGACATTGGCCCGGTTCGCGCTTGGACGTGATCCGGCGGTTCTGAAGGCGCGCTACGACGGCCAGGGGCGCGGAAAATGAAATTTTCCGGTCCATTTTCTGTGACAGAAAATGGTCCCGCTCACTCGTTGAACTGCAAGGCATGCAGGCGCGCATAGACCCCGTCGCGCGCCAACAGCTCATCATGCCGCCCTTCATCCACGACCTGCCCCTTGTCCATCACGACGATCTTGTCGGCGGCGCGCACTGTGGACAGCCGGTGGGCGATGACCAGTGTGGTGCGGTCGCGCGATAGCAAGTCGAGCGCCGCTTGTACGCGCACCTCGCTTTCGGCGTCGAGCGCACTTGTGGCCTCATCGAGCAGCAGGATCGGTGCGTCGCGCAGAAGCGCGCGGGCAATCGCGACACGCTGCCGCTGACCGCCGGAGAGTTGACCACCGCGCGGGCCAACCCGGGTGTCGAGACCATCGGGCAGACCCGCCACAAACTCGCTGAGATGCGCCGCCTCCAGCACATCGGCCAGACGCGCGTCGGGCACGCCGGTTTCGGCCAACAGAATGTTGTCCCGCAGGCTTTCATCGAACATCGGCGCGTCCTGGCTGACCACCGCGAACATGCGCCGCAGGTCGGAAAGCGCGAGCGACGCCACCGGCACACCGCCCACCGTCACCGCACCGCTTTCCACATCCACAAGGCGCGTCAGCACGCTGAAAACGCTGGATTTCCCGGCACCTGAAGCACCCACCAAAGCGGTCGTCTCGCCCGCGCGGGCCG
>JBCBBB010000068.1:0-15982 GCA_038532095.1 Pseudomonadota bacterium
AGACGCTCGCATGAGTTTCGCTGCGGCCATGCTGATAGCGCTTTTGATCGATGTGGCCGTGGGCTGGCCTGACGCTGTTTTTCGCCGCGTCGGGCATCCCGTGACGTGGATTGGGGCGTTGATTTCGGGGTTGGAGGTGGGTTTGAACCGTGGCTCCCGCACGCGTCGATACGTGGCGGGAGGGGCGCTGGTTCTGATCGTGCTTCTGATCGTTGGCGCTGTGGCCTGGGGTGTGGCACGGCTTGTGCCCGACGGGTGGGTTGGGGCCTTGGTCATTGGCCTTTTGGCGTGGCCTCTGGTTGCGGCGCGGTCGCTATACACGCATGTGGCCGCGGTCGCGGCGCCTTTGGGGAGCGGTGATCTGACCAAGGCGCGGCAAGCGGTGGCGATGATCGTTGGGCGCAACCCCGAGACATTGGATGAACCGGCGATCGCGCGGGCGGCGCTGGAGAGCCTGGCTGAAAATGCGTCGGACGCGGTGGTCGCGCCGCTTTTTTGGGGCGCACTTTTGGGATTGCCGGGGATCGCGATTTACAAGGCGATCAACACGATGGATTCGATGATCGGGCATCGCAACGAGCGTTATGACGCCTTCGGTTATGGTGCGGCGCGGCTTGACGATCTGGTCAATCTGATCCCGGCAAGACTGACCGGGGTCCTGATCTCCGCCGCAGCGATTGGTGTGCGCCGAACAGCGTTTCGTACGATGCTGCGTGATGCCCGCCAACACCGCTCGCCCAATGCCGGTTGGCCTGAGGCCGCGATGGCCGGTGGTTTGGGCGTGCGTCTGTCAGGTCCCCGTGTTTACGACGGCGTAGCGACCGAGGACCCGTGGTTGAACCCGGTGGCGGGCGATCCGCGCGCCACGGATATCGAGCATGGGCTGGTGTTTTTCCAACGGGCGATGGCGCTTTTTGCGTTTCTGCTTTTTGTCGCGGTTGTGACGTAAGGCAGGGCGCGGTCTTTGTGCTGCCGGTATTCTGAGGGAACTGATATATCATAAAGAAAACTGAAATATCAGGCGGGTCGCTCATACATTAGTGAAGGTGCTGATATATCAGTTTTGCATGTTGGTAAGCCGACAGTGAGAGTGAGTGCCGAAAACTGACTCCGCAGAACTCTGTCGTGATAGCAAGCACTTACGAGACGTTCTTTACATCATTCTGATCGAGCCACGTCAGAACATCCGAGATGCGGTGCAGGTTTTTGCGTGCGGTGAGGTGGGGGCGGTCAATCATCAGAACCGGCAAGCCAAGCGCGCGGGCGGCTTCCAACATCGGGTAGCCTGTGGGCGCCCCCGTGTTTCGAGCAACGATAAGACCAATGCCGTGGTCCTGTAGAAACGCGACCTCCGACGCTGTGTCACCCGCACTGCGATCTACGACGATATCGTGGTGAGGCAACGGAGGAGTGCTGCGGGGTGGTGTGGCCAGTCGCAACACATAGTGGTGCTGCGGCAGGCTGGCGAATTGCGCCACCCCTTTGCGCCCAATCGCCAGAAAGATGCGTTGCGGGTCCGTGTCGAGTGCGGCCACCGCAGTGGCCATGTCGGGCGCATTGATCCAGGTATCCTCCGGCTCGGCTGTCCAGGCGGCCGGTCCAAAGGCGACGAGGGGCAGATTGGTCATCTCGGCCGCGCGAACCGCGCTCTCGCTCATGGTTTCTGCAAACGGTTGGGTCGCGTCCACGATATGCGTAATGCCCGCCTCCACGAGGTACTGCGCCAAGCCCTCCGGCCCACCAAAGCTGCCAATCCGCGTTGGCAGCGGCGGGGGCGCCTTGGAGGTGCGCCGCCCGGCATGGGCATAGATGCCTCTTGTTCCACGGTCGGCCACCGCTTCCGCAAGGGCGCGGGCATCCGGCGTGTCGCCAAGTATCAAAACAATCGGGGCGTTCGGCACGGGAAACGGCTCATCGTTTTCGCTTTATGAATGATGGACCAAATGCGCGCATGTCTGCAAGACATGTCACGACACGTCTTTCACTTCACCTGCGATGTCAGCGGGACTCTCATACGTGATCGGCCCGGCCACAGTGGGTGCGGACCTAACTGCCTTTGATTGAACCGGTCGGCCGTGTGTCCGGAAGGCTGATCCGGGCAACCTGTTCGGCAATCGGATCGGTCGACAGCGGGTGCGTCTCTGCCGAATAGCTATCGGGGTCACCGATATCCTGCCACTCTCCGCCGCGATAAACTTCAAGTGCGGAAAAGCTGGCCTTGTACCCCATCTTGGACGAGCCGGCGACCCAGTAGCCCAGATAGACGTAAGGCAAGCCTGCTTCGCGCGCGATATCGATATGATCAAGGATCACATGGGTGCCAAGGCTCGCACGCCGACATTCCGGATCGTAGAAGCTGTAGACCATCGACAGGCCATCATCGAGCACATCGGTCAGGCAGACCGCACGCAGATGGCGCGCGCCCGCGCTTCGCTCGGCATACTCCACAACCCGACTGCGCACGGGTGTCTCTTCGATCATGGCGGCAAACTCGAAGATATCCATGTCGGCCATACCGCCATCCGCGTGACGGTGATCGAGATAGGCGCGGAACAGGGCATATTGTTCTTCCGTGGCCCAAGGAGACGTCGCTTCCCGCTTCAACGCGGCGTTGCGCTTGATGGTGCGGCGCTGACTTCGCGACGGCTTGAAATCTTTCACACGAATGCGCGCTGAAAGGCAGGCCGAGCACTCCGCACAGGATGGCCGATAAAGCACGTTTTGAGAGCGCCGGAAGCCCTGTTTCGAGAGGGCATTGTTAAGTTGCTCACAATGATCGCCTTGCAGGGCCGTGAACAACTTCCGTTCCATCCGCCCCTCGAGATAAGGGCAGGGCTGTGGCGCCGTCACATAGAATTGCGGCGCGATGGGAAGTGTATGGCGCATGGATTTGCCTTGGCGAGCGATGCAAGTTTCATGAAAGCTTACCAAGCCTGTCAGACTTGGCAATCCCCCGAAACTGGCGAAGTTAGCGGGCGCGGCGATTAATCGCTGCTGTTCCAAGAATTGTATCGGTCAATCCCTGACGGCGGGGCGTTGCGATCATCATGATGATGGAGATCAATTGCAGCGGCACGGTGACCACTGAAAACGTGTATCCGGCTGTGTGAAGAAAGGCTGTTGCGCCGTCAAAGGGCCGTCCGTCACGGTCGATCAGTTCGATGGCCATGAAACGCATGCCAGGTGTGGCAGAGCGGGACGCGATGCTGCCCCAACGATAGAGAAAACTGACAATGGCATAGAAAAAGGGCCAGAAAACCAGTGGGATGAAGAAAATGGGCACTGAAATGGCGATGACGATCAGAGAGATCAACACTGTATCGATGAGCCAAGCCATCAGCCGTTTAGAGGGCACATCGGTGTAGAATTCGGCGTGGTAATCCGGATCAGGCAGGCCGGAGGAACGCGGGGTAAAGCTTTGTGTCATATCGATCATTGTATCACTGTCTCGCAGGTTTTTCCGGCGGCCCCCGGGGGGGGAGTGGGGCCGCCGAAGGCCAGGGCGCGCGGGAGAGAGGCGCCCTTGCACATGATGCGGGTCAGGCCGGGTTGGCTTCGCCGTCGATGTCGGTCTCGTGCTTCTTGCTGGACCGGTCTTCCATGAACTGGTCGAACTCGGCCTTGTCCTTTGCTTCGCGGAGCCGCTGCAAGAAGGCCTCAAACGCGTCCTGTTCTTCTTCTAGGCGGCGCAGCGTGTCGGCCTTATAGGCATCGAACGCGCTGTTTCCGCTCGATTTGAAGGCGTGTGCCGCGTGGCGGGTGCGGCGGCTGCAATTTCCACTGAACATGCGTTTACTCCAGATCATATAGGCCAGAAGGGCGAGGCCAATTGGCCAGAAAAAGATGAAGCCAAGAACCATGGCCGCGATCCAAGCGCCTTTGCCACGCTCATCGAGCCACCGTTCGCTCCGGCGAAGCCAACTGTCGCGCTGGACAGTCGGGGCGGTCATCGTCGCGGTTGTCATCGGGTATCTCCTATCGGTTTAAGTCAATGTGAAGCGTTTTCACATTACACATATCGGGAGAACAGGTCGCAGGGTCAAGGATTTATGTGAATGTTTTTTACATAAACATCATATGCAACTGATAATAAGTACTATTTTTATTCAAGCGCTTAAGAGTTCGTAGTGAAACCGGCGTCTTGCGCGCCTGATAGCTGCAAAAGAACGTGCGGGGTGATATTGAAAATATGGCGCGGGGTGCCTGCGGCGGCGTAGACCACGTCGAAGGTGAGCAGCTTCGGGTCAAAGAAGGACAGGGGCGATGTCTTGTGGGCGATGGGCGCAACCCCTCCAATGGCAAAGCCGGTCTTCTCCCGGACGAAGGCGGCATCTGCGCGCCCCAGCGCTTCGCCGGCCAGCGCGCTTGCTTTGGCAGGGTCGACCTCATTTCCGCCCGCGGTGATGAAAAGGACAGTCTGTCCGGATTGCGCGCCACGGAAGATGATCGATTTGGCGATCTGGTCGATCTCGCAGCCGATCTCACGCGCTGCGTCGGAGGCAGTTCGGGTCTCGCCCGGCATCTCGCGCACATCTGACACCACATGCGCCTCGGCCAGCGCGGATTTGATCCGTTTCAAGCTCTTGCTCATCAGGGTCCTCTGCCCGGCTTCTGCGCGGTTGGTAAGCGGGTGATGCGTATTTTTGAAGAGATGAAAAACAATTTTAGTCGAATTGGCGGTATCCCTTGATAGGGTCGCGCCATGGACGGCCCCTTCGAACAGCGCATCACACGTTTGCCTCGCCCTTATGACCCTGAGCGCGGTCAGGAGGCGCTGGGCCATGTGCCGGGTTTGTCCGGGCCGTTGGCCGCGCTCGTTCAGGGGGCGGCCGGGTCATCGCCTTATCTGGCTGATCTTTTTCGTCGTGAAGGCGCGTGGCTGCAAGAAGCTTTGTCGGAAGCGCCGGAAGCTGCGTTTCAGAGTTTGCTCGCGGCACCGGTTGCGGCTCTGGCCAGTGACTTGCGCCGCAAGAAGGCGCGGGCGGCCGCCTTGATTGCTTTTGCCGATCTGGCGGGTGTCTGGACACTGGAGGAGGTGACCGGCGCGCTCACGCGATTGGCCGACCATGCGGTGGACGCAGCTTTGAAAGACGCCGTTGGTGTGCAGATCAGGCAAGGGCGGTTGCCGGGCCAGAGCGAGGATGATCTGGTCTCAGCGGCGGGGCTGTCGGTTCTGGCGATGGGCAAGATGGGGGCGTTCGAGCTGAATTACTCGTCTGACATCGATCTGATTTGCCTCTTCGACGAGACGCGGTTCGACCCGTCCGACTATGCCGAGGCCCGCACGGGGTTCGTGCGTGCGGTGCGACGGATGACCCAAACTTTGAGTGACCGCACGGCGGACGGGTATGTTTTTCGCACGGACTTGCGGCTTAGGCCCGATGCCTCTGTCACGCCGGTGGCGATCTCGATGGAAACCGCCGAACGGTATTACGAGAGTTTTGGACGGACATGGGAGCGGGCCGCGTTCATAAAGGCGCGTGTCGCCGCAGGGGATATCAAGGCGGGCGAACGCTTCCTCGAAGCGCTCACGCCGTTCGTCTGGCGACGTCACCTCGACTATGCAGCCATCCAGGATGCACAGGACATGCGCTTGCGCATTCGAGACCATAAAGGTCTGACCAAGCCGATTTCTCACCTCGGCCATGACTTGAAACTCGGCGAGGGGGGCATTCGCGAGATCGAGTTTTTCACACAGACCCGGCAGTTGATTGCCGGAGGGCGTGACCCGTCGCTCCGGGACAACACAACCGTTGGCGCGTTGCAGGCGCTGGCCGGCAAGTCCTGGGTTCCTGAAGACGAAGCGACCCAGTTGCAGCAGGATTACCGGGCGCACCGCGAAGCCGAGCACCGGGTTCAGATGGTGGCCGACCAGCAAACCCATTGCCTGCCTGACAATGCGGAGGACTTTGCCCGTCTGGCGTCACTTTCTGATCGCGATCCGGCGGACTATGCCAAGGAGATCGAGGCTCGCCTTCATCGCGTGGCCGAATTGACGGATGGTCTGTTTCAACCATCTGGCGGTGTGCCGCAGGCGGAGGCCGGACCTGAGACCGAGTTGCTGTCCCGCTGGGCGGGGTATCCGGCCCTGCGCTCGCCGCGGGCTGTCGAGATCTTGAAACGGGTCTGGCCACGGGTGGACGCGCGCTTGCAAGCGGCGGGCGACCCTGAGGAAGCCCTGGCCCATTTCGAAGCGTTTCTGGGTGGTCTGCCGGCTGGGGTTCAACTGTTTTCGCTGTTCGAGGCGAACCCGCAGCTGCTCGACCTGGTGGTCGATATCGTCGATACGGCACCGGAGTTGGGGCAATACCTGACGCGGAATGCAGGGGTCTTCGATGCCGTGATTGGAGGCCAGTTCTTTGGTGACTGGCCGGGTGAAGCCGCGCTGAAGACCGAGCTGACGGGGCGCCTGTCTGAGATCGAGGATTACGAGACACGGTTGGACCAGGCGCGGGTCTGGGCCAAGGAGTGGGCGTTTCGCATTGGGGTGCATTTGTTGCGTGGGCTTGTCAGCGCGGAGGCGGCGGGTCAGCAATATGCCGATCTGGCTGGCGCAGTGGTGCAAGGCCTCTGGCCATGCGTCGTCGCGGAGTTTGCCCGCAAGCATGGCCCGCCGCCGGGACGTGGCGCGGCGGTGGTGGCCATGGGCTCGCTCGGGGCCGGGCGGCTTTCTGCAACGTCCGATCTGGACCTGATCGTGGTGTTTGATGCGGGCGATGCCGAAGCCTCTGACGGGCCGCGCCCGCTGGCGACCCGGCCCTATTTCGCGCGTTTGACCCAGGCTTTGGTCACGGCCCTCGCCGCGCCCACAGCCGAAGGTCGGCTTTACGAGGTGGATATGCGGCTTCGGCCTTCGGGGCGGCAAGGACCTGTCGCGACATCGCTTGCGGCGTTCACCACGTATCAGAAGGAAGAAGCCTGGACATGGGAGCACCTTGCATTGACGCGGGCGCGCCCGCTTGTCGGTGAGCCTTCACTTCTTGCGGATATCGAAGCGGTCAGGCGCGATGTTTTGGCCATGCCGCGTGTGCGTGACGGGGTCTTGCAAGATGTGGGCGAGATGCGATCGCGCCTGCAGGAGGCAAAGCCTGCGCGACATCCGCTGGACAGCAGCAACGGGGCGGGGGGGCTACAGGACATCGATCTTTTTGCGCAAGCGGCGACACTGCTTTCGGGTGACCCTTCACGGCAGCGTTTCGGGCAGATTGATCACGCCGCAAAGGTGTACCCGCTGTCGGAAGACGACGCACGCATTCTGCAAGAGGCACGTCAGGTCTTCTGGACGGTCCGCATCGCCATGCGACTTGTGTTCGGCGACACGTGGCCGGATGAGATCGGGACCGGGGCTGCGGAGTTTCTGGGTCGGATCACTGGTTACAAGACGCTTGAGGCTCTCGAACAGGCGGTTTCAGCCCATCGTGCGTCGGTTGCGGATATTGTAAGCCGTCATCTCTCGCCTTAGCTTGCGCGTGAGCGTCACAAAGAGACATGCCATGGACCGTACTGCCGAGACTGTTGATCCGCGCGGGTTGATCCGGGAAAGCTACCGGATTGAAGGGATCACGCTGGAAGAAAGCCGCTCGATTTTTCTCGACTGGGCGATTTCGGTGCCCTTGGGGGAAGACAGTGCAGACCACGTTCGCGTTTTGATGGATCAATACGCGCCGGACGCGCCGGAGCATCCGATGACGCGTGTCTTGCAGGAAGCGCTTGAACCGGCGGCCCGCACAGGGCGCCGGGGCGGGGCACGCGGACGCCGGGGCTGATCGGGATTTGTCCGGTTTGGCGGTTTTCAATTTCTACCGCATGCCCTAAGCCTCAGAGCCATGTCTTGTATCGTTGAAATAAATATCGACGACAGCGCACTGCCGCCTCCGACGCCCGAAATCGAGCAGGAGCGGCGCGTTGCGGTGTTCGATCTGTTGGAAGACAACTCGTTCGAGTTGAAGCACAAGGATGCAGCGCCGGGGCCCTACTCTTTGCTGTTGGCGATCCGTGAGAAGCGTCTCGTCTTTGACATCAAGACCGAGGATGAAAAGCCTGCGGCAGAGTTTCATCTGTCGCTCGCCCCGTTCCGGCAGGTGGTGAAGGACTATTTCCAGATTTGCGAAAGCTATTTCGAAGCGGTCAAACGTCTGCCCCCCGCGCAGATCGAGGCAATCGATATGGCGCGGCGTGGCATCCACAATGAAGGCGCGCGCGTGCTTCAGGAGCGGCTTGACGACAAGGTGGAACTGGACATCGATACCGCGCGTCGTCTGTTCACCCTGATCTGCGTTCTGCACTTCGGAGGGTAGGGTGGCGGACCTTCCCCAGTCGGTCCTGTTTTGTTGCGATCACAATGCCATCCGGTCGCCCATGGCCGAGGGGATGATGAAGAAGTTCTACGGGACGGAGACCTATGTCCAGTCCGCCGGAGTTTACAATGACATGGAAATCGACGGGTTCTCTGTCGCGGTGTGTCATGAGATGGACATTGAACTGGCGCGCCACCGGTCCCGGTCTTTCGATGAAATGCAGGAATGGGGCGATGATCTTTCAGGCTTCGATCTGGTGGTGGCGTTGTCGCCCGGAGCGCAGCGCAAGGCTCTTGATCTGACCCGTTACTTTCACCTCGAGGTCGAGTATTGGCCGATCATGGACCCGTCCGGCATCGGTGAGACGCGGGATGCCAAGTTGGAGCAATACCGCAAGGCGCGTGACCAGATCCGGGACAAGATGCTTGAGCGGTTCGGAGAGCGGACAGAGGTGTAGCGCCACCGCTGCCGCGCTGTCTCAGTCGCTATGCTTGGCCGAGTGAGGCTTTCAGTTGGCGCGCCAGTTGCTCCAACATCGGAACAGCTTGCGCGCGTGAGGCCGCGTCAAACCGATTGATCAGGCCGGACACGGCCAAGGCCCCCCGCAGGTTGCCGCGCACATCGAACACCGGTGTCGCGATGGAGGCGATGCTTGGGTTGCGCGCGCCCGCGGAAACAACCGTTCCATTCGCGTTGAAGACGGACAGGTCCTCAACCTCTTCTCCCGAGAAGTGACGCAACACCGTCCCGGACGCGCCGGTACTGAGATCAAGGCGCATGCCCTCTTCGAGGTGAAACCGCATCAGATCAGGCGAGTTTTCCCGGTACAGGCACACACGCTCTCCTCCGGCCTTGACATAAAACGATGCAGTCTCGCCCGTCAGTTCCACCAGTTTGCGCAGGATGGGACGCACCTCTTCACCGTTGTTGAAGTCCTGCCGGAAGATCAGCCCAAGGCGCCAGATACTTGCCCCGATGGTGAACGTGCCGTCCGCGTCCCGATTGATGAACCCATAGAGCTGCAATGATGTCGTCAGCCGAAGGATCGTGCTTTTGTGCAGCCCCGTCTCCCGCGCCAAATCCGCAAGGCTGAGCCGGGGTTTTTGCGTCGAAAAGGCCATCAGGATCGACATGGCCCGTTCCACAGATTCCGTGCGCAAAGCTCCCATGTTCCGCAATTCCTGCGTTCTCTCTGGCGAAACGATAGTTCTCTTCTATTGAAGCGAAATGCGCATCGCAAGTATCAGGGTGTGAGTTGGGAGGATATAACCGTGATCAAATCTATTCCGGGCACAGATCACACGGGCGTGGATTATCAGGCGGCCGTCGGCGCCGAATTGCAAAGCCTGCCCTATTCCCTAAGGGTGATGGCGGAGAATGTCGTCCGACACGCGCCGGATGGTGACGCGGTGAGGCATGTGGCCGGACGCAGCGGAGAAGCTGTCCCGTTCCGCCCCTCGCGCCTGATCCTTCAGGACATGCTGGGATTGCCCCTTCTGGTCGACATGATGGCCATGCGGAGCCAGATTACAGAAGCGGGTGGCGACCCGAGCAGGGTGGATATGAGCCTGCCGGTCGACTTGATCGTCGATCACTCCATGACCATCGCCCATTGGGCCGAAAAGCTCGCCTTGCCGCGCAACCAGAAGCGCGAGTTTGAGGTCAACGAAGAGCGGTTCGCTTTCATCAAGGCCTGTGAAGAGCGGTTCCCGAACCTGCGTGTCATCCCGCCCGGCGGTGGGATCATGCACCAGATCAACCTAGAGTATCTGGGCCGGATCGTGATGCCGTCTGAAAGTGACCCGAAGCTGCTGACGCCTGACACGAACCTTGGCACCGACAGCCACACGACCATGATCAACGGTCTCGGTGTGCTGGGCTGGGGCATTGGTGGACTCGAGGCAGAGGCCATCATGTTTGGCGAGAGCACCGCCGTGAACGTCCCCCGCGTGATTGGGTTGGAGGTCAAGGGCAGCCTTGCAGATCATCTGACGGCAACGGATGTGGCATTGACGGTTGCCGAAAAGCTGCGGGCGGTGGGCGTTGTAGACTGCTTTGTTGAGATGTTCGGGTCTGGCTACGGTGCGCTGTCGGTCGCGGATCGTGGGACGATTGCGAACATGTCGCCGGAATACGGCTCGACTTCAGTGTTCTGCCCCTGCGACGACAACACGTTGCGCTATATGCGCGAAACGGGGCGCTCGCCCGAGCATGTGGCGCTGGTCGAGGCATATAATCGCGCGCAAGGGCTGTGGTTCGATGCTGAAGAGGCCAATGGGTTCGCATATGACGAGGTGGTAGAGCTTGATCTCTCGAAGATTGGTCGTTCGGTCGCCGGTCCTAGCCGTCCCGAGCAGCGTCTGGACCTGAGCGCGGCAACAGCGCAACTGACCAGCGATGAGGAACGCAGCGCCGCGCGGCGTGTTCCGGTGCCCGGCAAAGACCATACAATTGGCGACGGCGACGTTATCATCGCAGCGATCACAAGCTGCACCAATACGGCAAATCCCCGGAACATGATTGCGGCTGGCCTTATCGCAAAAAAGGCGGTTGAGAAGGGGTTGAAGGCGCAGCCGCACGTAAAGACCTCTCTCGCGCCCGGCAGTCGGGTGGTGGCGAAGTACCTGACCGATTCAGGGCTACAGGAGCCACTCAGTGCTCTTGGCTTTCAGATCGCGGCCTTCTCTTGCTCGACTTGCAACGGTATGTCGGGACCGCTTGCGCCGGAGCATGAAGAGGCGATCAAGGGCGATGACATCAAGGGCATTGCGGTCCTTTCCGGCAACCGGAACTTTGCGGGCCGCATTCACCCGCTGGCCAGCCGCAACATGCTTGCCGCGCCGCCGCTGGTGGTGGCCTATGCGCTGTTTGGGACCGTGCTGCGGGATATCACGACGGAGGCGATTGGGCACGATGCGCAGGGCAACCCGGTGATGTTGTCGGACCTTTGGCCCAGCCGCGAGGAGGTGGATGCAATCATCGACGCGCATATCCTACCGGATGACTTCCTTGCGAACTACAATGCGATTTCGACGGTCAACGAAAGCTGGAACGATCTTAGTGTGACGGCGGGCAATTACGACTGGGTGCCATCGACCTATGTCACCTTCCCACCGTTTGTGAAGGCGATCGAAAGTGAACCCCAGCCCGTTGACGAACTGACTGGTCTGCGCCCGTTGGCGATCTTGGGCGACTCGATCACAACGGACCACATCTCCCCTTCGGGCGCGATCCCGATGGACAGCGACGCAGCGCAGTTCCTGATCGACCGGGGCGTCGAGCCGCGTGACTTCAACTCGTTCGGCACGCGGCGGGGCTCGTCGGATGTCGTGATCCGCTCGACGTTTTGCAACGTCCGCCTCCGCAACGAGATGACGCCGGACAAGGAAGGCCCTTGGGCGCGAATTGAACCCGAAGGCGAAGTGACGACGATGTTCAAAGCAATTGAAACCTATCGGAGCAGAGGGCAGGGTTTGATCGTCATCGGCGGCAAGGAATACGGCTGCGGCTCATCACGCGACACGGCTGCGAAAGCGCCGTGGCTGGCAGGCGTAAAGGCGGTTGTGGTTGAGAGCTTCGAGCGCATTCACCGGTCCAACCTTGTGAACATGGGCATCGCGCCGCTGTGTTTCCCCGAAGGTGTGACACGGCACTCGCTTGGGCTAGACGGCAGCGAGGTCTTTGACATTCAACTTTCCGAAGATCTCAAGGCTGCCAACATGACAATCACGCGCAAGGATGGCGAGACGGCAAAGCTCGACCTCGATCTGCGCCTCTACAATGACAACGAACGCGAGACGTTCCGCAATGGCGGTCTGTTGCCTCGGTCATTCCGGAGCTTCCTGGGGAGTGCTGCCTGATGGCTCGGAAGTCGGTCAAAGCCGCGTTCTACCGGGGCGGGACCTCCAAAGCGGTGATGTTCAACGCCGCTGATCTGCCTGCCGACAAGGACTTACGGGACCGGATTTTCCTGCAAGTCATGGGTAGTCCGGATGCCTACGGGCGACAACTCGATGGTATGGGAGGCGGGATTTCATCGCTCTCCAAGATCGTGATTGTGGAGCCATCGCCGCGCGACGATGCCGACATCGACTATACCTTCGTGCAGATCGCCGTGGGTGAGCCGGTGGCAGATTACGGGCAGATGTGTGGGAACATGTCTTCTGCGGTGGGTCCGTTTGCTCTGGAAGAGGGATTGGTGAGCGCGTCGGGCGAAACGACTATGGTGCGCGTGCACAACACGAACACGGGCAAGCTCTTTCACTCGACTTTCGCAGTCAGGGATGGGCGCGCGATTGAGGAAGGCGATTTTGAGATCCCCGGTGTCTCGCAAACCGGCGCGAAAGTTCAGCTTGATTTCCTCGACCCGGGCGGGTCTCGCACCGGGCAACTTCTGCCAACCGGGCGGGCGGTTGAAACGCTCGACGTGGTGGGGTTGGGCAGCTTCACCGTGTCGATGGTCGATGCGTCAAACCCGGTGGTGTTTGTCGGTGCGTCGGATCTGGGCGTGCAGGGCGACGAAGGCCCTGTCGAGTTGGATGCCGACACCGGCCTGATGGACAAGCTGGAGCAGATCCGTCGGCAAGGCGCTGTGGCGATGGGCTTGGCGAACGCGCCCGAGATGGCGCAGCTTTCGACCCCCAAGGTCGCTTTGGTCGCCGCGCCTACAACGTTCACCGCGCTGGATGGGCGATCCTATGCGCCGTCCGATTACCATGTGTCGGTCCGTTTGGTTTCGATGGGCAACTTTCATCGCGCGATCACATTGACCGGGGCCATGTGCGTTGCTGTGGCCGCGCGCGTTCCCGGCACTTTGATCGCAGCGCATGTACCGCCGACAGGTGACGTTCTGATCGGCAACCCCTCCGGTGTGCTGCCAGTTCAGGCGGATGTGACAGAAGGCCCGGATGGCCTCGTTGCGCATTCGGCGACCACGTTCCGCACGCAGCGGCGCATTATGGAAGGGTATCTGCCCTATCCCGAAGCGATGGAGGCCGTCGGATGACCTGGGCGTTGGAGGCTTTTCCGACCACCGATTTGAACGATGCCAACCCGGACAAGGTGCGGCAAGTGATGCTGCCCTTTCAGGATTTCGGCGCGAAACGCATGTTTGCCGGGCGGATCAGAACTGCGGTGACCATGGAAGACACCAAGCTTGTGCAACAGAAGCTCTTCAAGAGCCCGGGGGAGGGCGCAGTCGTGGTTCTGGATGGTGGCGGCTCGTTCCGCAGTGCCCTGCTCGGTGATTTAAACGCCGATCTGCTTGTAGAACACGGCTGGTCAGGTATCGTGATCAACGGCGTGGTGCGGGATGCGCGGGCTTTGGCCAAGGTCGATCTGGGGATCAAGGCCTTGGGCGTAACCCCGGTGCGCAGCGCCAAACGCGGCATCGGGGCGTTGGGAGTGCCCGTTGCCTTTGGAAACGTGCTCTTTGAGGAGGGGCAATGCATATATTGTGACGAGGACGGTGTCCTTGTCTCGGAAGAACCGCTTAGCCTCTAAAGGCGAAGCAAAATAATGTCATAAGGGAGGAAACCAAAAAAATGACAGTATTCAACTTTACACGTCGTGCCGCGATGGCGGCAGCTGCGGCCCTGATGGTCGCTGGTCCGGTCCATGCGGGCGGCCATCAGGTGGTCGACAGCATCCACTTTCTGATCCCGGGCGGCGCCGGCGGCGGCTGGGACGGCACTGCGCGCGGCACGGGCGAGGCACTGACGGCGGCCGGTCTGGTCGGTTCGGCCTCTTACGAAAACATGTCGGGCGGCGGTGGCGGTAAGGCGATTGCCTATCTGATCGAGAACGCCGAGAGCAACCACGGCACGCTGATGGTCAACTCGACCCCCATCGTGATCCGCTCGCTGACAGGTGTGTTCCCGCAGAGCTTCCGTGACCTGACGCTGGTCTCTGGCACCATTGGCGACTATGCGGCGATTGCGGTGGCCAAGGACAGCCCGATCAATTCGATGTCGGACCTGGTCGAGGCCTATTCGGCTGACCCGAATGGTACGCCTGTGGGCGGTGGCTCGGTGCCAGGCGGCATGGACCACCTCGTGGCCGCCATGGTGATGGAAGCGGCTGGGCAGGACCCGGTGGGCGTGAAGTACCTTGCCTATGATGGCGGTGGTCAGGCGATGGCCGCGCTTCTCTCGGGTGAGATCAAGGCGCTCTCGACCGGTTTCTCGGAAGCGGTTGAACTGGCCAATGCCGGTGAAGTGAAGATCATCGGTGTGACCTCGGACGAGCGTGTCGACGCTGCGCCGGATGCGCCCACGATGAAAGAGCAAGGGATCGACACCACCTTCGTCAACTGGCGTGGCTTCTTCGCCGCTCCGGGTCTGCCGGACGACAAGCTGGCGGCCTATCAGGACGCGATTGCCAAGATGTACGACACGCCCGAGTGGGAAGAAGTGCGCGCGCGCAACGGCTGGGCGAACATCCACAATCCCGGTGATGACTTCAAAACCTTCCTGGAAGGACAGGAAAAGGTCATCGGCGATCTGATGAAGAAACTGGGCTTCCTCTAAAGCCTGAATGTTGATACCGGCCCGCCACGTGCGGGCCGGTTCTTTTGACGGACACCATCATCATGCGACGCACGCTCAGTCCCACGGACAAGCGCAAGGCCTTTCGCCGTGCTCTGTCCAGCGGCACAATCATCCGGGCGCCGGGGGCGTTCCTGCCTTTGGCTGCCATTGAGATCGAGCGGCATGGGTTTGAGGCGATTTACCTCTCGGGCGCTGTGCTGGCCGCTGATCTGGGTTTGCCGGATATTGGCTTGACGACGCTGAGCGAGGTGGCGGACCGCGCCGAACAGTTCGCCCGCGTCACCAACCTGCCGATCATTCTAGATTGCGACACCGGCTTTGGTGAGCCGATGAATGTCGCGCGCTGTGTCGAGATCATGGAGAGCCGTGGGATGGCGGCGCTCCAGATCGAGGATCAGGAGATGCCCAAACGCTGCGGGCATCTTGATGGGAAGACGCTGGTCTCGACCGAAGACATGGTGCGCCGCATTCGTGCAGCTGCCGAGGCGCGGCGTGACCCCGAGACGGTGATTATCGCCCGCACCGATGCCTTTGCGGGCGAGGGGATCGAGGGGGTCATTGCCCGCTCGAACGCTTATGTCGAGGCCGGTGCGGATGTGATCTTTGCCGAGGCTCTGACGGGCGCCGAGGATTGGACCGCCGCGACCAAGGGCATTCCCGCACCTTTGCTGGCCAATATGACCGAGTTCGGAAAGTCGGACCTGTTGAGTGCGGACGCGTTGCAGGCGCTTGGCGCGAGCGTTGTGATCTATCCGGTCACTTTGCTGCGTTTGGCGATGGGCATCACGCGCCGGTCGTTGGCCGAGATTGCCGCGACGGGTACGCAGACCGGGTTGATCGACCAGATGCAGACCCGCGCCGAACTTTATGACCTGCTGGATTACGAGGCGTTCAATCGCTTCGACAGCTCAATTTACAACTTCACGATTCGGTCGGAGGGGGACTGAACCATGGCACTCGATAGATGGATCGCGTTCTTCCTGCTGCTGGCCTTCGCCATATACGGCTATACCGCGTTTTTTATGATGGACGACCTGTTGCCGCCGATCATGAAGCGCAACCCGATTTGGCCGTCGAGCTTTCCCAAGGTGCTGGCGATTGGCGGGATCATCACCGCGCTGATCGTGCTTTCGGGTT
>JBCBBB010000069.1:0-15933 GCA_038532095.1 Pseudomonadota bacterium
CGGGAAATGCGCGGTGACGAAGGCCAGTTGATACCCGCAGGAGAAAAAGCCGAGAAAGATCATGCCGTAGGACGGGTCTCTGAACGCGCGGAGCAGGACGCTGCCCATGCTTTCCTGAAGCTCGCTTTTCGACACCGCAGGCGCCCGCATCATCGGAAGCACCAGCAGTGCGCCAAGGATCAAAGCCGCATAGACGATGAACACCGAGGACCAGGGCATGATCTGCAGGAGCCCTTCCGCCACCGGGGGACCGACAACCTGACCGGCAGAACCTGCCGCCGTCGCGATGGCCAGCGCCATGGAGCGGTGCTCATCCGACGCGGCGCGCCCGACCATGGCCAGGATCACGCCAAAGCCGGTGCCCGCGATCCCGAAGCCCACGAGAACTTCAAGGCTCTGCATGGCGAATGGAGTGGTCGCAAAGGCCGACATCACAAGACCGGCCGCATAGAGGAGCGCGCCGATGACAATGGCCTTTCGGTCTCCGATCTTTTCTGCAATCGCGCCAAAGAAGGGTTGGCCGATCCCCCAGAACAGGTTCTGGATCGCAATCGCCATACTGAATTCCGCCCGCGCCCAGCCAAACTCATCGGCAATCGGGATCTGAAAAACGCCAAAGGCGGCTCTGATCGAGAAGCTGACCAGCATCACGATACAACCGGCAATGAGAACCGGGGTCATAAGAGACGTGGAACGGTCGGCCATACATCCTGCATCCCGCGTTCTGCCCGGATCGTCAAACGCGAATAATTGATGCGACGGTTCAATTCTCCTCATGTCGGCTGGGCGTGAAGGGATCGGTCACGGCATTTCACCCGGTGTCACGGGAATTTTTCAGGACGCAGACGCGTAAGCGGTTTAGATGTAACTCACAGCGAAAGGTCCAACCCATGTTTACCCGCGCCCTGCTTCTGGCTTTGCTCACGGTTTTTGGAACCCCCTTGATGGCGGCCCCGGTCGATTACGCCCTGCAACGGGATCAAAGCCGGGTCGGCTTCACTTATACTCTGAACAATGACGCGATTTCCGGCACGATGCCGGTGTCTCGCGCGGATATTGCGCTCGATTTCGACCGGCCTGCCAACAGCCGGGTGCGTGTTGCCGTTGACGCCTCTCGCGTGCGCGCCGGTGCGCCATTTGCCGGTGAAGCGCTGAAGGGGCAAAGCGTGCTCTGGACGGATCGCTTCCCGGAGATCACGTTCCAGAGCCGGGACGTGCGCCGGGACGGGCAGGGAGGTGCGATCATGACGGGCACTCTTACCGTGCGGGGTGTCACGCAGCCGCAAACCTTTACAGCACAGCTATTCCGGCCTGCCGGGCAAGCGGCGGGCGACCGTTCGCAACTGACCATTCGCCTGAAAGGCAGCCTGTCGCGCAGTGCGTTTGGGGCGAACGGGTATTCCAGCTTCGTCGGCGATACGGTCGATCTGGACATCCGGGCGAGCGTCGCGCGACAGTAACTCCGCTTCCCAAGTCTGCTTTTTGGGCGTAGAGGCTGGTCTATGGCCTCAATCGACATCCAGTCTGCCGGCGACTTGCCGGTGTGGCGCCGCCCCGTGGCCCTTCTGGTCCTGATGGCGGCGGCCATGCCTTTGGCCTTTGCGACATGGTCCGCGCTTCTGAACAATTTCGTCATCGAGCGGGCGGGCTTTACCGGTGTGGAAATCGGCTGGCTGCACACGGTGCGCGAGATCCCCGGTTTCTTGTCTTTCGCGGTGGTCTTCATCCTGTTGGTTATGCGAGAGCAATTGCTGGGCATCCTGTCCTTGATCACGCTCGGTGTGGCGAGCGCGGTCACCGCCTATTTCCCGACCTTCGGCGGCATGCTGTTCATCACCTTCATTGCCTCCATCGGGTTTCACTATTTCGAGACAGTCAACCAATCGCTGCAACTCCAGTGGATCAGCAAGGAGAAGGCGCCGCAGGTGCTGGGCTGGCTGGTGGCGGTGGGCTCTGGCGCATCGCTTGTCTCATATGGTGCGCTGGTGGCGACGTGGGAGGTCTTCAACCTGTCCTACAATACCGTTTATTTGATCTCGGGCGGGGCCTGCGCGCTGATTGCCGTCTATTGCCATTTTGCCTTCCCGCGGTTCGAGGCTGTGCCGCAAGCCAAGAAGATGGTGCTGAAGCGGCGGTATTGGCTCTATTACGCGCTGCAATTCGTGTCTGGCGCGCGGCGGCAAATCTTCATCGTCTTTGCCGCTTTCATGATGGTCGAGCATTTCAAGTTCGAAGTGCACGAGGTCACGGCGCTTTTCATGATCAACTTCGTTGCGAACATGGTGTTTGCGCCGCTGATGGGGAAGGCGCTTGGTATCTATGGCGAACGCAATGTGCTTGTGTTCGAATATGCCGGGCTGACGCTCGTTTTCCTCGCCTATGGCGGCATCTACTATTTCGGATGGGGGGTGATCCTGGCAGCGTCGCTTTACGTGATCGATCACCTGCTTTTTGCGTTGGCCTTCGCCAAGAAGACCTATTTCCAGAAGATCGCCGACCCGGAGGACATTGCGCCAACCGCTGCGGTGGCCTTTACCATCAACCACATCGCGGCGGTCTTCTTGCCGGCGCTGCTCGGATATCTCTGGGTGGTCTCACCCGGTGGCGTCTTCATGCTGGCGGCGGCCATGGCAGGTGTTTCGGTCCTGCTGGCGCTTTTGATCCCACGCCATCCGGTGCCCGGACACGAAACCGTGTTCACAAGGGCGGTTCCTGCCCCGGCGGAGTAGAAGCGGGGCGGTGGCGGCCCTATATACTTCGTGAACCGATTGAAAGGAGCACGCCCGCATGGTCTTCGGCATCTTGTCCCGCAAGTACAACATGGTCTCGGCTGAGGAGGCGCTTCCGGGTCGTCCGCATGCCATTCCTACTGCGGAGACGCATTTCGTCAACGGGCGTCCGCTGACTTTGGATGTGCCGGAGGGCATGGAGGTTGCCGTTTTCGGCATGGGCTGTTTCTGGGGTGTGGAGCGCATGTTCTGGAAGCTCGACGGCGTCTATCTGACCATGGTTGGCTATGCGGCGGGTCACACCGAGAACCCGACCTATCAGGAGGTCTGCACCGGCCAGACCGGCCATAATGAGGTGGTGCGTGTGGTCTATGATCCGAGTGTGGTGAGCTACGAGACGCTGCTGAAAACCTTCTGGGAAGGGCACGACCCGACGCAGGGCATGCGCCAGGGCAACGACACGGGCACGCAGTACCGCTCGGGCATCTATTACACGAGTGATGCGCAGAAGGCGGCGGCGGAGACCACCAAGGCCGCGTTTGCCAAGGGGCTGTCTTCGGCCGGGTATGGGGCGGTCACGACCGAAATCCTGCCTGCGCCCACATTCTATTTTGCCGAGGATTATCACCAGCAGTACCTCGCCAAGAACCCGGGCGGGTATTGCGGGTTGGGCGGGACCGGCGTGACCTGTCCCATCGGGACGGGCGTGACCGGTTGAGGTTTTGCGCCGCGCTTCGCGCGTCGCTCCGCTGGGGGACGCTGTCCCCCAGACCCCCTGGGATATTTGCAGGTCAATGGAGAGGTTGACCGTCGGTGCTCGGCGGCGTAGCGCGTGCGCATGACGACATGGACTGCGTTGACCACACTGCCTGGTAAGGCAAAGGCCGAAGCACTCGGGCGTGCCCTTGAAACGCTTGATCCCGAACCGACGGGCGTTGGCGTGTTCGAGATCGAGGATGGATCGGACACCTGGGAGGTGGGTGGCTACTTCACGGACGCGCCCGATGCGGTTGCGCTTGCCCTCTTGTCGGCAGCCCATGGGGCAGCAGAGTTTGTGATCTCGGAATTGCCGGACACCGATTGGGTGGCGCATGTGCGGCGGGAACTGACACCGGTGGAGGCCGGGCGGTTTTTTGTCTATGGCGCGCATGATGCCGACAAACTGCCTGTGGACCGGATCGGTTTGCGGATCGAGGCCTCCATGGCGTTCGGGACGGGCCATCACGGCACAACGCTTGGTTGCTTGCGCGCCGTCGACGCCTTGGTTGCGGAAGGGTTTGTTCCGGCGCGCGTGGCGGATATCGGCTGTGGCTCGGGCGTCCTTGCGATGGCGGCGGCGTCGGTGTGGAGCGGCGTGGTGATTGCGGCGGATATCGATCCGGTTGCCATTGAGGTGACGGAGGCCAATCTGGCCTCCAACGGGTTGAGCGACCGGGTCGAGACCTGTGTTGCGCCGGGGTTTGAGGACCAACGTCTTACGGGGCCCTTCGATTTGATTCTGGCGAATATTCTCAAAGGCCCCTTGTTGGACCTTGCAGGGCCGATGGAAGCGGCCTTGTCTGCTACGGGCCGCGTTGTGCTGAGTGGGATCCTGATCGAGCAGGCCGATGATGTGAGTGCCCATTATCAAGGCTTTGGGCTAAAATTGCTGCAACGCGCCGATATTGTTGACTGGACGACGCTTATACTGTCGCGGAAAGACCCGATTTCAAACGAATTCTAGTCTCTCAAACGCGAGCTGCCATAATAGTGCCGTATTCGGGTTTATGCTCGCCCGGTGAGTTTGATCTGTTTGTGTAATGGAGGCTGCGCGTATGTCAGCGTCGCAAATTGATGAGTTTGATCGCCGCATGCGTCGCATTACGCGGCGTCAAACCCAATTGTCGAAAGGCTATGTGACGACGGTCAATGATGATGGCCTTGTCGTCGCACGGCCCAAGCGAAAGTTCAGCCGGGGGACATTGCGGGGCATTGCGATCGTTGTGCTTGTGCTGATGGTGTTCAAAGGCATCCTGCACAGCCAGTTGGGCGATGCGGGCTACGCGGACCGACTGAACGCTTTGTCGAACGGGTCTGCCTTTGAGAAGGCGGGCGCTATCCTGATGGCAGCTGACCCGCTGACGGTCTGGATGTCGGGTCAATTTGGGAAGATCTTCTAGCCCGTTTGAGCCAGCTTGAAAAAAGGCCGGGTCGCACTGCCCGGCCTTTCTGGTTTTCAGGTCGCGTTTCAGAAACGATCGCCGGCGATCCGGTCGATATCGCCGCGCAGGAGGCCGATATCTTCCAACTCATGGGTTGAAAGCTTCGAGAGCGCATTGCGTGTGCGACGTGCTTCGTTCCAGGCTGTCACGCGGTCGACCAGACCGCCAAGCGAAAGCGTTGCGCGGACGGAAAGACCGGCGGGACGGGGACGATGATGCGTGTAGGCCATGATGTGAAATCCTGTGTTGGGGGCCATTCAAGTAGCGCGCATCTAGGGTTCAAATTCATAAGCAACAAGTGCAATTTTGACATGTCAGATATGCGATTTCGGAATGTCTCGAAAATGCCGTAACCCATTAACAAAATGGTAAAAAACTGCGGTCAGTCGCGTCGTAAAAAGACCTGTTTTTGACGGTTTTGGAGCGCGACGCCAACACCTGTGACAAAACGATGGCAGGTGAGAAAACGCATCGCTTTTGAGGAAACCTGACGCGGCCTCCGATCAAACGCCTTGGAAGATGTTCGCGTTTCGTGCTAATCCGGTCAAAACAACAAGGCGAGCAGGTCACGAACATGCGTGTGATGGGGTTGGACCCGGGTCTGAGGGCGCTCGGATGGGGTGTTGTCGATATCGACGGTCCACGCTTGCGTCATGTGGATAACGGGATCATTCGGACCTCCAGCGGTGCCCTTGGCGCGCGTCTGGTGACGCTGTTCGAAGAGCTTTGCGATATCTGGTCGAGATATGCTCCGGAGGCGGCAGCGGTTGAGCAGACCTTCGTCAATCGTGATGGTGCTGGCACGCTCAAGCTTGGACAGGCTCGGGGTATCGCAATGCTGGTCCCTGCGCGCGCCGGGATCGAGGTCGGAGAATATGCGCCCAACGCGGTAAAGAAGGCCGTTGTGGGCGTTGGGCATGCGGACAAGGCGCAGATCGCACATATGGTCAAGATGCAGCTTCCCGGTGTCGCACTTGCGGGACCGGACGCGGCCGATGCGTTGGCCATTGCCATTTGTCATGCGCATATGATGCAGACCAGGACCCGCGTGGAGGCGCGGGCATGATCGGCAAGCTGACAGGGCGGATCGGCTATCGCGGCAGCGACCATGTTTTGATCGAAGTCGCTGGCGTCGGGTATCTTGTCTATGTCAGCGAACGCACCTTGGCGGGTTTGCCGGGGCCGGGGGAGGCAGTTGCGCTTTATACTGACCTGCTGGTGCGGGAAGACCTTTTGCAGCTTTTCGGTTTCCCGACCATGGCCGAGAAGGAATGGCACCGGCTTTTGATGAGCGTGCAGGGGATTGGAGCCAAGGCATCGATGGCGATCCTTGGCACCTTGGGGCCGGATGGTTTGGCGCAGGCGATTGCGCTTGGGGATTGGTCATCCGTGAAGGCGGCGCCCGGGGTTGGGCCAAAGATCGCGCAGCGCGTTGTGAATGAACTCAAGGGGAAAGCACCCGCGATGATGGCCATGCCGGGGGAGAGCCTCGGGCAGGCAGTTGCGGGCGAGGTCGATGCCGTGGTTGAGCCCATTGCGGCTCCGGCGGCGACTTCGGCACAGGCGGATGCGTTGTCGGCTTTGGGAAATCTCGGCTATGCGCCCGGTGAAGCTGCGGCGGCGGTTGCGGAGGTTTTGCGGGAGACCCCGGAGGCGGGCGCCAGCGAGGTGATCCGTGCCGCGCTCAAACGGTTGGCCCCGGCATGAGGGGTTGCGCCAGCTTCGCTGTCGCGGGGGGGCCGCGCGCCTTGCGCGCGGCTTTGCGTATTTTTGAAGAGATGAAGGGATGGACGTGAGCGATCCTGATCCCACCCTGCGCCCTGAGCCGCGACCGGACGATGCCGACCGTGCACTCCGGCCGCAGACGCTGGATGCCTTTGTCGGGCAGGCGGAGGCGCGGGCCAACCTGCGCGTTTTCATCGAAAGCGCCCGACGGCGGGGCGAAGCGATGGACCATGCGTTGTTTCATGGGCCGCCCGGTCTTGGCAAGACAACCCTTGCGCAGATCATGGCGCGCGAACTTGGTGTGAACTTCCGGATGACCAGCGGACCGGTCTTGGCGAAAGCCGGGGACCTTGCGGCGATTTTGACCAACCTGGAGGCGCGCGATGTGCTTTTCATCGATGAGATCCACCGTCTGAACCCGGTCGTGGAAGAGGTGCTCTATCCTGCGATGGAGGACTTTGAGCTTGATCTGGTGATTGGCGAGGGCCCCGCGGCCCGCACCGTCCGGATCGAGTTGCAGCCGTTTACGCTGGTCGGTGCGACAACGCGGCTCGGTCTTTTGACCACGCCGCTCCGGGATCGCTTTGGCATTCCCATTCGCCTGCAATTCTACACCGAGGACGAGCTGTTTCAGATTGTGGCGCGGGGCGCGCGTCTGATGGGGATCGAGGCGGATGAGGATGGGTCACGCGAGATTGCAAAACGCGCCCGTGGGACGCCGCGGATCGCGGGGCGGCTTTTGCGACGCGTGGTGGATTTTGCGTTGGTCGAAGGCGACGGGCGCCTGACGCAGGCCCTTGCCGACAACGCGCTGACCCGGCTCGGTGTCGATGAACTGGGCCTCGATGGGGCGGACCGTCGTTACCTGACCCTGATCGCCGAGCATTATCAGGGCGGGCCGGTCGGGGTGGAGACCTTGTCCGCGGCTCTCTCCGAAAGCCGGGATGCGATCGAAGAGGTGATTGAGCCCTATTTGCTCCAGCAGGGACTGATCCAGCGCACGCCTCGGGGGCGCATGTTGGCGCAACGGGCCTGGCGGCATTTGGGGATGGAGCCGCCACGTCCGCCCGGGCAGGGCGATCTGTTTTGATCGGGATGCGGCTGCGCTGCGCCTAACGGCAAGGCCTTCCAGTCCCGTCGCGCAGAAGGATGGCGTCTGTGAGGCCCCATGCACCGTCAGGGGTCAGCTGGAGGGTAGAAACGTGCCAAGTCAGGCACCATTCATGCCAGGCTGAGAGAGTGCCATCCGGCAATGCGTAACCGTCATGATAGGAGTGAGGGTCCGCCGGGTAACAACGCGTGAAACGCCGGGAGAACATCAGGGTCATGACGTTTTATGCGAGAGGAGACGAAACGTTCGCGCCCGTGGCGGGGGACGGGGGTGGTGAACTGTGCCTCCTGAAATAAAATCGGTGACGTTGAAGCACCGACACGCCAAAGTGCCGCGATTCACCCCGTGCGTTGCGCCACTTGCGCGATCTGACGCCTTCCCGTCACCGCATGTTCGTGATTAGACGGCAACCATGGATCACGTTGCCATTCAGCGCCATTTCACCCGATCCGACGGATCGTATCTGTTTGCACGCTGGGGGCGACCCATCGCGCCGGTTGTGTTTGGCGTGGATGACGCGACGCTCTCGATCGTGAAAGGAGCGGTGGAGGCTGTGGTTGCCCTGGCCGGCCACAAGATGACGGAGATGGACCCCGAGCTTGGGGTCAACTTGCTGGTCTTTTTCATTCGCGATTGGGAAGAGCTGACGGCGACACCGGATCTGGACCGGCTGTTGCCGGAATTGCCCAACCTGGTGGCTCGGTTGAAAGCGGCGGATGCCAATCAGTATCGGGCCTTTCGGTTCGACCCCGAAGGAGCGATCAAAGCGGCCTTTGTCTTTGTGCGCATGGACCCCGCTCTCGCAGAGATTCCGGCGGAAGACCTTGCTCTCGCACAAGCCGCGCAAACCATCCTGCTTTGGTCCGACACCGCGTTCATGGATCGCGGACCGCTTTCCACTTTGGAGGGACGGGTGATCCTCAACCCGGAGGTGGCAGGGCTGATCCGAGCCGCTTACGATCCTGTCATGCCCGCCGTTGCGACCGACTCAAGCCATGCGATGCGACTGGCAGCCCGGTTGGGTCTTGGGATCAGTTGACGCAAATCTTCGCCTGCTGAGCCCCCAACGTTTCAGATAGCGCGCCTTACGGCGCACACGATATTTTGCGCCTGCCTTTGGCAGCCGCGGATTTGCGTATTTTAGAAGAGATGAAGAGGCTTTTCTTCCTGGTAAAAATACGGCGGGGAGTCTCTCGAAGAGAGACGGGGCGGAGCCCCCAAATTAAAAAATAGTGTGCGCCGCAAGGCGCGCAATTTGGCAGCGGTTGCTTGTTCCAAACCTTGGCCACGGGATCGACATTTGCTGGACGTTGCGTCCTCGCTCCGGCATCGTTGCGCCATGACCCATCGCTTTACTTGCCGTGTTTACTACGAAGATACCGATTTGGCCGGGATCGTGTATTACGCGAATTACCTCAAGTTCATTGAACGGGCGCGCACCGAATGGGTGCGGGACCTCGGCATCGATCAGGCGCAGTTGAAGCGCGAAGACGGCATTGTGTTCGCGGTGCGCCGGGTGGAGGCCGACTATCTTTCACCGGCACGGTTTGACGATCAGCTGACCGTGGAAACGGAGACGCTCTCGGTCGGAGGCGCGCGCATTACTCTCTCTCAGGAGGTTTTGCGCGGTGACGAAACGCTTTTCCAGTCGACCGTAACGCTGGTCGCCCTGACCGAGGCTGGCAAGCCTGCGCGGCTCTCGAAGGCACTCCGCACGGTTTTCACCCCGGAATAAACCAAAGAAATAGGCGGTTCTGCGCCGTTCCGTTGCGGATTTCCCCCCTGTTCTTATTGGCAATCTGCTGCGCTCTCGGGTATTCTGGTCGGCAAACGAGGGACCCGAACGACAATACCATAAAGGGTCAGAGAGAGCAGGAAGATGGAAACCGAAGCCCTTGCCGCGGCGGCGCATGCCGATTTTTCGATGTGGGCGCTGTTCTGGCGCGCCACGCTCACCGTCAAGCTTGTGATGATCGTGCTGGTGATCGCCTCGGTCTGGTGCTGGGCGATCGTGATCGACAAGTACCGTCAATACGCCCGCGCCCGGCGCGAGACATCGCGGTTTGAAAGTCAGTTCTGGTCGGGGGAGCCGCTGGACGCGCTCTTCGATGAGATTGGGCCCGCGCCCGAGGGACGGACCGAACGTGTCTTTGCTGCGGGCATGACCGAGTGGCGACGGTCTCACAAACAGGATGGCGAGATGATCGGCGGTGCGCATGTGCGCATCGACCGGTCAATGGACGTGGCCATTCAGAAAGAAGCGGAAGCGCTGCAAAAAGGATTGCCGCTTTTGGCAACGATTGGCTCCACCGCGCCGTTCATCGGCCTTTTCGGCACTGTGATCGGGATCATGAACGCCTTTATCGAGATCGGGCAGAGCCAGAGCACCAACCTTGCCGTGGTGGCCCCCGGCATTGCGGAGGCGCTTCTGGCCACAGGCCTTGGCCTTCTCGCGGCGATCCCGGCGGTGATCTTTTTCAACAAGCTGTCGTCGGACAGTGATCGGATCATCAGCGGGTATGAGAGTTTCGCCGATGAATTCGCCACTATCCTGTCGCGTCAGTTGGACAACCGGTAATGGGCGCGGCGCTTCAACAGGCTGACCCGGAGCGCGGGCGGCGCCGGCGGCGGCGGCGCAACCGGCCGATGTCGGAAATCAACGTCACACCGTTTGTGGACGTGATGATGGTGCTTTTGATCATCTTCATGGTGGCCGCGCCGTTGACGACGGTTGGTGTGCCGGTGGAGCTGCCGCGCACTGCGGCCACCAGCCTGCCATCCGAGCAGGAAGAACCCCTGGCGGTGACGTTGACGGCGGACGGATTGGTGCAAATCCAGACGACGGAGGTGCCGGAAACCGAGATTGTGCCCCGCCTGCGTGCGGTTCTGGCCGAGCGCGCCTCCGACCGGGTGTTTCTCAGGGCTGACGGGTCGATCCCTTACGCGCGCGTTGTGCAGATCATGGGCGCGCTCAATGCGGCGGGCATCACGAATATCGGTTTGGTGACCGACACGGGCGGCCCAACGCTCGACGGGGGCTGAGGACCGTGCAGCTTGGCTGGACAGTTTCCGGGGTAGGGCATGGTGCGCTCTTTCTGGTCCTGCTGTTCGGCGGGCTGTTTCGGGGGGACAGCATCCCCGAAGCCATCAGCGTCTCAGATGTGGCGATTATCTCGGAGGAGGAATTCGCGGCGCTTGCTTTGCCCGGGGCTGCGCCTGAACCACAAACCGAAGCGCCGGATGTGACGCCACCGGAGGCAAGCGAACCGGCTCCGGAAGCGCCCGCCGAAGACAGCGTGCCGAGCCTGCCGGAAGCCAGCGAGGTGGAAGAGCCGGACACACCCGAAGCGCCGGATATCACCGTGCCCGAGCCGGTGCCGGATGCGGTGGTGGTCGATCAGTCCCCGTCCGTGCCCGTGGCGCCGTCCGAGCAGGACGGTACCTCGCTTGAGCGCGATGCGGTTGCTGCGCCAGCGCCAAGGGTGGCGGCTGTTCCGCAGGTCGCACCGCCGCCGGATGTGGAAACGGCCCCGGATGTGGTGCCGGACACCGCGCCCGAACCTGCGCCAGAGGCCGAACCAGAGCCGGAACCCGAGGAGCCTGCCGCGCCTGAAGCCGCGAGCGACCGCATCGTGACCGAGGCCGAGGAAGAGCAGACCTATGCGCCCGCCAGTTCCATGCGCCCCCGTTCGCGCCCGGCGCGGCCCGTGCGGCAAGCGGAAACCGAGCCGGAGCCGGAACCGGACCCTGCGCCGCCAACGAACACGGATGACGCCGTTGCGGCAGCCCTCGCCGAGAGCGAGACGACCACCGAAGCGCCCGCGCCGAGTGGCCCTCCGCTCACCGGTGGTGAGAAGGAAGGGCTGCGCGTCGCCATCAGCCGGTGCTGGAACGTGGGAAGCCTTTCGACCGATGCGCTTGGCACGACTGTGGTTGTGGCTGTCGAGATGGAGCAGAATGGGCGACCGATCACGGGCTCGATCCGTTTGGTTTCCTCTTCGGGCGGCTCTGCCACGGGTGAACGCCAGGCCTTTGAAGCCGCGCGCCGCGCGATTATCCGCTGTGGCACGCAAGGGTTTGGCTTGCCGGTTGAAAAATATGATCAATGGCGTGAAATCGAAATGACGTTCAACCCGGAAGGGATGCAGTTCAGATGATATCGCTTAGCAAAGCAGAAAATGCGCATTTTCTGCCACGATTTCTTCGAAGAAATCGGTGTCGTGCGGAAGACACCGGAAGGCGCCCAAGTTGGATGGAGACCATAGTGATGAAAGCCATTCTTGCCCTGTTCCTTGGCCTGTCCCTGCTGACGAGCGCTCACGCTCAGGAGCGGTCTGGCCCCTTGCGGATCGAAATCACGGAAGGCGTCATCGAACCGGTGCCCATCGTCGTGGCTCCCTTCATTGCCGAAAACGCAGCAGCGGCGGACTTCGCGCGGGAAATCACCGGCGTGGTGGCCTCCGACCTGACCGGCACGGGGCTTTTCCGCGACTTGCCGAGGGAGGCCTATATCAGCCAGATTTCGGACTTCAATGCGTCGGTTGCCTATGCCGACTGGAAGGCAATCAACGCGGAAGCGCTGGTGGTGGGCGCGGTGACGCTGACCTCCGATAACCAACTGTTGGTCAAGTTCCGCCTCTTTGACATCTTCACTGGCCAACCGCTTGGCGATGGGCTGCAATTCGCAGGCGCGACCAATTCTTGGCGGCGCGTGGCGCATAAGGTGGCCGATCAGGTCTATTCCCGGATCACGGGCGAGGACGGGTATTTCGACAGTCGCGTGGTCTTCGTTGAAGAAACCGGCCCGAAGAATGCCCGCCAGAAACGGCTCGCGATCATGGATTACGACGGGGCCAACGTGCAGTACCTGACGGATGCGTCTTCCATCGTGCTTGCGCCGCGCTTTTCGCCAACGGGTGACCGGGTGCTTTATACCAGCTATGAGACCGGCTTCCCCGCGATCTATGAACTGTCGGTTGGTGCTGTGCAAAAGCGTGCGCTGTCCAGCCTGGACGCGGAGACCATGACCTTCGCGCCGCGTTATGCACCGAACGGTCAGACGGTCGTGTATTCAGAGGCGCGCGGCGGCAACACCGATATCTTCAAACTCGACCTGGCCAGCGGCGAACGCCAACGTCTGACCAGCGCACCGTCAATCGAGACGGCGCCGTCCTTCTCGCCAAATGGCAGCCAGATCGTGTTCGAGAGCGACCGCTCCGGCAGCCAGCAGCTTTATGTGATGAGCATAAATGGCGGCGAACCCACCCGCATCAGCTTCGGTCAGGGGCGGTATGGTACACCTGTCTGGTCGCCGCGCGGCGACTTCATTGCGTTCACCAAGCAGAACGCGGGGCGGTTTCATATTGGGGTGATGCGTACTGACGGGTCGAATGAACGGCTTTTGACCGCAAGCTTCCTGGATGAAGGGCCGACATGGGCTCCGAATGGGCGGGTTCTGATGTTCACCCGCGAAAGTGCCGGTGCCGATGGCCAACCCGCCTTGTTCAGCGTGGATATCTCCGGGCGCAACCTGCGCCGGGTGCCAACAGCGACAGCGGCGTCGGACCCGGCCTGGTCACCCTTGTTGCCCTGATCCGGCGCGGCCTGCGGATGCGGGGCGAGCAAAAGCGGCTCGCGTCACACCGTCATCACCCGGCGCTGGCTGAAATCAAAATTTTCAACGTCGGTGGTGATGCTGGGTGAATGTGAAGGTGAAATGCAACAGGTGGCAGAGCCCGAGATGCACGCTCCCTCGCGAACATGCGTCCCGGGTTCTGCCCGACCGCCTCTGATCCCCGTGTGAGTGTCCCGTCAGGGCGGCCGATGTCAGTGCTGCGCCAGTGGCGCAGTGTCGTTCAGATTGGTGTCAGGCGACCCGGCGCTGCGGAACGCCGCGTCCTGTGATCATGCCCAACTCGGCCATCCGGCCCAGGATGTCGAAATAAGCGACGGTTTCTTCGGACAGCGAAAGAGGCAGAGTGAAATCCGGCAAATCAAACGCGGGGTCCTGCGCGTCTGAGCGGACAACCAGACTGCCGCGCATGCGTCCGAGGCTTGGCAAATCCCAGAGCCGCTCGGCCAATGCACGTGCAAGCTCTTCCGGAGCGGTCACCACCAGTCGCGGTCCGGCCGAGACACCCTTCATGTTGAAAAGCGGCGGGGCCAAATGCTCCATGTTTGCGCTTGTATCTAGCGAATATGTGCTTTTATCGAACATGCACCCTAGGTAGACGCAGGCGTTGTCCAATACACGGGGAAAGCGAGGGCGTTTTTCCCCGCAGGACGCAACGTCACAACCGTTTCAGCCACCAAACCTGTTCGGATGGATAGTCTTGCGCCCAGTCTGAAGGGACCGAAAACACGGTGCCTTTGTCTGCTGCGCGGGCGTAAAGTTCGCGGTAATCCGTCACTTGAAACCCGATGTTGCGGAAGAGCGCTATCCAACCGGAGATGGTCCTGTTGAACTCAACTCCGCCCGGGTCAAACTCCACCTCGGTCCAGTCAGCGCCGGTGAGGTTTTTGTACGGGCGGTGGAGCACCCGTTCTGACGGCGCGCCCGATGCTGGCGTGGTCAGGATGGTCAGGGGGTGGTTGCCAAGAAACACCAGTTGCCCGCCAGGGCGCAGCACGCGATGGGCTTCCCGCAGCCAGATGTCCGGGTCGCACCAGATGGCGGCCCCGTATTCGGAGACGGCAAAGTCAAAACTGGCGTCCGGCAATCCGGTCTGCTCCGCGTTGCCTTCGATGAATGTGATCGTCGCCTGATGCTCGCTGGCAAGGCGGCGCGCCGTGGTCAGTTGCTGCTCCGAGATGTCGATCCCCGTGACAGTCGCACCGCGCCGGGCCATCCAGCCCGAGACGTAACCGGTGCCGCATCCAAGCTCGATGGCGTCAAAACCGGTCATGTCCGGGGGTAACAGGGGCGCCTCCGCATCCGGGGTCGCCCAGATGCCCCAGGTCGGCACGTCAAGGGCCCAAAGACGCTCCCCAGCGGCGACCCAGTCGTCGGCCATGCCGTTCCAGTAGTCGCGGTTGATTTCGACATGGGTCATCTGTTCGGCCTCTTTGGTTTGATATTGCCTAACATGATTGTGACCGGCATGTCTTCGCCGAGCGATGACTTGCGCATTTGTCCCGTTTTCATTGGGGTAAAGCGGTGGTAATTTGCGGATCAAGAGCAGAGAAAACACACCACAGGTGACGAAGATGACTTTCAAATCAACCGCGATCCTTCTCGCTGTACTTGCGCTTGGCGCTTGTACGAATGCCGACCGGTTCGGCGCAGGCGGGCCAGGGGGTGCCGATGGGGCAGGGGTGGCCGGTTCGGTCAACGACCCGACCTCCCCGGCGTATTTCAACGCAACGATTGGGGACCGTGTCCTGTTTGCGGTGGATCAGTCGACGCTGTCCTTCGAGGCACAGCAGGTCCTCGACGGTCAGGCGCAGTGGCTTTTGTCCAACGGGGACTACTCGGCCTTGATCGAAGGCCATGCAGATGAGCAAGGCACGCGGGAATACAACCTTGCCCTTGGCGCGCGGCGGGCCTCTGCGGTGCAGAACTACCTGATCTCGAAAGGTGTGGCACCGGGACGGCTTCGGACCATTTCCTATGGCAAGGAACGCCCGATCGAGATTTGCTCGGATGAGCTGTGCTATCAGCAAAACCGCCGTTCGGTGACGGTGATCACGGCCGGGTCGGGTGTGTAAGACGGTTTAACGGAGAACGCCGATGCGACGTTTCCTTTTTGCTTTCGTATTTTTGGCAACCCCTTCTCTTGCGCAGGACCAGCAGACGCTGGCCGATATCCGTCAGGAATTGACGGTGGTTTATGTCGAGATGCAAAAGCTGAAGCGCGAGTTGTCGACCACCGGTGGGGTCAACACCAACTTGGCCGGGACAAATACGTTCGAGCGGTTGGACGCCATGGAGGCGGAACTCCAACGGCTGACGGCGGCCACGGAACGGCTGACCAATCGGGTGGACGCGGTCGTGGCCGACGGCACCAACCGGATCGGTGATCTCGAGTTCCGGCTTTGCGAGTTGGAAACGGGCTGCGATATCGCGTCTTTGGGTGAGACATCCACGCTCGGGGGCGGCGCGCTTCCTGCGGCCGCAGCGGGCGGGAACATCGAAACCGGTGCCGCGCCTGCGCCGGCCACCGGCGGC
>JBCBBB010000070.1:0-15886 GCA_038532095.1 Pseudomonadota bacterium
GCTGACGGCCCGGCTGATCTGGTCGAAGCTTTTTTCCAGATTGGCGGGGATGGTGAACACGTCGCCCGCATCACAGAGCGTCATCTGCTCGCGAAGATCGACCCCCATTTCATAATTATACGGCGTATAAAGCGCAGAAATCTTGCGGACGCCTTGCGGCCCGAAGCGGGTACCTGGGCGGTATGTGGTGCCCCCATCAAACGGGATGCCAAGCACGGTTGCATCATAGTCTTTCACCTCTGTCACATCTTCGGCGTAGGGCGCCTTCAGAAACGTGTTGATCCCGGCGTAATGCGGCAATTCGCCCCGCGCGAAGGTCGGGATCGATTTGTCCTCAATCGAGTCCGCGCCGGTCAGCCCCATCCGCAGCGCCCAGCGGCGTTCCTCATCCCAGCGGCCTTCTGGAATGTCGGCCTCGGCCTTCATCGACTTCCAGCCTTGCAGTTTGGTCAGATCGGGGTGGTGCGCACGGGCGTCGTCATGCGTAAAGTCGCGCGGGTGGTGTGACCGGGTGCGGTCACGAGGGCCTGAGAACATGGGGTTCCTCCATTATGCGTTGGAAGGGGATGCCGCCATCGCGGGCATCGAAATCGTAAGTGATGGTCGCGCCGTAGGCGTTGGGATCGGTCGGGTCCCAGCGGGGTTTGTCGAAGACCAGCACGCGGTCGCCCAGTTTGAAGCCTTCTTCGAGGTCGTGGGTGACCATGAAGACGGTCATGCCAGTCTCGGCGCGAAGCTCGGTCAGGAAGTCATGCATCGAAAGCCGGGTGCCGGGGTCGAGTGCGCCGAAGGGTTCATCGAGCAGGAGAATGCGCGGCTTGGCCGTCAGGGCCTGCCCGATGGCGAGGCGCTGCTGCATGCCACCTGAGAGGGTTGCGGGGTATTGGTTTGCCACGTGATCCAGACCGATCCGTGCCAGCGTTTCATCGGCGCGTGTGCGGGCTGCGCGTTTCTCAAAACCGGAGAACCAACCGTAACGCGTTCGAAAACTCTCCCCGGCCACGATATTCTCGCGCACCGTCAGATGTGGAAAGACGGAATAGCGCTGGAAGACCACACCACGGTCAAGACCGGGCTCGACGGCAGGGGGCGCGTCGGCCACACGGATTTCACCGCGCGTCGGGCGCTCCTGCGCCAGCAGCAAGCGCAGAAAGGTCGATTTTCCACAGCCGGAGGCCCCGACGATCGAGATAAACTCGCCTTCATCGACCGTGACATTCACCCGCTCCAGGATCGGGCGTGCGCCATAAGACTGAAAGATGTTCTCGGCGACGACAAAGCTCATGGTTTCGCCTGTTCCAAAATATCCTGAGGGGGTCTGGGGGAGCAACGCTCCCCCAGCAGATCGACTGCCGAAGGCAGGCGAAACCCGGTCACAGGTTTGCCTCCGTCCAGGGGAAAAGCCGCCGGGACAACCAGCGCAAGGACAGGTCCATCAGAAAGGCCAGCAGCGTGATCCAGATCACGTAGGTCAGGATGACGTCCATGGCGAGAAAGCGGCGGACAAGGAAGATGCGGTAGCCCAAGCCTTGCTCGGAAGCGATGGCCTCTGCCGCAATCAGGAACAGCCAGGCGGGGCCGAGAGACAGCCGCACGGCCTGGATCAGGCGCGGCAGCAGTTGAGGCAGGGCGACCCGGAGGGCGATGACAAGCGAAGAGGCTCCGAGCGTTTCGGCCTTCACGATCATCTCGCGGGGGATTTCCAGTACACGGGCTGAGAGGTCCCTGATCAGGAAGGGCAGGATGCCGATAATGATCAGCACGACCTTCGACAACTCGCCGAGGCCGAAGACGATGAAGAGGATCGGCAGAACCGCGAGCGGTGGGATCATCGACAGCACCGCTACGAAGTCTGCCAGCGTCGCCCGCACATGCGGCAGTAGACCGATGAGCAAGCCGATGATCGTGGCCAATGCCGCTGAGATCCCGACGCCGAGCACCAGTCGCAACAGGCTGGCTGCGGTGTCGTGCCAAAGCAGGATCTTCTCGGATCGCCGATCCGGTTCGGTGAAGAGCCGCTCCGCCGTGGCCGCGATGGTTGAAGGAGCTGGCAGCAGTTTGTCGGACGGGTTGGCCGCCAACCGGATCTCCGACCCGATGGAATAGGCAATGAAAACCAGGACAAAGGGCAGGGCCATCAACGCCGTCTTCAAGGCGATGCCAGGCTGGCGGTTGATCAGCCGCATGGGTCCTGCCCCTCTTGGGTCGCTCGGTCTTAAAGCGCGCCGTCCGCCGCCATCTGCATGTAAGTCGTGTCGAAGCGGAACTTGACGTTGTTCGGATCCCCCGTGGTCGAGCCGTCCGGGTAGGCCACACCAACGAAATCGGCGGACGGTGCGCCTTCGCCGAGGATGCCTTTGTCGAACAGGAACTCGGCCACGCTCACCATGGTCGCGGGCAGCTCTGCGCTTTCGGTGAAGGCCACGGCATCTGCCGGATCATAGAACATCTCGGTCGAGGCGAGCTGCGCCTTGTAGCCGTCCAGATCGGTGCCGGAGGCTTCGGCCATCGCCGTCAGGACCTCTTCGTCACCGGCGGCCATCAGACCCATAACTTCATACCAGGCGCCGGCCATGGCTTTGCCGAAGTTTGGGTTGGCTGCGAGCGTTTCCGTATTCACCACCATCAGGTCGATGATTTCGCCGGGGATGTCAGAACTGTCGAAAAGTTTCTTGGCGTTCGGGTCTTCGAGAATGGTTGAGACCAGCGGGTTCCAGGTGACCACCGCTTCCACATCATCCGTGGAAAACGCCGCGATCATGTCGGCGTCGGATGTGTTGATGACCGCGTCCAGCTCGCTCTCTTTCAACCCGACGCTGTCGAGCGCGCGGGCGAGCAGGTAATGCGACACTGAAAGCTCCACAAGGTTCACCGGCTTGCCCGCCAGATCAGCCAATTCGCCGTCGCCTTTGATGATGACGGCGTCATTGCCGTTGGAGAAATCGCCGACGATCAGCGCGGTTGTATCGACACCGCCGCCTGCCGGGATCGAAAGCGTGTCCATATTGGTGGCCGAGACGCCGTCAAACGCGCCTGCGGTGTATTGGTTGATGGATTCCACATAGTCATTGATCTGCACGATCTCGACGTCGATCTCGTATTTCTCGGCCCATTTGTCCATGATCCCGGACTCTTCCAGATACCCCCAGGGCATCCAGCCGACATAGATCGACCAGGCGACCCGGAACTCGGTTTTTTCCTGCGCGAGAGCCGGGGCCGCGGACCCAAAGGCCAAAGCAGCCGCACCGGCCAGAAGACAACGTCGTGAAAACATGGGAGCACCCCTTTTTCGCTCGTCCCGCCGGAGGAAAAAATAGGGGGGGAGCCGTGGCGGAACCTGAGAGACCGGTCTTCCCCGAAATGCAGTACTCTCCCGGGATTTTGTCCCGCCGTGTACCGGCGCGGAATTGGCCGCGCCGGTGGCATCTCTCGGACCAGACCCTCAAGGGAGGAGGATGAGGCGGAACCCTAGATGCCCTGCACCTCTCACAATGGGGCACTGCCTGCGTGAGTCACGAAATGGCCGTTGCAACCGGGTGCAAAAGCGGCAGATGCCTAATTGTTGGGCGCTCTCGCGTGGTCTTGGCGCGATATTCGGCGTGTGCGGTCAGAATGATCGACTGCGGCGGGCGCCGAACGCGCCGAATAGGGCGAAGCAGATCGCGGCCACGCAGACAATCGACGGCCCGGCCGGTGTGTCGAAGATGTATGCTCCGCGCAGCCCCGCCACGGCGGACAAGGCCCCAATGGCGGCGGCAATCACGGCCATCGCCTCCGGTGTCCGCGCCAAACCGCGTGCGGCTGCGGCTGGAATGATCAGCATCGCGGCGATGAGCAACACGCCGACCACCTTGATTGCAACGGCCACCGTGATGGCAAGCGCCAGGGTCAGGATCAGTTGCTCGCGCCGTGGGTTCAAGCCGGCGGCATAGGCGAGCTCTTCGTTCAGCGTCGCGGTGAGAAGGGCTGACCACCGCCAGGCGATGAGCGCCACCACCACAACCGCGCCGCCCCAGATCACCGCGAGATCGGTGCGGGAGACGGCGAGAATGTCGCCGAAAAGATAGGCCATCAGATCGATGCGGATGCCGGACAGGAAGGACACCGCGACAAGGCCAAAGGCGAGCGCGGCATGAGACAGGACGCCCAAGAGCGTGTCCATGGCATAGCCGCGACCTGAGAGAAACGTGACTGTCAAGGCCATCATCAACGCAACAGCGACAGTGCCCAGAAAAATCGAGGTCTGAAAGGCCAGCGACAGCGCGACGCCAAGGATTGCCGCGTGGGCAGTGGCGTCGCCGAAATAGGCCATGCGGCGCCAGACAACGAAACATCCGAGCGGTGCCGCAGCAATCCCGACGCCGATCCCTGCCAAGGTCGCGCGGGTCATGAAATCGTCCAGCATTACTCGGCCGCCTCGTGGCTGTGGCCATGGTCGTGATCATGATCGTGGTCATGCCGGTAGAGCGCCAGTGCACCACCGGTGCCGGTGCCGAAAAGGGCCCGGTACTCGGGGGCCGAGGCGACAACGGCGGGCGTTCCCGCACAGCAGACATGCCCGTTCAGGCAGATCACCCGGTCCGAGGCGCTCATGACCACGTGTAACTCGTGGCTGATCATCAGGATGGCGCAGCCTGTTTCATTCCGCACCGCTTCGATCTGTTGATAGAAGGCGGCAGACCCGGGTTGGTCTAAGCCTTGGGTGGCCTCATCGAGGAGCAGAACATCCGGAGCTTCAAGCAGCGCGCGTGCCAGAAGCACCCGTTGAAACTGCCCGCCGGAGAGGCCAGACATCTGCCGCTTCAAAAGGTCCGGCACGCCGGCCTTTTCCAACGCATGCGCGCAGGCCTTCCTGTCCACCGTGCCGCTGAGACGCAGGAACCGTTCGACCGTGATCGGCAGGGTCGGGTCGATGTGCAGGCGTTGCGGGACGTATCCGATCTTCAGTCCGGGCTTTCGCGTGATGGTGCCGGAGGAGGGGTCCATCGCGCCGATGATCGCTTTGAAGAGGCTGGTCTTGCCCGATCCGTTTGGTCCGACAATCGTGACGATCTCGCCCGCGTCGATGTGCACGTCGACGTTCGAGAGCACGGTGTTCGCCCCATAGCGGACCGTGAGGCTGTCGACGGATATCAAGCTCATGCGGATGTCTCGGCGCAGGCCGGGCAGACACCTTCGGCTTCCACAACGGTGCGCTCGATTTGGAACCCTGCCGCCTTCGCCGCCGCTCCAAGCGCGCCTTTGGAGGGCGTGGAAGTCGCTTCGGCCACGGCATCGCATTTACGGCAGATCATGAAGGCGGGCGTGTGATGGGCGCCGGGATGCATGCAGGCAACAAACGCATTCAGCCGTTCGATCTTATGGACGAAGCCGTTTTCGGACAGGAAGTCGAGCGCACGGTAGGCGACAGGCGGTTGCGAGCCGAACCCGGCGTCCCGGAGACGGTCCAGGATGGCGTAGGCGCCAAGTGCCTTGTGTTCTTCCAAGAGGATCTCAAGCACTTTTCGTCTGACCGGTGTCAGACGTAGGCCTTCCGCAGCGCAGCGTGCTTCGGCCGACGCCAAGGCATCGCCCACGCAATTTGCGTGGGCATGCGGCCCGAAACCGACCGGCGTTTCATGCTGTGGCGGGCCGCTTTGTTTCCGACTTGTCATGTTATATTGTATCATGTAGCTGAAGCTAACGTTATAAAATCACATGTGAGATCTGATGTCCAGAAAGCTGCTTTCCTCAACTGCCGCCGCTCTTGTTCTGGGAACCGGAGCCTATGCCGATGCCCCGTCTGTTGCCGTCGACATCGCACCGCTGCATTCCCTTGTGGCCCGTGTGATGGACGGTGTCGGCAGCCCCGAGCTTGTCATTCCGGCCGGCGCATCGCCGCATGAACACACGCTGCGCCCGTCGGAGGCTGCGGCGCTGGAGAACGCGGATGTTGTGTTCTGGATGGGCGAAGATCTGACCCCATGGTTGGAGGATGCGGTCGAGACGCTGGCTGATGACGCCTCGGTGACGGCTTTGCTTGAAGTGGACGGCACGGTTTTGCTCGACTTCCGCGAGAATGCGCTGTTCGAAGCCCATGATCATGGCGACCATGACGATCACGGGCACGAGGACCACGCTGAAGCGAAGCATGACGATCATGACCACGATGATCATGGGCATGAGGATCACGCTGAAGCGAAGCATGACGATCATGACCACGATGATCATGGGCATGAGGACCACGCCGAAGCGAAGCATGACGATCATGACCACGATGACCACGGGCACGAGGATCACGCTGAGGCGAAGCACGACGATCATGACCACGATGATCATGGGCATGGGGATCACGCTGAAGCCAAGCATGACGATCATGATCATGATGACCACGGGCACGAGGATCACGCTGAGGCGAAGCATGATGATCATGACCACGATGATCACGGGCACGAGGACCACGCAGGTCATGAGGGGCACGCACACGGGGCGCATGATCCGCATGCCTGGTTGTCGCCGGACAATGCGGCCACATGGTTGAATGTGATTGCCGCCGAACTGTCTGCCGTTGATCCGGACAATGCAGGCGCCTATTTTGCCAACGCCGCAGCCGGTCGCGAAGAACTTGAGGCCCTCAAGACCGAGATCTCGGCGACCCTGGCACCCGCCGCAGGCAAAAGCTTCATCGTGTTCCACGACGCTTATCAGTATTTCGAGAATGACTTCGACTTCCCGGCCTCGGGTGCGATCTCATTGGGCGATGCTGCCGATCCAAGCCCGGCGCGGATTGCCGAAATTCAGGCCCGCGTTCGTGATGAGGGCGTGGACTGTGTTCTCGCTGAGCCACAATTCAACCCTGGCCTGGTCGCCACAGTCCTCGATGGAACGGACGCTGCCACCGGAGTGCTCGATCCGCTGGGTTCCACGCTCGAGCCCGGCCCTGAGCTTTACCCAACGCTTTTGCGAAATCTTGCCGGGGTACTTGCGGACTGCCTCTGAGGCGTGAGACTTAAGGGGTATGACCGCGCGTTTCCCCTTTTACGTGGCGCTTTGGTGCCTCGGATGTGCCAGCCCCGCTCTGGCGCATCCGCATGTCTTCGTCGATGCGCGCACAGGGTTCCAGTTTGACGAGGCGGGACGTTTGCACGCGCTTCGCATCACCTGGACCTATGACGCGTTCACCAGCCTGACGCTGTTCGATATTCTGGATCTCGATAAAGACAATGATGGTGTCCTCGACGATGCAGACCGTGCCGCCATCGTCGCGGGCGAAACCGAGTGGCCGGACGATTACAAAGGCGACACCTATCTGGAGCAGGACGGGCAAGACGTGCCGCTCGCCAAGCCGATAAACGGTGTCGCGTCGCTTGCCGACGATCGCATCACTGTGTCGTTTGACTTGCCTCTGGCCGAACCGATTGAGGTTGCGGAGGGCGTGGTTCTGAAACTCTACGATCCCAATTACTATTACGCCTACACGGTGATCGACCTGGAGGCGGTGTCGACAGAGGCCTGCCGGGCCGAACTCGACCCTTTCATTGCGGACCAGGCGACGGCGGAGTTGCAGGACAAGCTTGCGCTTCTGTCCCGCGAAGAAACCCCGGAACAGGACGGTGTCGGGCGCCTTTTTGCTGATCAGGTGCGGTTGTTATGCGCCTGACCGCGGCCCTGCCCCTGGGGCTGGTTGCTGTCCTTGGGGCTGCGCTTTGGGTCTTTGTGCCCTGGGCCGATGTGATGTCCTGGGCGGCCAGTGCCCAGCGTGACTTTCAGGAAGCCATGGCGCGGGCGCTCCGCGCGGTTCAAACCGGGGAGCCGGCCGCGATCTGGGCGCTTTGTTCGGCGACAGCGGCTTACGGCTTCGTGCATGCCTTGGGGCCCGGGCATGGGAAGGTCTTGCTGGGTGGCGCGGCATTAGCCTCTGGCGCGACGCTCAGGCGGATGACGGTGCTGAGCGTGCTGTCCAGTTTGGCGCAGTCGCTTGTGGCAATCGCCCTGGTGGGTGCGCTGGCCATCGTCGTCGGGCTTGGGAGCCGTCAGCTTGGGGGGCTTGCGGATCAATGGCTTGCCCCGGCCAGTACCATCGCCATCGCGGGGGTTGGCCTTTATCTTATGTATCGGGGGGTGCGTCTTTGGCGGGCCCAGGCGACGACGTGCTGTGGGCATGCGCATGGTCCGAGCGTTGATGAAACGGCGTCTCTCACCAATGCGAAAGAAGCGGCGGCGCTGATTGCGAGCATTGCGATGCGCCCCTGTACCGGCGCGCTTTTCGTGTTGGCGATTGCGCTGCGGTTCGACGTGTTCTGGGTCGGTTGTCTTGCTGTCCTGACGATGGGATTGGGAACGGCAGCGTTCAACACGCTCGTGGCCTGGTCCGGGGTGGCCGCGCGCCGGATAAGCGCGTTTCGGATCGGATCAAGTGGGGAGGCGCAGCGGTTGTCTGCTGGTCTGCATATGCTGGGCGGCGCGGTTGTGGCGGCGGTCAGCCTGACGTGGCTGGTGAGCTACGCCAGCTAGAGCACCCGACCTACACCCTGCATCACCTATTCGCGGCCTCGCCCCGCGGTCGAACGCGAAACGTGATTTTCGCTATCTCAGTTTAAGGTCGGACGCTTTAGTAATCGGTGCGAAGGACGGCCGCTTTCCGGTTCCGTGTGGCTTTGCGCGCGAATGTCTGCGTGCTGATCAAAAGCCCGATTGCCGCAATCTGAACCCCTCGGAACATGATGTTGGACAGCGTGTCCTGGCCGAAGTACTCCAACAGGTCGCTGGCGACCATGTAGAGAAAAAACATCGGAATGCCGTAGATCGCCGCGACCCGCATATTGATGTTGTCGAGCAGGTAGCCAATGCGATTGAACCAACCGGTCAGAGGGCGGCGGTGCATGTCGATGGCGGTGAGCAGTTCATGTGCATCGCTGGTGTTCGGATTGATCGACAGGGCGCTGAGGGCCGCGTCGCGCGCTGTGTCAAATTCCTTGCGCACCCAGAACGCCCAACCGATGGCGACATGATTAAACGCTCCGTTCGGCGCAATCTTCAACGCCTCCCGCGCGTGGTGTTCGGCCTTGTCTGCGTCCATGCGCTTCGATGCCAGGCGCGACGCAAAGTAATGCGCTTCCGTGTCATTTGGGGCCACCGACAGCAGGATATCGACGGCGGGTTCGAGGGCTTTCAGATCGCGGTTGGCGAGCGCTATGGCGCAGCGAAGTTTCAAAGCGGTTTCGTTCTCAGGGTCGAGGCGCAGCGCTTCGTCCAGCGCTTTCTGCGCGGCGGGTTCATTGTCCATCGCGGCATCCGCCATGGCGCGGACAATATGTGCGAGCGGAAGGTTTGGGTCTGACGACAGCGCCGTATCCGCTTGGCGCGACGCCGCGAAATACTTGCCCATCCCGAATAGGCAATGGGCGTAATGCGCATGGGCCACTGCGTTCTCGGGGTCGGCCTCAAGCGCTTTCTGGAAGGAGGTGACGGCGCGCAGGTGATCACCCCGGTCTTTGGCGGCGATGGCAACTGCAAGGTCTCGGTCAAAGAAATTCATGCGATCAACTCAGGAATAATGCCAGCCCGCCCATCGCCTCACCCAGCGGGGGAAAGGTAGCGAGGAGGAGGAACGTGACCGCCCAGGCGGCCAGCACGAACAGCACGGCACGGTTGAGCCGCAGGGGCTTTTGGCCGATCTCTGCGGCGTGGAGATGAAACATCTTGCACTGCCGGTTGTAGCAGTATCCGGGCACCACGATGAGCACGAGCAGAACCACATTGAGCAGCATATGGTTGCCCAGCCGTTCGAAGCTTCCAGTGTCAAAGCTGTCCTTGATGAAGTCGATCAGGGCGAGCATTGGGGCACAGAAGAGGACGGCGATGAGCAGAACCTGCCCTTGCCGTTTCACATCGTGGCAACCCAAATACTGCGCGTTCCGGTATAGCCAGTAGGCACCGAAGATCGGACCGGCCAGAACGGACGCGATCCAGATCACATAGGGTTGTGTGATCTTTTGAGGCTTGGCCCCCGGTAGGGTATTGTCGATGATCGTTGCCATCAGCCGCGCCCGTGTTTCTTGAGGAAGTCGAGCACATCGTCATAGCGCCCGCTTTCGTTCGAATAGGTTGCGTGGTTGCGCGCGGTCGTCAGCCAGTCGATGGTCGAGGCCCGCACGTTTCCTGCGGCAAGCTCCAGCATGGACTGATCAATGGGCACTTCCTGGCCCTGTTTCAGCGTGGCGTCGATGGCTTCATCGGCGGCGAACTCAACGATTTGCGCCAGGTCGGCGCCAGAATAGCCTGATGTGGCCTGTGTGATGCCACGGAAGTTCAGGTTTGATTGCGCGGGCCGGTCCGCCATTTCAAGCTTGAGGATCGCTTCGCGGGCAGGCGCGTCGGGCGGCGGCACGAAGAACAGCCGGTCAAATCGCCCGGGGCGCAGGAACGCGCTGTCCATCGACCAGGGGATGTTTGTTGCGGCGAGGATGAGGACCCCGTCATTGCGCTGTTTCACGCCGTCCATCTCTGCCAGGAAGTGGCTGACCATCTGGGAGACATGGCTGGCCACGTTGCCGGTGCGTTTGGCGCCGAGTGCGTCGATCTCATCAAAAAACAGGATGGTCGGCGTGGCGTTCCGGGCTTTTTCGAAGATGGCAGAGAGGCGCTGTTCGGCGACGCCCCAATACGGGTCGAGAATGTCGGAGATCGCAACCGCCTGAAACCGCGCGCCGCACTCGCCAGCTGTGGCTCTTGCGATCATGGTTTTGCCGCAGCCCGGCGGGCCGTACATCAAAACGCCGCCACCGGATTTCTTTTTGAACCGGGAGAGCAGGCTCGATTGTTTGAAAGGGGCGATGATCCGTCGTTCGATATCGCGTTTGACGTTGTCCAAACCGCCCACGTCGGCGAAGGTCATCTGCTCTGCCTCGCTGCCGGTTTCGGGCGCGTTTCGCCCAACGACATGCAGGCTCACGACGTTCTCGTTGGCTTCAGTTTCGTCTTCGGGCCGCTCCTCCGCTGCTGCGATGTCGTCTTCGAGTTCCGCCTCGATTTCATCAAAGGCGGTTTCGGCGGCCATGATCGGCGTTGGTTCTGTCGGCTCGGCCTTTTGATCATCAAGCGTGTCACTGTACCAAATTGCGGCATCATCCGACAGGCCGGCTGTGGCGAACACGCCAGCCACAAGGCGGCGATCATCGTCGTTTGGGACCTGTTCCGGCGTGAGGTCGAAGGCAAGCTCCAGCGCGCGGCTGTCCAGTTTCAAGTCCACAGCGCGCCGGATCACGGCAAGGCGCACCATGACCTTGTCGGGCGCGCGTTCCAGCCGTGAGAGGAGTGTTTGAAATGCGGTGTCAGTCAAAAGATGGTCCGGTATCTGTCTTCTCTGCAAAATCGCTAACCTCGGAATGATGTCCGCAAAGGGCAAAACCGTGTCGGAAACGTGAAAATGAGCTCCGAGCCGCGAAAGCCGATTGCAGTTTGTGCAGGGCGGGTTCAGAGAGGCGGAACTCCATCCCTAACCGCATCGACGGGCTCCGTGTGACCGTAGCGAAAGAAACACCCAAGCCTGCGCCCGAATTCGGGCGTCAGAAAGCGTTCGACACGTCATTCGTCGTGTTGCTGGTCATTGCGCTCAGCGCCGCCGTGGCTGTGGCTTATCTGAAAGGGCCCGGCCGGGTGGTCGAGATCGCACTGTCCTATCTCGGGTTTTTGGTGGTGCTGACGCCGAAGATCCTCTGCGGCTTCTTCGTCGCTGCGGCTCTGCCGATCCTTGTGCCAAGAGCGCAGCTGCTGCGCTGGGTGGGTGAGGAAAGCGGGATGCGCGGGCTTGTTATCGCCGCGTTGGCCGGTGCCGTCGTGCCGGGTGGCCCGATGATGATCTTTCCCATTGCCGCAAGCCTTTTGGCGGCGGGGGCGAAGCTGGCCGTCGTCGTGACGTTTGTGACGGCTTGGAGCCTTTATGGCCTGAACCGCACGCTCATTTGGGAGATGTCGTTTCTGCATATCGACTTCGTGTTGCTGCGCGTCGCGATATGTTTGCCGTTGCCGATCTTGGCCGGATGGCTGACCGCGCGGGTGTTCAGATGAACATCGTCATTGGCACCCTGGTTCTTTTGGCGCTGGCCGCCTGGGTCTGGCAGCGGTTGGAGACCGATGCGCGCCGCCGCGAAGCCTATGCCGGGGTTTGGCGGATGATTGTGGTCAACGGGCCGCGACTGACCGTGGCGCTGATTTCTGCCGGGCTTTTTGCCGAGTTGCTGCCCGAAGACACGGTGCGCGCCTATCTGGGCGATACATCCGGGTTTCAGGGCGTTCTTCTTGGAACGGCTCTCGGCGTGATCACGCCTGGCGGGGCCTTTGTGAGTTTCGCGCTTGCGGCCGGTGCGATGCAGGCGGGCGCGACGACGCCCGCGATGGTGGCTTACCTGACATCCTGGGCGCTTTTTGCGGTGACCAAAGTGATCGCGGAGGAGCTTTCCTTACTGGGCCCGTCTTTCCTGATGCGACGTGTCGCCGTGACGCTGCCCATCCCGGTTCTGGCCGGGGGCGCGGCATTGCTGTTTTCGGCGGTGTGAGGACGGTGCCGATTCTCACGGAAATGAGAGCTGTCAGGCTTGGTTGACAATTTGTCGCAGAGCCGAGGTCTTAACTTATGATCATTTCGGCATACATTTGCATACAATGTCTGCGCTAACATGGCTTCGCGCGTGCATTCTAGGCTTTGGAAAACAATCAGAAAATTGAACTGATGTAAAATAGTTTTCAATTTTTACTTTTTGTTTAGAAATTAGTTTACAAGAAAACGTAAGTAAACCAGAGATACCACCCATCACTTTACATTGCGGCCTATGGTGGCCTCCAAGCGCTCCCGCTTTCCGATTTCCGCGTGGCGCTCTTTTGAGGAGGAACCATATCACCATGAATGTTCTGCTGTCCCAGACCGATATTGCGTCAAGCATCGCTGACACACCCCAAATCTCACAGGACGACTATACGCGTCTTTACGAAGCATCCGTTATCGATCCGGAGGGCTTTTGGGGCGCTGAAGGCAAGCGCTTGGATTGGATCAAACCCTATACGAAGGTGAAGAACACCTCCTTCGAGCCGGGCAATATCGACATTCGCTGGTTTGAGGACGGCACCCTCAACGTGGCGGCCAATTGCATCGACCGGCATCTGGAAACGCGCGGTGATCAGACGGCGATCATCTGGGAGCCGGATGATCCGCAAACGGAAGACGCGCTTCATATCACATACCGCGATCTGCACGACAAAGTGTGCCGGATGGCGAACGTTCTGAAAGACCTCGGCGTCGAAAAGGGCGACCGGGTTGTCATCTATCTGCCCATGATCCCGGAGGCGGCCTATGCCATGCTCGCCTGCGCGCGGATCGGGGCCATTCACTCTATCGTTTTTGCCGGTTTCTCCCCGGACGCCCTCGGGGCGCGCATCAATGGCTGCGATGCCAAGCTTGTCATCACCGCAGACCATGCGCCCCGAGGCGGACGAGAAACTCACCTGAAATCAAACTGTGACACGGCCCTGTTGCACTGCAAGGAAGGCGTGCAGTGCCTGGTCGTGAAACGCACGGGTACTCAGACCACTTGGACGGAGCATGACCACGATTGTCTTGCGTTGATGGAAGAGGCGTCTGAGGTGTGTGCGCCGGTCGAGATGGGGGCGGAGGATCCATTATTCATCCTCTATACTTCAGGCTCGACCGGACAGCCCAAAGGTGTGGTGCACACGAGCGGCGGCTATCTTGTTTATGCGTCGATGACGCACCAGTACACGTTCGACTATCGCGATGGCGATGTCTTCTGGTGCACCGCGGATGTGGGCTGGGTCACCGGCCACAGCTACATCGTCTATGGCCCGCTCGCCAATGGTGCGACCACGATCATGTTCGAAGGTGTGCCGACTTTCCCCGATGCCGGTCGTTTCTGGGAAGTCTGTGCAAAGCACAAGGTGAACCAGTTCTACACGGCGCCAACGGCCATTCGTGCGCTGATGGGCAAGGGCAATGAGTGGGTTGAGAAGCACGATCTCTCGGACCTGCGCGTTTTGGGTTCTGTTGGTGAGCCGATCAATCCCGAGGCCTGGAACTGGTACAATGAGGTTGTGGGCCAAGGGCGCTGCCCCATCGTCGATACGTTCTGGCAGACGGAAACCGGTGGTCACATGCTGACGCCGCTGCCATCGACTAAGCTGAAGCCGGGCGCGGCGCAGCAGCCATTCTTTGGCGTGCAGCCCGTCGTTCTGGAGCCGACCAGCGGTGAGGTCATCGAAGGCAACGGCGTCGAAGGCGTGCTTTGCATCGCCGACAGCTGGCCCGGTCAGATGCGCACGGTCTGGGGCGATCATGAGCGCTTTGAGAAGACGTATTTCGGCGATTACAAGGGCTACTATTTCTCGGGCGATGGCTGCCGTCGCGATGAGGACGGTGATTACTGGATCACTGGTCGCGTCGATGACGTGATCAATGTCTCGGGCCACCGGATGGGCACAGCCGAGATCGAGAGCGCGCTGGTCGCCCATGTCAAAGTCGCCGAGAGCGCGGTGGTTGGATATCCGCACGATGTGAAAGGGCAGGGTATCTATGCCTATGTCACGCTGATGGGGGGTGAAGAGCCCACCGAGGAATTGCGCAAGGAGCTGGAAACCTGGGTTCGGTCCGAGATTGGCCCGATCGCCAAACCCGATCTGATCCAATGGGCGCCCGGCCTTCCGAAGACACGCTCGGGCAAGATCATGCGCCGTATCTTGCGCAAAATTGCCGAAGACGATTTCGGCGCGCTGGGTGACACGTCGACACTCGCCGATCCGTCGGTGGTCGATGATCTGATCGCACATCGCATGAACCGGAGGGATGTGTAATGGACGGATCGCTCACGCCGACAACGGCGCCTGTTTTGATCCTGCTCGGGCCTCCGGGCGCGGGCAAGGGCACGCAAGCCCGGATGCTCGAAGACACGTTTGGCCTTGTGCAACTTTCGACCGGTGACCTCCTGCGCGCGGCTGTGGCTGCGGGCACCGAGGCCGGGCGGCAGGCGCAATCCGTTATGGAAGCTGGTGGCTTGGTGGGGGATGACATCGTCATCGCCATTCTGCGCGACCGCATGTCAGACCCGGATTGCGCCAACGGAGTCATCCTCGATGGCTTCCCGCGCACGACGGAACAGGCGGAGGCGCTTGATACGCTGCTGTCTGAGAGTGGCCAGAGCATCGCCGCCGCAATCTCGCTTGAGGTGGAGCCGGTGAAAATGGTGCACCGCGTTGCAGGGCGTTTCACCTGTGCGGATTGCGGTGAGGGCTATCATGATGACCTGAAACCCACAAAGATATCAGGGGTTTGCGACAATTGCGGGTCGACCAACATGACCCGGCGCGCGGATGACAACGCCGAGACGGCCATGTCACGCCTTGATTCATATCAAGGTAAGACTGCGCCGCTTATCCACTACTACGCTCAGAGGGAGGCCCTTCGATCCGTCGATGCCATGGGCTCCATCGAGAGTATTGCAGCCACGCTGTCGGACCTCGTCCGGAAAGCGCTGACGGCACAGTGAACTTAGGCCGGGAGGAGCCGGTCAGGAACTTAAGTGACTTTGAACAACTCTGGAGGAGGTGTCCCCTATGGTGGATGAAACAATCAAGCAACGAGCAGCGGCAAAGGAGGACGATGTCGGCTATTGGTCGAAAAATATCCGCATCATCACCTGGTGCCTCGTCATTTGGGCGGTCGTGTCCTTTGGCTTCGGCATCGTGCTGCGTCCGATGCTGTCGGGTATTCCTGTTGGCGGCACCGACCTTGGTTTCTGGTTTGCCCAGCAAGGCTCAATCCTCGTCTTCCTCGCGCTGATCTTTTTCTACGCCTGGCGGATGAACCGTCTCGATCGCGAATACGGCGTCGAAGAAGAATAGG
>JBCBBB010000071.1:0-15726 GCA_038532095.1 Pseudomonadota bacterium
CTCGGTACCAATATCCCGGAGGGGCGGGGGGCAGCACCCCCGCGCATTCGTTTAAAGCGCGCCCTTGGTCGAGGGGATCGCATCCGATTTGCGCGGATCGACCTCCACCGCCTCACGCAAGGCGCGTGCCACGGATTTGAAAGCCGCTTCCGCGATGTGGTGGCTGTTCACGCCATGCAAGGCATCGACATGCAGTGTGATGCCGCCATGGGTGGAGAGCGCCTGAAAGAACTCACGCACAAGCTCCGTGTCAAACGTGCCGATCTTGGCTGTCGGCAACGCGACATTCCACACCAGAAACGGACGCCCAGACAGATCCAGAGCCGTGCGGACAAGCGCATCATCCATCGGCAAAAGGCACGCACCATAGCGGCGAACGCCGCGCTTGTCGCCCAGCGCCTCGGTCAGGGCCTGCCCGAGGGCGATACCCGTATCCTCCACCGTGTGGTGATCATCGATATGCAGATCGCCCGAAGCGCGAACGGTCATATCGATCAAGGCATGCCGCGCCAACTGGTCCAGCATGTGATCGAAGAACCCGACACCGGTCTGGTTGTCGAACGTGCCAGTGCCGTCGAGATCGATCTCGACCGTGATATCGGTTTCCGCCGTCTTGCGGGTGATGGTCGCCTTGCGCATCGCCGCCTCCTTCGCCGCACCGCTTATAGGCAAGGGCGGCTCGGGCGGGAAGGGGGTCTGATTTCTGGGCAGAAATCGTTGCAGAAAATGCGCATTTTCTGCCCCCGCTGGTGCAACGCGGCGCACCTGCCTATGTAGGGACAAGGCAAGAGGGCAGCACGTGATACTCGGAGACATTGCAGACGGCTTGACACGCGGCGTCGAAACCACCGTAAAAACAGTGAGTGAGGCGTTTTTCGAACCCGTGATCCGGCTCGGTGTCACAGGCTTGAGCCGGGCGGGAAAGACCGTTTTCATCACGTCACTGGCCGCCAACCTGATCAACCGGGGCCGCATGCCCGCGCTGCGCGCCGCGGCAGAGGGGCGGATTGAAACCGTTTGGCTGCAACCCCAACCCGACAACACCGTTCCACGCTTCCGGTTCGAAGATCACCTGGCGGCCATGACCGGGCGCAACCCGCATTGGCCGGAAAGCACAAGCGGCATCAGCGAGTTGCGTTTGTCCTTCCGTGTCCGCCCCAATGGCCTCCTGGCCGGGTTTCAAGGCGCAAACACCATTCATCTGGACATCGTCGATTACCCGGGCGAGTGGCTCCTCGACCTCGGCTTGCTCGATCAAAGCTACCGTGACTGGTCCGACGCCGTCCTCGCGCGGTTCGGCGCACGCGCGGAGATGCAAAAGTTCCGCGACAGGCTTAGCACAACAGAAGGCAGCGCGAAACTGGATGAACCGACCGCGCAGGCCCTGGCACAGGATTACACGGACGCGCTCGCCGCATTGCGCCAGTCCGGCCTGTCGAATTGCACACCAGGCCGGTTCCTGATGCCCGGCGACCTCAAGGGCTCGCCGGTTCTCACCTTTGCTCCGCTGGCGCCCGGCTCAGCCCCGCGCGGGTCGCTGGCGCGGGAGTTCGAGCGACGCTTCGAAGCCTATAAGCGTGAAGTCGTCCGACCGTTCTTCCGCGAGCACTTTGCGCGGATCGACCGGCAGGTGGTTCTGGTCGACATGTTGGGTGCCATCCATGCTGGCCCGGCCGCCGTGGAAGACATGCGCCAATCGCTGGCCGACATTCTCGCCACGTTCCGCCCCGGTCGGAACGACTTCCTGCGGCAGATCTTTCTTGGAAAGCGGGTCGAGAAGATCCTCTTCGCCGCCACCAAAGCCGACCACCTGCACCACAGCCAGCACCCGCAACTCACGGCAATCGCCGATGCCGTGCTCACCGATGCCCGCGCCCGCGCCGATTTTGCCGGGGCGGACACCGAAGCCCTATCCATCGCCTCATTGCGCACAACGACAGAAGACCAGATCGAGCAGGGCGGACGCGCATTGGACGTGGTCCGCGGCAATTTGCTCAGCACTGGCAAACCTGTCGCCATGTATCCCGGCCGCTTGCCGGACGATCCCTCCAAGCTTCTCAACCCGGCCCGGTCCGGCAAAGAGGCATGGTTGGATGCCGAATACAGCATCGAGGGCTTCGCGCCGCAGGAGGTGTCATTGAAGCCGGGGGATGGCCCGCCCCATATCCGGCTCGACCGGGCCGCCGAGTTTCTGATCGGCGACCGGCTGAGGTAAGGAGAGACGCATGGCTGACCGTCCCGTACTGATCGATCTCGACACCGCCGAGACACCGTCGCCCGCCGACGCGCCCCCCGTGGCCGAGGTCGCGGCCGCGCCAACCGGCCAGGCCATGCAGACATTGGCAACCCTCGCTTCGCGCCCACGCTCGCGCCTTGCGGCGTGGTTTTGGCGGTTACTGCTCACGCTGATCCTGTTCCTGTCCGGGGTGGCGGCTTACGACTTCCTGACCAGTCTCGTGGCGCGCAGCCCGGTGCTGGCAGCCGCAGCCATTGCGCTCCTGGGTCTGTTTGTGATCGTCTGCTTGGCCATCATTTTGCGCGAGTTAGGAGCCTTGGCACGGCTCAACCGTGTGGATCGATTTCACCGCGAGGCTGCGGATATCCGTTCAACCGCAGATTTGGCGCGCGCGCGCGGCTTCGCAAAGACGCTCATGAGCTTTTACAAATCCCGCTCCGACATGACTTGGGGCGCCTCCCGCCTTGAGCAAACCATAGACGAAAGCTTTGATGCCGACACCGTGTTGTTGGCCATCGAAGACCAGTTGCTCGCGCCCCTCGATGCAATGGCCGAACGTGAGGTCGAAGCCGCCGCCCGCCAGGTGGCCGTGGTCACGGCCCTGGTGCCGCTCGCCTTCGCCGACGTGATCGCGGCGCTCACCGCCAATCTGCGCATGATCCGCCAGATCGCGCAGATCTACGGGGGGCGCGCAGGTACGCTTGGCAGTTGGCGCCTGACGCGCGCGGTGATCACCCACCTTGTGGCAACCGGCGCGGTTGCCGTCGGCGACGATCTGCTCGGCTCTCTCGGGGGAGGGCACCTTCTTGGCAAGATATCCCGGCGGTTTGGGGAAGGGCTGGTCAACGGCGCCCTGAGTGCACGCGTCGGCGTCGCCGCGATGGAAGTGTGCCGCCCCGTTCCATTCTCAGATGACAAGCGCCCCCGCGTTTCGCGCCTCGTCAGCCGCGCTTTGACGGGGCTTTTTGAGAAAGGCGCCACGGGCTAACGGAACTTTAACCCCGTTCGCTGCGTTTACACTGTACCGGCAGTGGAGGCGACGGCATGACACAACAATTTCGCGGCACCCAACGTTTTGAGGATTCGGCCATCTCAGTCTTGGGCGCCGGGATGCACCATCTCTCGGACGAGGATCGGGACGCGCTGCGCCAAGTCTCTGTTTTGCATAGATTTGTCGGTCGGGGACGACCACTCGTTCAGGAAGGCGAGCGCGTCACGCATGTGCGTATCCTGATCAAGGGCTGGGCAATGCGGAGCCAGCTGCTCGACAGCGAACGCCGGCAGATCATTGACTTCGCCCTTCCCGGAGATGTCGTCGGCTTGCATCAGGATGGGGCCGGGGCCTCCATCTGCGATGTCACTGCCGTCACGCCGTGCGAAATCGGTGAAATCGAGGTCTCATCGCTGAACCGGGTTTCCGCGCGCAATCGCGGGATTGCCTCCGGTTTGAACGAGTATCTCTCGCGCCAACTGACACAGGCGCATGATCAAATCCTGCGCCTTGGCCGCATGACAGCCTATGAGCGGGTTTGCAGTTTCCTGCTGGATATCTACAGCCGTCAACGCCACACAGCGATGATGGAAGGGCGGGTCGATTTCCCGATCACGCAGACCGTCGTCGCTGATTTGCTGGGCCTCTCGGTGGTGCATGTGAACCGGCAGATCATGCAATTGCGCCGCGAAGGGCTTGTGACGCTCGACCGTCGCACATTGATCATTCACGACGAACGACGGCTGGCAGAAGTGGCGCGCTTTCGCGATCGTCGCTATGTCGCGCCGCCTTCAATCTTCATGGCCGCCGAATAGGGCCACAGCATCAATCGTTGGACACAACCAGTGTCAGATGACCGCGAGCCACTTTTGTAGGTGCGTCCGGCTTGACCTTCGTTGTCAACGTACGCGGAATAACGGGTTGCTCGGGGCTTGCGACGTCACCGCCATGCATAGGTCCCGCATATCCCGTCAAACTCTTCCGCGACTGGCTCAGGATTTCCATCCGGCGCGGTGTGCGGCCAATCCGGCCATCAAGCACGATGCCCCCCAAAACACGGTCCACATCGCCCAAATCGCTACGAAGGGGCAGCAACGTCAATTCCCCCGTAAGGGCGTCACGCCCGAAACTGCCGGGGGACGATATGGTCATCCGAACCTGTGCGGGTTCGTCAAACACCGCCGTCAGCGCCTCTGACAAGATATCCCGCGATCCCGGCAGAAAGAGCGCGGAAATCGGCATCTGCCGCAGTTCCAACCCGGTCAGATCGCTCAGATGCGATCCCGCAATCCGGAACCGCGCCAGCCCGCCGGTGATCCGCTCAAGAATGAACGCATGGCCCAGCACACCGTCAAGACCACGCGGATCAATCTCGCAACGGGACGGCACAAGCCGGTTGCCCCGGATGGTGTTCCAATAGCTTTCAACGCGGTCGATCTTGGCCGAGGCGCGCGCACGCTGTGCCATCGGCAAAACGTTACCGTCATGCGGTTGATCGTGACCTGTACTCATTCTTCCACCATATCAGCCGGTTCGGCTGCCTCTCTTTCCCCACGAACAGATTTCTGCCACATATCGGTCGCAATTGCTTCGGAATTCGCAATTGAAGGTTAATGGGGACAGAGGCGGAATGGGTTCAAAAGTAATGTCGATGACCGGCTTCGCCGCGACGCAAGGCAGCGTCGAAGGCTGGAGTTGGACAGCGGATATCCGGGCCGTCAACGGCCGCTCGCTGGACTTGCGCTTCAGAGTGCCGGATGTCGACGGGCTCGAACCGGAGTTTCGCAAACGCCTGCAAGCCCGGCTCGGACGTGGCAACGTCACCGTTCAGATGAAGCTGAGCCGGGACGAGGCCACCGCCACCTTCGCCTTAAACGACAGCGCCTTGGCGCAGGCTGTGGAAACCCTCCAACAGGTGGCCGAGGCGGCCGGGGCCGCAGGGCTCGCGACAACGCCGGTCTCCCCGGCTGACATCGCCACGATGCGCGGCGTGATGGAACAGGTGGACACGGCGGCGGCAGAGATATCGGCACTCAAAGCGCCGATCCTGGCCAGTCTCGACACATGCCTTGACGCCTTCCTCGCCGATCGCGCCCGCGAAGGTGCCGCGCTGGCCGCAGTAATCTCCGAACAGATCAGCGAAATCGCACGCCTGACCAAAGCGGCAGAAGATACTCTGGGCGATCGCGAAGCGGCTCAGAAAGCCGCGATGGAACGTGCCCTTGCAAAGCTGCTCGACGGCGGTGACATGCCGGATGAGGCCCGCCTGACGCAGGAGCTTGCCCTGATCGCCGTCAAAACAGATGTCGCCGAGGAACTCGACCGGTTGCGCGCTCATATCGATGCGGCGCATGACCTTCTGGCCACCGAAGGTCCGGTTGGCCGCAAGCTTGATTTCCTGATGCAAGAGTTCAACCGGGAAGCCAACACGCTGTGCTCAAAGGCGCAATCCAGCGCGCTGACCACCATCGGGCTTGACCTGAAGACTGTGATCGATCAGATGCGCGAGCAAGTGCAGAACATCGAATGACCCGACGCGGCCTCCTTATCATATTGTCCTCACCTTCCGGTGCCGGGAAGTCCACGCTCGCAAAACGGCTGCGCGCGTGGGACAGCGACATCCAGTTTTCGGTGTCTGCCACCACCCGCGCGGCGCGCCCGGGCGAGGTGGACGGACAGGATTACCACTTTGTCGATGAAGCCACCTTCAAGCGCATGGTGCATGACCGCGAGATGCTCGAGCATGCGCATGTCTTTGGAAACTTCTATGGTTCCCCTTTGGGCCCGGTGGACGCCGCAATCTCCAACGGGCATGACGTTCTCTTCGACATCGATTGGCAGGGCGCGCAGCAAATCCAGAAGAGTGCGCTCGCCTCAAGCGTACTGTCGATCTTCCTCCTGCCCCCCTCGATTGCCGAATTGCGACGGCGCCTCGAAAGCCGCGGGCAAGACAGTGCCGACGTCATTTCCCGTCGGATGAACCGCAGTTGGGATGAAATCAGCCATTGGGATGGCTACAACTACGTGCTGGTCAACGATGATCTGAACGCAACGGAAGAGAAGCTGAAAACCATCGTGACAGCCGAACGCCTGCGCGCCAGTCAGCAACCCGGTTTGGTCGAACACGTCCGGCACCTGCAATCCGAGTTCGAGGGGGACATATGACACTCTACGCCTTTGGCGACCTGACACCGAGCCTGCCGGAAGATGGTGATGTCTGGATCGCCCCTGGCGCACACGTGATCGGCAATGTGTCCTTCGGGTCCGGTGTGTCGGTTTGGTTCGGGTCCGTTTTGCGCGGTGACAATGAACCCATTCGCATCGGGGCAGGCACGAACCTACAGGAGCAGACGGTCATTCACACCGATCCCGGATTTCCCTGCACGATCGGCGAAAACTGCACCATCGGCCACAAGGCCATGCTGCACGGATGCAGCATTGGCGCGGGCAGCCTGATCGGCATGGGCGCCACTGTTCTGAATGGGGCAAAGATTGGCAAAGGCTGCCTGATTGGGGCAGGGGCCCTTGTCACCGAGGGCAAAGAGATCCCCGATGGCAGTCTGGTCATGGGTATGCCCGGAAAGGTCATCCGTGAGACCACGGCCGAACAGAAAGCCAGCAACCTTCAGTCAGCCAAGCATTACCAAACGCGTATGCGGGCCTTTCGCGAAAACCTAAAGCCCTTGGGTTAGGCCGCTTCCACGATCCGGAACTTCAGCTGCGTACATAATTGTCGCACTTCACGTTCAATCAGCTCCGGCTTTGGAACACCTACGGCAAGCGCTTGATATTCAACGGAATATCCAAGGCTGTTCAAAAGGACAGCCAAATCAATGCAATCAAAGTTCTTGGCCAACAACGGCGAGAAAATGACACTTGGCTGATAATGATCCAAGGTCTCCTGCGTCACGTCGTGAAACCCGACAAAGGCCAAACCTTCGGCAGGCAGTGAATGCCCCTGCTGCTCCCACTCATGGGGGTCCCCGACGACGATCGCCTTTACCAAGGGGGACCGCTCATGGTCAGTCGTAACCCCTTGAAATGTCCACCTTCCAAATGCCTTTCCTTCCATTCGAGCCCCTTAAACATTCATAAGTTGAAAACCAATCCCATTTTCAACCTATAATAATTTTTGTGAGACGCAATGCCCCTGCGACAATTGTCGGTTCAAACTGCCAAAACCCTGCTTTAAGCCGGACACAGTCGAAACTCATCCGTGTAGCCCATGTCGCAAGACCTCGTTGAAGCCATCCCGATTCCGGCCATTCTGGTCGACCGGTCCGGTCGTATTGGCCCGGCAAACACCGGCGCAAAAGCCCTCTTCGGGGACGCTATGACCGGCCGACACTACATCACCGTTCTGCGCCAGCCGACGCTCCTCGATGCCGTGGAGCGGGCGATTGCCCAGGCAAAAACAATCAAGGCGCAATATCTCACCACCGAAGCCCGGCGCGACATCACTCTGCAAGCCACCTGTGCCGGATTGCCAGACGGGCGCGTGCTCATTTCCTTTGAGGATCGCACCGCCATGGAAGAAGCGTTCCAGATGCGGCGGGATTTTGTGGCCAATGTCAGCCACGAGTTGCGGACACCGCTGACCGCCTTGATGGGATTCATCGAAACGCTCGGGGGCGCCGCACGCGACGATGCGGAGGCCCGGGCCCGTTTCCTTGATATCATGGGCAAGGAAGCCAGTCGCATGAACCGGCTTGTGGCGGATCTTCTGTCGCTCAGCCGTGTTGAGGCGGAAGAGCGTGTCCGCCCGACGGACCCGGTGGATTTCACGGGCCTCATCCGATCTGTGCTGCATACGTTGGGATCGCTGGCAGAGAACGAAGGCGTTCATCTCTTCACTGATTTCCCGGAAGATGAGGTTTTGATACCCGGCGACGCGGATCAGCTCAGTCAGGTCATCTCAAACCTGGTTGAGAATGCCATCAAGTATTCTCCCGAAGGCTCAGACGTGCGCGTCAACGTGAAGATGCAGGACAATCACCCGGTTCTTCGGCAGGATGCGCTTGTTCTGACCGTTGAAGATACCGGCGAGGGAATCGATTCTGTTCATATTCCCCGCCTGACGGAGCGATTCTATCGCATCGACACCCATCGATCCCGCGAAATGGGGGGCACAGGCCTTGGTCTTGCGATCGTCAAACACATCATCAACCGGCATCGCGGACGCCTGAGAATCCAAAGTGAATTGGGAAAAGGCAGCACTTTTTCAGTCATTCTTCCCGTTCGCGCGATGCGTGCCGGAACTCTGCGCGGGTAACCCCGCGTCACTGTCATAAAACTGTTACGTAACTGTCACAAAAGCATAGCGGCGGCACTCTAGTGAGCCGCCAAGGGCCGCGTGGGGCGGTCCATCCAAAACTTAGGAGATGACATCTCATGCTGAACGCAAAACTGACCGCCTCTGCACTGGCGATCATTGCTGTGTCCGCAACGGCTGCTGCGGCCCGTGACCAGGTACAGGTCGCTGGTTCGTCCACAGTGCTGCCTTACGCATCCATCGTCGCCGAGCTTTTCGGCGAGAACTTCGACTTCCCGACACCCGTGGTTGAATCGGGCGGTTCTTCGGCTGGCCTCAAGCGGTTCTGCGAAGGCGTTGGTGAAAACACCATCGACATCGCGAACGCATCGCGCGCCATCCGCGAAAAGGAAATCGCAGCCTGCGCCGAGGCCGGTGTGAGCGACATCATCGAAGTGCGCATCGGCTATGACGGCATCGTCTTCGCCAGCCAGATCGACGGCCCGGCCTTCACCGCGTTTGAGCCGGCCGACATTTTCAACGCGCTGAGCGATCAGGTGCTGGTTGACGGTCAGATCGTCGACAACCCGTACACCCAGTGGGCCGAGTTCAACCCGGACCTGCCGGCCGTTGACATCATCGCCTTCCCTCCGGGCACCAAGCACGGCACACGTGAAGTGTTCGAAGAAAAGGTTGTTCTGGCGGGCTGCGAAGCCACCGGCGCGATGCAGGCCATGATCGATGGCGGCATGTCGGAAGACGACGCGGAAGACGCTTGCATGAACCTGCGCGCAGACGGCCGCTCGGTCGACATCGACGGCGACTACACCGAGACGCTCGCACGCATCGACGCCAACCCGAACGGTGTCGGCATCTTCGGACTGGCGTTCTACGAGAACAACCAGGACAAGCTGAAGGTTGGCACCATGAGCGGCATCGCTCCGTCGACCGAAACCATCGCCTCCGGCGAGTACCCGGTCTCGCGTCCGCTCTACTTCTACATCAAGGGCGCACATATCGGCGTGATCCCGGGTCTGAAAGAGTTCGCCTCGTTCTTCGTCGCTGACGAAATCGCTGGCCCCGACGGCCCGCTGGCCCAGTACGGCCTCGTCGCTGATCCGGAACTGGTGAACACCCAGATGGCCATCGAAAACGAAGAGACGATGGGCTCCGGGTCCTAAGCCCTGCCAAATTCGAGAGGGGCGGACACATCGCCCCTCTCATCCATGCGTTTGAAACTTTTCCACACGACAACGATCAAAGGCGAGGGGGCATGCCCGTCTATTGGCTGATACTGATCGTCCTGGCACTGGCCGCCATCGGCTATGTCGCGGGACGGGCGCGCGCCATCGCGTCAAACGGGGGTGATCCGCGCGGATTGCACTCTCTTCCTTCGTTTTACGGCTACAATGTCGCTTTGTCCGTGATGACGCCTGCTTTCGGGCTTTTGATTGTCTGGCTGATCGCGCAGCCGATCTTCATCGATATGTCTGTCTCCGGGCAAATCCCTGACAGCGCGATTTCCGACGGTCAGAACCGCAGCCTCGTCATGAGCGATGTGCGCCGTGTCGCGGAAGGGCTCGACATTCTGGTGTCGGAAGGCGGCATGACGCGTGAAGCCGTCGATGGCATGCGCACCGATTTCACCAATGTCCGCGAACGGCTGGGCGAGGTGGGTGTCGCGCTTGGCTCCAACATTCAGTCATTTGTGCTGGCCGCCGCGCAGGACTACCGCGCCATGGCGCGCACCGGCACTTTCGCCATGTGGGCGGCGGTGCTGTTGGCCGCCATCGTCGGTTTCGGTGTTTCCTACACCAAAACGCACAAGACTTTCCGGGCGCGCAACACGGTCGAGCAGGGGATCACCCTGCTGCTGATCGGCGCCGCCTGCATCGCCATCCTGACGACAATCGGCATCCTGTTCTCGTTGATCTTCAATACCTTCGAGTTCTTCCGCCTCTACAACATCACCGATTTCTTCTTCGGCACCGTCTGGAACCCGAGCTTCTCCGGGCGGGGAGGGGCCTCGGAGTTGGGCATCCTGCCGCTCCTCTGGGGCACATTCTACATCTCGCTCGTCGCACTGCTGGTGGCTGTTCCCATCGGGCTCTTTGCGGCGATCTATCTCTCGGAATACGCCACACCACGCGTACGCTCTATCGCCAAGCCGATGCTGGAGGTGCTCGCAGGCATCCCAACCATCGTTTACGGCCTCTTCGCCCTGCTGACCGTCGGCCCGTTCCTGGTCTCGGTCTTCGGCAAGGATACCGTGGGCTGGATGTCGGGCGGCACAGCCGTCATCACCGCGGGGCTTGTGATGGGCGTGATGCTCATCCCGTTTGTCAGCTCACTTTCCGACGACATCATCAATGCGGTGCCTCAGGCGATGCGTGACGGGTCCTATGGGCTCGGCGCGACGCAGTCGGAGACCATCCGCCAAGTGGTGCTCCCCGCGGCCTTACCGGGCATCGTCGGGGCGATCCTTCTCGCCGCCAGCCGCGCCATCGGCGAGACGATGATCGTCGTGCTCGGGGCAGGGGCCGCCGCCAAGCTTTCGCTCAACCCGTTTGAGGCGATGACAACCGTGACTGCCAAGATCGTCAGCCAGCTCACCGGCGACAGTGACTTTGCCTCGCCGGAAGCGCTTGTGGCCTTCGCCCTTGGAACAGCGCTCTTTGTCATCACCCTCGGCCTGAATGTCTTCGCCCTCTACATCGTGCGCAAATATCGGGAGCAGTACGAATGACCGATGCAACCGCAGCTCCAGCCGAACCGGTCCGGAAAGGCTCGCTCACCGACGCGGACACCCGCACAGCAGCCCGCAACCGGGCCGAGAAGCGCTTCCAGTATTATGGGATTGCCGCCATCGTGGCCGGTGCGCTGTTCCTGGTGTTGTTGCTCACAGCGATCCTTTCGAACGGCATCCCAGCGTTCAAACGCGCCACGCTGAACATCGACTTCACGCTGACGCAGGAACAGTTCGATGAAGCCGAAAGCGCGATGCTGAAGACCAGGGTCTACACGGATTATTTCATCGCGGATTTATCTCAACGGCTGGAAGAAAGCGGCATCGAGATCGAGTTCAACGACAAAGGCATCGAGCGCCTCCTCGGCAAGGTCGGTGGCACGATCCGGGCGCATTACCGCGAGAACCCGCAAGACATCGGCGAGCCGACACGGTTCCAACTGGCGGCCTCATCCCGCGTCGACCGCTATTTCAAAGGCACCTTCGACCGCGACGATATCGGCGAAGGCAATCGCTTTATCATGCCCGGCGACCTCGACTTTGCAGACGCGTTGCGGGACGCAGGCATCCTGACCCAAAGCTTCGACTGGAACTTCATCACCGGCGTGGACACGGGCGTGGACAACGCCGGCGGGGCCGGGATCGGCGCCTCCGTCCTTGGCTCCTTTATGATGATGATCGTGGTGCTGGTGCTCTCCCTTCCCATCGGCGTGGCCGCGTCGATCTATCTGGAAGAATTCGCCCCAAAGAACCGCTTCACCGATCTGATCGAGGTGAACATCTCGAACCTCGCTGCCGTACCCTCCATCGTGTTCGGCATCCTCGGCCTGGCCGTGTTCATCCAGTTCATGGGCCTGCCGCAATCGGCCCCGCTCGTCGGCGGACTGGTCCTGACCCTGATGACATTGCCCACGATCATCATCTCGACCCGCGCCTCGCTCAAAGCCGTGCCGCCCTCGATCCGCGAGGCCGCGCTCGGGGTAGGCGCCTCCAAAATGCAGGCCGTGTTCCACCACGTGCTGCCACTGGCCATGCCAGGCATCCTGACCGGTACAATCATCGGTCTGGCACAGGCACTTGGAGAAACCGCGCCGCTTCTGCTGATCGGCATGGTGGGCTTCGTGGCCCGCTACCCCGAGACCTTCATGCAAGGCTTCGAAGGCCCGAACTCGGCCATGCCAGCCCAGATCTATAACTGGGCCGCACGATCCGACGCGGTCTTCACCGAAAAGGCCTGGGGCGGCATCATCATCCTGCTGATCTTCCTGCTCAGCATGAACATCCTGGCAATCCTGCTGCGCCGCAGGTTTGAGCGCCGGTGGTAAAGGGGATACACCCATGAATGACATGCGCATTATCGAACGGACGACCGGCATGAACGACATCAAGATCCATGCAAAAGGCGTTGACGTCTTTTACGGCGACAACCACGCGATCAAGGACGTCTCGGTCGATATCGAAGACAAAACCGTCACCGCCTTCATCGGCCCCTCAGGTTGTGGCAAGTCCACCTTTCTGCGCTGCCTGAACCGGATGAACGACACGATCCCGATCTGCCGCGTGACCGGCGACATCCATCTGGATGAAGAAGACATCTACGACAAGCGCGTCGACCCCGTTCAACTGCGCGCCAAAGTCGGCATGGTGTTTCAGAAACCAAACCCGTTTCCGAAGTCGATCTACGACAACGTCGCCTATGGCCCCCGCATCCATGGCCTAGCCAAGAACAAAGCAGACCTCGATGAAATCGTTGAGAAATCTCTACGCCGCGGTGCGATCTGGGATGAGGTGAAAGACCGCCTCGACGCGCCCGGCACCGGGTTGTCCGGTGGCCAGCAACAGCGCCTTTGCATTGCCCGTGCGGTCGCCACCGCGCCCGAGGTCCTGCTGATGGACGAGCCGTGCTCAGCGCTCGACCCGATTGCGACCGCACAGGTCGAAGAACTGATTGATGAACTGCGCCAAAACTTCTCGGTGGTGATCGTCACGCACTCGATGCAGCAAGCCGCACGTGTCAGCCAGAAAACCGCATTTTTCCACCTTGGCGACCTCGTCGAATATGGCGAGACAGGCAAGATTTTCACGAACCCCGATGACAGCCGGACCGAAAGCTACATCACCGGCCGGATCGGGTAGGGAGCACGAAGACACATGAACGATCCCCATATCGCGTCAGTTTTTGACCGGGATCTCGAAGCCATCCAGGCCATGCTTATGAAGATGGGCGGTCTGGTCGAGGCGTCGATTTTGGACGGTGCCGAGGCGCTGGAACGCCGCGACCTCGAGATGGCAGAGAATGTCCGCAAGGGCGACAAGGCTATCGACGCGCTGGAAGAGCAAGTGAACGAGGAAGCAACGCGCATCATCGCACTCCGCGCACCAACAGCGGGCGACCTGCGCACGGTCATGACCGTCATCAAGATCAGCGCCAACCTTGAGCGTTGCGGCGACTACGCCAAGAACATGGCCAAGCGCACCACTGTTGTGGCTGAAACCCCTCCTGTGGGCAGCTCCAGCGTCTCCATCCGCAAGCTGGCGCGCGAGGTTCAGATGATGCTGAAAGACGCGCTCGACAGCTACATCCAGCGCGACGCCGATCTGGCGTTGCAAGTGATCGAACGCGACGAGGATGTAGACCAACTTTACAACGCGCTCTTCCGCGAGTTGCTGACGCATATGATGGAAGACCCGCGCAACATCACACCCTGTATGCATCTCCATTTCGTGGCCAAGAACTGCGAACGGATGGGCGATCACGTCACCAACATTGCCGAACAGGTGGTTTACCTTGTGACCGGTGAGCTTCCGGACGACGCCCGCACCAAGCAGGATGAAACGCCGTTCATGACGGAAGAGGGCTAGTCCAATGGGCGCCGATCAACCCAGTGTTCTCCTTGTGGAAGACGAACCCGCGCAGCGCGAGGTTCTGGCCTACAATCTCGAAGCCGAAGGGTTTGGCGTTGCCAAGGCAGAAACCGGCGACGATGCGCTGATGATGGTCGATGAAACACAGCCGGACGTCATCATCCTTGACTGGATGCTTCCCGGCGTGTCTGGCATCGAGATTTGCCGACGTCTCAAGTCGAACACGGACACGCGCAAGATACCGGTGATTATGTTAACCGCACGGTCCGAAGAAGCGGACCGGGTACGGGGGCTGGAAACCGGGGCCGATGACTATGTCATCAAGCCGTATTCTGTGATCGAGCTCATGGCGCGCGTGCGCACGCAACTCCGCCGCGTACGCCCGGCCAGCATCGGCGAACGTCTGGAGTATGACGATATTCTCCTTGATGCAGAAACGCACAGGGTCACGCGCGGTGGCGACGCCATCAAGCTGGGGCCGACCGAATTCCGTTTGCTTTCGACCTTCATGGAAAAACCCGGTCGTGTTTGGTCGCGCGAGCAATTGCTCGACCGTGTCTGGGGCAGGGACATCTATGTCGACACCCGGACCGTCGATGTCCACATAGGGCGGCTCCGCAAGGCGCTCTGCCAACACGGCGGCGAAGACCCGGTGCGCACGGTTCGAGGGGCTGGCTACGCACTCGGGTAGGTGGTCTCACCCATAACGTGTTGCAACCAAGCCAAAATGTCATTTGGTTTGCACAGCAGATACGGTCACTTTGCGTGCGATAGGACGAAGGCTTAGCAGCCTGGCGACCTTCGATATCGCAAGGCTGTAACGCCTTGCAGGATTAATCGTCAGAACTGTCGTAGATGTCGAAGTCGATTGTCAAACCGCGCTCGGCCAGCCTTCGCAACGTCTCGTTCGACAGACTGATACCTTCGTTGCCTTCTTCCATAAACAGGCCGCAAAAGACGTCTGCCTGGAAACGCGAAGTGAGGTTCTGCCAAATGCTCCTATCGTTGGTGAGCTGATCTAGTATCTCGGATATCTGAGCATCAAAATCGCCCGGTTCACGCCGTTCTGCTCTTAACCGCCAACCGCCACTTCGGGCCGTTCGGTTGTTCCCGGTGACCTTACCGACGATCTCTTCTCCCTTCCTCTCAGATTTGGTTGGCTGACAACCGAGCAGGCGGGTGAGTTCATCGGGGTCTAAATCGTCACCAAAGAACCGAAGGGAGGCGGCTGAACCGCTCAATACAGCCATGAACTACTTTCTCGAAACCGTCTCTTCATCAGCTGGCTATATTGCGAAAACTGGAACGTGTCAGCCTTTGGCGGCTCTTTTCGCACGCCGACGCTCATAGGACGTTTCCATCTTTGACGGGCGACTAGGCGGGCGGCGTCCGGTCTTTTTGTAACCATTCCCGGCGCTCTTCGCTTTCACCTTTGGTGGCGGCGCAGCTTTTTCCTGTTCCTCTTTGACATACGCTAGGACGATCCAAGGCGTTTGTCCTCAGTGATTGCTGCATGGATCACACGTTGCTGATGTGGACCGAAGATACTGGAGAGCAGGGTGACGCCTTTGGCACGCAACTCTGTGAGCGATACTTGAACTGCGACTCCTATTGCTTTTGAGGGTAGGGGGATCGGC
>JBCBBB010000072.1:0-15698 GCA_038532095.1 Pseudomonadota bacterium
ATCTGCGAGATCATCGGGAACCTCCAGTCGTTCGACATCGTCGAGAAACGACCACATTCCGTTGGCTTCTGCGGCGGCAATCTTGGCTTCTCCGGCGGGTTGCATCCGTCTGGCCATGCGCATCTCGGCCACCAGCGCCTTGTTCACAGTCGACCAGGCGGAGGTTTCCTTGCGCGGTGATATCAGGTGTTTGAAGCGGGTCTCGTCAATGCCGCGCACGGCGCTGTCGACCCAGCCCCAGCACAAAAGCTCGGCAACAACGTCCCCCCACGCGATGTAAGACGGATGCGGTTTCTTGAACGTGACAAGCCAGACAGACCCGTCCTGTGCGTGGTTCTGCGAGAGCCAGGTGTGCAGCTCATCCACGCTTTCGATCTGAATATGCGGTGCGTCAGCCGCCGTCACGGGCGCGGGCCTGCAATTTGCGAAGAAGGGTCATCGCGCGATCCGCATGGGTGGACGGAACAAAGACATGATCGTGTTGCGTTGCCGCTACGACGTTTGCCGGGATTTTGTCGCGCGCAAGCTCGGTTGTGACCGCAGCGGTCAACCCGACCCCGGTGAGCGAGGAAAACACCATGAGCGTGATCTGCCGCATTTCCTGATCATAGGTCAGCCCCAGCCGGTCTGCATCCGACTTGGCCAGAATCAGGGACATGCCTTCGTCTTCGGCAAAGGCGCCTCGGGCCAAAGATAGCGCTGCTTTCGCATCGTCGTTGTGGAGCATGGAGCAAAAGACAAAAACGCCGTCTTGTAAGACCGGCGTCATGCTTGCGATCATTTTGCGTGTGCCCTTTACCGGGCGAGTGCCGCTTTCCATGTGTGACATGTCCCTCTCGACGTGCCCGCAGTTTGGCGGATGCGTCCGACTTGGCAAGGCACTTATGCGCGAGGCAAAAAAATAACGGTCTGCCTGGAAGCAGACCGTTATTGGACTGGATAAATGCAGCCCTCTCACTCAAAAAATGTTGTCACAAGGAACTCGTTACCCCCCAATTCACCAACCACACCTGCAATGTGCAGTAAATGTGCAGATTGTGTCAAGACGAAATCCACATCATGGCGAAAAAAAGGCGAAAACGCTTAGGATTCAAAATTCTCCCGTCAAAAATCTGCACAAAAACTACGATTTCTGCCTCGGCCTTGGTCGAAAACCGCGCAAAAGGTTAACGCGACGCGGTCTTCCGACAGGGAGCCATGCGCGTGGACCGTTTAGTGGGCTTCGGCCCAGTTCAATCCTTGCCCAGCATCTACCACCAAAGGCACGTCCAGATCTACTGCGGGACGGGCGGCGCCTTCCATGATGTCGCGCGCCGTTCCGATCAAGTCATCGACAGCGCTGTCCTCGACTTCGAACAACAACTCGTCATGGACTTGCAACAACATGGTCGCCGGGAGTTTGGCGATGGCTGCGGGCATGCGGATCATGGCGCGGCGGATCACGTCGGCAGCGGTGCCCTGGATCGGGGCATTGATCGCGGCGCGTTTGGCGAACCCGGCATGCGGGCCACGGTTGTTGATCTCGGGCGTGTGGATCTTGCGCCCGAAGAGCGTTTCCACGTGCCCGTGTTCTTTCGCGAAGGCCACGGTGTCGTCCATATAAGTGCGAATGCCCGGGAAGCGCTCGAAGTAGCGGTCGATAAAACCCTGCGCTTCGGCGCGCGGGATGCGGAGGTTCCGCGCCAACCCAAAGCCGGAAATGCCATAGATGACGCCGAAGTTGATCGCCTTGGCCTGACGCCGGACCTCGGGCGTCATCTCTTCAAGCGGCACGTTGAACATCTCGGACGCTGTTGCGGCGTGAATGTCCTGACCTTCGCGGAAGGCTTCTTTCAACGCGTCGATACCGGCAATGTGGGCCAGAATACGAAGCTCGATCTGGCTGTAGTCGAGGCTGACCAAAGTGTGGCCCGGGGTTGCGACAAAGGCTTCCCGGATGCGGCGGCCATCTTCGGTGCGCACCGGGATGTTTTGCAGGTTCGGGTCGGTGGAGGCGAGACGGCCCGTATTGGCGCCCGCAATCGAATAGGAGGTATGGACGCGCCCGGTGTCGGCATTGATGTGATCCTGAAGCGCATCGGTATAGGTCGATTTCAGCTTCTGGAGCTGCCGCCAGTCCAGCACACGCCCCGGCAGCTCATGTTCGGTCGCCAAATCCTCCAGCACGTCCGCCGGAGTGGAATACTTGCCGGTTTTGCCTTTCTTGCCGCCGGGCAGGCCCATTTGTTCGAACAGGATGTCGCCCACTTGCGAGGGCGAGCCAACATTGAACTTGGTCCCGGCGAGTTCGTGAATCTCATCCTCAAGCTGTGCCATCTTCTGAGCGAACGCGTTCGACATCCGCGAAAGCACGTCACGGTCGACCTTGATGCCGGCCATTTCCATCTCGGCCAGAACCGGAACGAGGGGGCGTTCGAGTGTTTCGTAAACCGTCGTGACCTTCTTCTTGTACAGGCCCGGCTTGAACAGTTGCCAAAGGCGCAGTGTGATGTCGGCGTCTTCTGCCGCATACTTCACAGCGTCTTCCACGGGCACCTTGTCGAAGGTGATTTGGCTTTTGCCCGTCCCAAGCAGCGATTTGATCTCAATCGGATGGTGGCTCAGGTAGCGTTCCGACAGAAGGTCCATGCCATGGTTATGCAACCCGGCGTTCATCGCATAAGACATGAGAAGCGTGTCATCGATGGGCGCGACGTTGATCCCGTAGCGGGCAAGGATCTTGGCGTCGTACTTCATGTTCTGGCCGATCTTCACCACGCTCGGGTCTTCGAGCAGGGGCTTCAGGATGGCGAGCGCATCCTCCAGCGCCATTTGACCGTCGGCCAGTTCTTCTGATCCGAAGAGATCGTCACCGGCAGATTGTTTATGCGTCAGCGGAATATACGCCGCTTCCCCCGGCTCAATGGCCAGTGAAACGCCGACCAATTCCGCGATCATTTCATTCAGGCCCGTGGTTTCCGTGTCGACCGCGACCCAGCCCCGCGCCATGGCCTTGTCCACCCACGACTTCAGACTGTCCGCATCTGACACGGCCACGTAATCTACCTCATCGAAAGATGGCGCCTCGGCGGCGCTTTCTTCTGACGCGGCCGGGGCAGGGGCGTCTTCGATGACGGGAACTTCGGCACCAAGCGCGTCCGCCACCCGGCGGGTGATGGTTCGAAACTCCATGGAGGACAGAAACTCAAGCAGGGTGTCCGCGTCGGCGTCCTTCACTTCAAGGCTTTCCAGATCGTAGGGCAGGTCCATATTCTGATCGAGCGTGACGAGTTGCCGGGACAGGCGAATCTGCTCGGCATTGTCGATCAGCGTCTGACGCCGTTTCGGCTGTTTGATTTCTTCTGCACGTTCGAGAAGCGTGTCGAGATCGCCATACTCATTGATCAGCAGCGCAGCGGTCTTCACCCCGATGCCGGGTGCGCCGGGAATGTTGTCAACGCTGTCACCCGCCAGCGCTTGCACGTCGATCACTTTGGACGGTGGAACGCCGAACTTTTCTTCCACCCCTTCCACGCCAATGCGTGCGTTCTTCATGGCGTCAAACATTTCGACGCCGTCGCCAACCAACTGCATCAGGTCCTTGTCAGACGAGACGATGGTGACCCGTCCACCGGCTTCGCGCGCTTGTCGGGCGAGGGTCGCGATGATGTCATCCGCCTCAAACCCTTCGGTTTCCAGACAGGCGATGTTGAACGCGCGCGTGGCGTCGCGCGTCAGGGGGATTTGCGGGCGCAGGTCTTCCGGCATCGCATCCCGGTTCGCCTTGTACTGATCATAAAGATCATTGCGGAACGTGTGAGAGCCCTTGTCGAACACCACCGCCACATGCGTGGGCGCATCCGGCCCCTTGTTGTCCTCCACCAGCTTCCAAAGCATGTTGACGAAACCGGACACGGCGCCCACGGGCATGCCATCGGATTTGCGCGTCAGCGGCGGCAACGCGTGATAGGCACGAAAGATGAAGGCAGAGCCGTCGATCAGGCTGAGATGACACCCCTTGCCAAAAACCGTGTCCGCCATAGCTAACCCCTAAGTTCAACGCATTTCAGGTGAGATACATGAGAGCTTTGATCTTGGCGAGTGCACTTGCGATCCCTGCTGCCACGCAGGCTGAACCCTGCGACCCAGAGCGAATGAACTGTTCGCCGCTGGTGGCCTGTATCGAGGAAACGGGCGAGTATTTTCGCGGTGCATCCTTTGGATATGATGCAGGGCCGTTTCGGGCCGACAGCGTCTCGGGGGCGGCCTGTACAGGCACGTGGCGGCGCACGTTTCTGGGCATAGGGATTGCCGAGTTCACCTGTTCGGACGGCCGTATGGGCAGTTCGGTCTTCAACTGGTTTGAACCGGAAAGCGGAACAGCGGTTGGTCACGGCACGTTTGTGGATGGCACGGTCGCCCGCTTTTGGGCGGGCACCAATCTTGAGCGCTACTTCGAGGAAATCGACCCGCTGGAGCGCGAACGCATGGCGTGCAACCCGACCGACATGCTTTTGAGTTGATCCCTTGAACGGGCGGGCAGGGGCCGTTTGTTCCCCTACCGACCCTTGAAGAGCCCGCCCAATATCCCGCGCACGATGCGCTTGCCGGTGGTGCCGGTGAGTTCCTTCATCACCATCTTGGTCAGCTTATCGCCGATCCCGGTGGACCGCGAACTGCGGCGCGAGGTTGAGCGCCCGACCTGGGTGCCCTCGTAGCGGCGCGCTTTCTTCAGTTCGCGTTCTGCCGCTTCCGCTTCCTCTTCCAGGCGTTCGGCTTCCTCGGCCTCGGCGGCGGCCGCTTCGGCGCGCCCACGCAGAACCTCATAAGCGCTCTCGCGGTCCTTCACGGTCTCGTATTTTCCGGCGATCGGAGACGCGTTGATCGTATCGCGCCGTTCCGCATCGGTGATCGGTCCAAGCTGAGAGGAAGGCGGACGGATCAGTGTGCGTTCGACAATGCTCGGTGCGCCCTTGGCTTCCAGAAAACTGGTCACGGCTTCGCCCACGCCCACTTCCTTGATCGCGTCTTCGGTCGAAAAACGCGGGTTGGTGCGATAGGTTTCCGCAGCCTGTTTCAACCCTTTCTGGTCTTTCGGCGTAAAGGCACGCAGCGCGTGCTGCACCCGGTTCCCAAGCTGGCCAAGGATATCCTCGGGCACGTCCGCCGGGTTCTGCGTGACGAAATAGACCCCGACGCCTTTCGAGCGGATCAGCCGTGCGACCTGTTCAACTTTTTCTACCAATGCCTTCGGAGCATCGTCGAAAAGAAGATGAGCCTCATCGAAAAAGAAAACCAGCTTGGGTTTGTCCGGGTCGCCAACCTCCGGCAGTTCTTCAAACAGCTCGGAGAGAAGCCAGAGCAGCGATGTTGCATAAAGCCGTGGCGCCGCCATCAGCTTGTTGGCGGCCAGGATGTTGATGCGGCCCCGCCCTTCGGTATCGGTGCGCATGATGTCCGACAACTCCAGCGCGGGCTCTCCGAAGAACTGGGTGGCCCCCTGGTTTTCGAGGACCAGCAACTGGCGCTGAATGGCCCCAACGGAGGCGGTTGAGATATTGCCGTACCGGAGCGAGATCGTTTCCCGGTTCTCGCCGAGCCAGACCAGCATGGCTTGCAGGTCTTTCAGATCGAGAAGCGGCAGCCCTTCTTCGTCGGCGACGCGGAAGGCGATGTTCAAGACGCCTTCCTGCGCTTCGGAAAGTTCAAGTAGGCGTGCCAGCAGAAGGGGCCCCATCTCGGCCACCGTGGTGCGGATCGGGTGCCCCTGCTCGCCGTAGAGATCCCAGAACGTCACCGGAAACGCACCATAGGAGTAGTCATCGAACTGGATGGTTCCCGCGCGCTTCATGAAGGCGTCGTGAAGCTTGAACGTCTCTGTGCCCGACTTTGCCAGGCCGGAGAGGTCGCCCTTCACATCGGCCAGAAAAACCGGGACGCCAACGGCGGAAAAGCTCTCCGCCATGATCTGCAGCGTGACCGTTTTCCCGGTGCCGGTCGCCCCCGCGATCAGCCCATGGCGGTTTGCATATTTCAGCAGAAGTTCTTGCGGATGGGCGTAACCCTCGCCTCCGCCACCTATAAACAACGTCTCAGTCACCGCTGCCCCCGATCAGTTCTTAGTCTTTCCATTTGCGTGGACAATAACTTGTTAACCATTCTGTGCTACCCCGTTTATGTTCCCGCCTTTTCCTGTGGATTTTGCGGGGGCAATCCTCCCTGTTGACTGGCCGCGCCATTTGGCGCGGCTTTTTTCCTTGCTCTTGGTAAGGACTCGCAGTCGGTCGAACAAAAACCGCCAAGTCTTTGAAAAAATGTGATCGAAAGACTGTTGACGGGTGCAACATCTCCGCATACCGTGCGCCTCAATGATAAGTCGGCCAGTCCGGCAGGGAGTGAAATGGAAAGGGTCCGCTTGCGGGCCTTTTCTTTTTTGAGCAAGGCTTTGCGCGTCGTTCTTGAAGTGGCCTGACAGTCGCTTTTTCGCATGCTAAAGCGCAGCCAGAGTAATTCGGGAGCAGAGACATGCATGACCTGATGAGGCCCTTCGTTGTTGCGCTGATGCTCGCAGTTTCGACAGCCGCCCATGCCCAGACAGCCGAGCAGGCCCCCGCAGACGCGGAGGGTCAGGCGGAGGCCGCCGCTCCAGGTGTTCCGGAGCTTTCCATGGGCACAGAGGTTCAGCCGGGCCAGCCTTATGTGAAAGAGGCGTTTTCGGATTGGGAACTGCGCTGCGTGCAGGCCAGTCAACGTGGCGAGGTGTGCCAGCTTTACCAGTTGATGGAAGATCAAAGCGGCAATGCCGTGGCCGAATTCAACATCTTTCCTTTGCCGGAAGGTCAGCAAGCCGTGGCGGGTGCCAATATCGTGACGCCTCTGGAAACGCTTCTGACGGCCAATTTGCGGCTCGCTGTTGATGGCGGGCAGGCCAAGGTCTACCCGTATTCGTTTTGCAGCCAGGTCGGATGCTTTGCACGGATTGGTCTGACGGCAGAAGAGGTGGCTGGGTTCCGACGCGGGGCCGCCGCCACCGTATCGATCGTTGCTGTGACCGCGCCGAACGAAACGGTTTCGCTGACCTTGTCGTTGTCGGGTTTTACCGCGGGCTACAACGCATTGATTGAGAGCGAAAAGGCGCGGGTCGCTGCGCAGAACGCGCAAGGCGAGGCCTCGGAATAGGCGCGAGAGCAGAAATCATTAAGTTTGAATCAAGATCCGCTGCCTCTCAATCAGCAAGATACTGATTTCGAACGCAGATTTTGATGCAACTTTTTACAGATTAAGACGGTTTCGCTCTAAAACGGCTCTGCCGGTGCAGCGTTGTCAGACGCGTCACCGGTTGATCTATGAGAATCGCCAGTATCGAATGCCATTTGTTTCCCGGTAAGCCGCCAGCGCTTTTCCGGATGCATACGGGCCCGCAAGCGCGCCAAGATCCAGCTCTCATCCTTGCCAGATTTATACTGCGGGACCAGTGACCAGCGGCTTTCCACACCGGGAGCGCCGCCCGTCTCAGGTGTCAGCAAAAGCCCAAGCGGTGCGACGCGCCCCTCCGCCGCCCCGGTTTCGGCCGCCAGATGCAATCGGCGCACAGCTGTCAGCCCGGGCGGCGATGGCAAATCCGCGACCACGAGGGGCACCAGCCCAGCGCGTAAGGCCTCTTCCATTGTCCAGAGCAGGTCTTCGGCCCGTTTGGGGTTCATGAAAATAAAGCGCGAAGGGTCCGCCAGTTCGACCATCCCTTCTGCGTGCAGGTGGCTGGGTTCCCAAGCCGGGCGAATCCAGAACACCGGCCCTGAAAGCGCGCCCGCAAGTTTCAGAGCCAGCCGTCGCCGGGCGCTGCCGCAGAATTCATGCACCCGGGCGCGCTCAAGCGTCAGATCATTCAGGAAGGGCGCAGCAGAGGCCCTTCTGCGGCGATGCGTGTCACGGGTCAACAAATGGGCGGCAGACGTCATGGTCTGATTGTAGAGTGTTCTGTTTTTGTTCTCAATATTTTTTTGCGTATACGAAACCCAACGAAGTAGGGCTTGGCCTTTCGAGCCAGACCGTCTTTAACGCAAGGCCGGAGAGCAGGGAGACGACAACATGCGGCGTGTGGAACTGGGACGGAGCGGGATCAAGGTTCAGAATTACTGTCTGGGCACGATGACGTGGGGCACACAAACCTCGGAAGCCGAGGCGCATGATCAGATCGATCGCGCGCTGGCGGCGGGCCTCGATTTCATTGACACGGCGGAGATGTACCCGGTGAACCCGATCCGGGCTGAAACCGCCGGGCTGACCGAAACGATCATTGGGAACTGGATCGCCAAATCGGGTCAACGGGACAAATGGGTGATTGCGACAAAGCATTCGGGCGCCCGGTCCGCCGTGCGGGGCGGCGCGGGCATTGGCCCTGATACAGTGCGGGCCGTTCTGGACGGCTCGCTCACGCGACTTCGGACGGATTACGTCGACCTTTACCAGTTTCATTGGCCCAATCGGGCGCATTACCATTTTCGGCGCAACTGGGAATTCGACCCAAGCGCGCAGCCGCCGTCGAGCGAGACATTGGATCACTTCGCAGCGACGATGGAGGTGCTTTCCGATCTGGTCAAAGAAGGCAAGCTACGCGCCTTCGGCCTGTCGAATGAAACGGCATGGGGCACGGTGCGTTGGCTCGATGCCGCAGCCAAGACGGGTGGGCCGCGGGTTGCGACCATCCAGAACGAATACTCCCTGATGTGCCGCCACTACGACACGGACCTGGCTGAAGTTGGGTATCAGGAAGACGTGACATTGCTGGCCTTTTCGCCGCTCGCGGCAGGCGTGCTTACGGGCAAATATGCGAACGGGGCTGTCCCGAGCGGGTCCCGGCTGGATGTAAGCGGTACCCTGGGCGGGCGATCGACCGCTAACGCGGTCGCGGCGGCCGATACCTATGTGCGGATCGCGCGAGAGCACGGTGTCGATCCGGTCCATATGGCTCTCGCCTGGTGCACGGAGCGCCCGTTCCCGACGCTTCCCATCTTTGGGGCCACGACGTCGGATCAACTCGACCATATTCTTGCGGGGCTCGACGTTTCTCTGAGCGATGACCTCAAGGTTGCGCTCTTAAAAGCACACCGTGACCACCCAATGCCGTTCTGACTATCAGCGAACTCTTGCCGATGGTGCAGCACCTCCTTAGGGTCGCGCACGAGGGGGAACTGCTGGAGGCAGGTCATGTCTGCAATCCGTCGGCTCATGACGGTCTGTGTGTTGAGTGTCGTGCTGGCAGGGTGTCAGGAGGGCGATCCTGACACTGCAGACGCTGACCCTGCGATCCCTGAGATTTTGAACCCGCAACGCGCTGCCTGCGAAGAAGAGGGCGGGCGCTGGGGGAAGATCCCCAACCGTGAGACCTTCACCTGTTTTCGCATCACCCGGGATGCCAACAAGAGTTGCAGCACCGCGCGCGACTGCGAAGGTGCGTGCCTTGCCAGGTCGCAGACCTGTGCGCCACAGATGCCCTTGTTCGGATGCCATGACATTCTGTCTTCCAGTGGATTTAGACAAACCCAATGCCTCGAATGAAATCTCTTCTGCTTGCATGCCTCTGTCTTGGCCTGGCGGCGTGCGGATCGTCTTACCGCAACCCGGATGTCGGGTTGACGTCCATGGCCGTGTTCGATCCGGCGGAATATGCCGGGCTCTGGTACGAGGTGGCGAGTTTTCCGACACCGTTCCAGTCCGGGTGCACGAACACGCAAGCCGACTATGCGCTTGAGGATGATGGATCGCTGTCTGTGCGCAATGCCTGTTTTCGCAACGGGGCACTCTCAACCATTGAAGGCAGCGCCACGGTCTCTGGGCCGGGTCGTCTGAAGGTGCGCCTTGATGGCGTTCCGTTCGCTGCCGACTACTGGGTGCTTTGGGTGGACGAAGGGTATCGCACCGCTGTTGTTGGAACGCCGTCCGGTCGGGCCGGATGGGTCTTGAACCGCGAACCGACCATTCCCGCAGACCGTCTGGCGGCCGCCGAAGAGGTTTTGCGGTTCAATGGCTACGATGTGAGCCAACTCCGCCGCACGACACAGGCTGCGGCCCGGTGAGCCGCAGGGCGTCCATACTCGGCCTTGGACGTCGCGGGGAAACCTGGGCGGGGTTGTGCCTTGACGCAGGGTTCGATGTACGGGCCTTCGATCCTGCGCCGAACGCCGCCAGTGCCGTTGCGCGCCTGCCGGGGCTGCGCCGGGAAGATACGATCTCTGCTGCTGTCCGCTCGGCCGATTGGGTGATTTGCAGCGTGCCGGACAGGTTGGAACTCATCCAGATGGTGCTTCAGCGCGCGCAAGCCGAGGCGCCGGCGCATGCGCTTGTGGCTGTCGCCTCACCGCTTCATGACATTGATGCCTTGCAAAGCTGCGCGATGCGCCCGGGGCACGTGATGCGTTTGGTCGACACGGTCGGCGGAGGGGTCGCGCTCGACGTGACCGACAGGAATGGGCTGGACGCGAAGCAACTAGGCGAAGCGCTTTCGACCGAATTGGCCGCGCTGCGTTCGCTCTGCGCAGCAAACGTAACCTATTCTGATGGGCCGGACGCGGAAAGCGCCTGAAGATGCTCCGGCCAGTCGCGGGCTGACACGTCTGCTTCGCGCACCAGCGTATCGAAATGGTCCACCAGATGCCGGACCCGAGTCCGGTCGCGAAAGACAAGGTGCTCCTGACCCAGATAGACCACGCCGATCAGCGGGCCAAAGATTGTCAGGCCGGATGACCAAAGGCGCCGCGCATCGAAAAGGTGCACCCGAAGGGCGGGGTAGAGTTGCGCATGAAGCGATTGCAGATGTTCGATCTGTGCTGACCGGATATCAACCGGGAGACCACGGTAATATCCGGTCGAGTTGGCAAAGGACTCGACCGTGAAAAGTGGCATGGCAATCTCGAAGTCGGACATGTCCTCGCGCAGCAGTTCCAACCGATCCCGACTTGCATTGATCGCCTGATCTGTCGTTCTGCCCAGATGGGGCGTGTACTCCCAGCGCAGCATGTCTTCTGTTTTCAGCATGTCAGGCAGCGTCGCGGGCACGTGGCGGATCTTGTATCCGGCGGCTTCGCGCTGCCAGGCGAAGATCTGATCATCGAGCGGGGAACGGTCGGCGCGCGAGACTTCCATGGAACGCGCCAATACGTCGACCGCCAGTTCGGGCAAATCGCTCAACCCCAGAAGCCAGTCGCCGGAGACGCCGAGCGCGTCGGCGCACTCGGCCACCACCTGAGCGTTTGGCAGGCGCGTTGTCTCACGGTTCAGAAGTTGCGAGATGGTCGAACGATCCACGCCCACCGTGCGCGCCAGGCCCGCCTGACTCTCTTCACGTGCGGACATCGCCTGTGACAGGCGGTCTCGGAACAGAAGGGCGCGGTTTCTTTTATCCATCACCGTTTCTTAAATTCACTACTGTTGGATATATGTTGCGCATTTCTGCAATGTTCACAAGCCCGTGATCGTGCAACACGAAAGAGCCATGCAGACATCAGTGAAGATCGAATGGCCAACTTTGGCCTTGTTTATAGGTGCCTACCTGCTTTGGGTGTGGGCTCTGTTTTGGTTGGCAGGGGGCGCGCTCTGGCTGGCTGTCCCGGTTGCGGCTGTCGCGATTGCATTTCACGGATCTCTTCAGCATGAGGCAATTCACGGCCATCCCACAGGGTGGGCCTCGGTCAACACGGGCCTCGCCTGGCCGCCCCTGACACTGGTCATTCCTTACCTGCGGTTTCGCGACACGCATCTCGATCACCATCGCGATGCGCATCTCACCGACCCGTATGATGACCCGGAAACACATTTCTTAGACCCTAAGGCGTGGGAGGCCCTTCCAGCGCCGATCAAGGTCGTGATGAACGTGAACAACACGCTTGCCGGACGCTTGCTGCTGGGGCCGGCGATCGGCACGTTCTGTTTCCTGCGCAATGACTGGCGCACATGTCATGCGGACCCGCGTGTTGCCAGGGGATGGATGTGGCACGCACTGTCGCTGCTGCCTGTGATCGCGCTCGTCAGTCTCTCGGCTATGCCTCTCTGGGCGTATCTTCTGGCCGCGTATCTGGGGCTGTCGCTTCTGAGGATCCGCACCTTCCTTGAGCATCAGGCGCATGAACAAGCGCGCGCGCGTTCTGTCATCATCGAAGATCGTGGACCGCTGGCGCTTTTGTTCCTGAACAACAATCTGCACGCGGTCCACCATGCACATCCCAGTGTCGCCTGGTACCGTTTGCCATCGCTTTACCGCGCCCATGCCGAGCGCTTTCTTGACATGAACGAAGGCTATCGGTTCGCGGGATATGGTGAAGTCTTTCGCCGCTACCTGCTCCAGCGGAAGGATCCAGTTCCGCATCCGTTGCGGGGACGGTGACCCCATCGACTTGCAGCCCGATCGTCGTTCGGGCAGTGCCAAGGGGTGGAACTCTGGGTCATCTTTTCGATCACTGCGGCTGCGGCGCAAACCCTGCGCTTTGCAATACAAAAGGTTTTGGCTGCGGGCACGCTTAGCCCCGCGGCAGCCACTTGGGCGCGGTTTCTCTGGTCCTGGCCTTTGGCACTGGGTCTTGCGCTAGCCTATGCGCAGGCAACTGACGCAGCGCGGCCTGAGGTGTCGACGGCATTCTTCGCATACGGTCTGGCGGGCGGCGTGTTTCAGATCCTTGCGACCATATGCACCGTCAGCCTGTTTCGCCAACGCGCCTTCGCGGTTGGTATCACATTCAAGAAGACCGAGGTGATGCTGACAGCCGTGGTCGGCTACGTCCTGCTCGGCGATGTCATTCCGGCCTGGGGGGCGGCGGCCATTGCCCTTGGGTTTGTCGGTGTCCTCTTGCTGTCGGAACCGCCAAGCGGCGGCAGCATCTTCAACCGCGCGGCAGGGATTGGCTTGTTGTCAGGTGTCCTCTTCGCTCTGTCGGCGGTGACCTATCGCGGTGCGGCGCTGGCGCTTGATACAGGCGATCCCATCCTCACCGGTGGCGTGACACTCGCCGTCGTGGCAGCCTGGCAGACCGCGATCCTTGGTGTTTGGCTTTGGGCGCGGGAACCCGGGCAGATCAGCGCGACACTAAAGGCGTGGCGACCGACACTGGGGATCAGCCTGTTTTCGCTGGTGGGCAGTTGGAGCTGGTTCGCCGCGTTTTCCCTGATGAATGCCGCATACGTCTTCGCGGTTGGACAGATTGAATTGATCTTTTCGTTACTGGTCGGCTGGCTGGTGTTTGGAGAAAAGCTGACCTTGCGGGAAACAGTTGGGCTTGCTGTTTTGACGGCGTCAATCATCGCCATCGCAGTCCTTGTGTAGTGCTTTTGAACCAAAAGTTAACGCAAAGCGCCGCCATCCACCCGCCCTTATTATACGGCTGAATTCGTTAAGGTTCTCTTATTTTCAGAGGCCACAAGCACCCAAGCCCCAAGATATCGTGAAACGACCGGGCGTTGCGGCGTTCACAGCCAAACAACACCGCGGTCGATCTCGTCATTGCGGATGAAGGCCACCTGATCCGGCGCGTCGACCCGGGGCAGGTGACGCTCCAACTCAGCCAGGACAATGCGCGTGATAAACGGCAGGTTCAAACTGCGCACTTTCTCGAGAGGCACCCATTGAAGATGCGACAGCTCTGCGTCCGCCGGTTCGAAGCGGTCCGGGTTGGAGGTCAGGCCTGCCGCATCAGCGAGGAAAAAGCGGGCATCGAACCGGCGCGGGCGGCCGGGCGGTGTTATGGCTCGGAAGAAGAATGATAGCCGCGTCGCGCTGTCATCGAGTGTCTGCCCGGTTTCTTCGTAAAGTTCCCGCAGGGCTGCGGCCGCGACGGCCTCCGGTGGTCTGGTCGACGCGTGGGACAAACGATCGCGACATCTTGCAGAGAGCGGCACAGTGCGGGTCGCATCGGCGGCATCGACGGCGCCGCCGGGAAAAACGAACTTGTCAGCCATGAACGCCGCCGCCTTGCCGCGTTGGCCCATCAGGATGCGCGGGGCTTCAACCGGGTCACGAACGAGGATCAGTGTTGCGGCGTCCCGTATTGGGACGTCACTCACCTCTTGCCGAACCCGTGCATCCTTTTCGCCCATTGCAGCCCTACGATTGCGCCCTTCAGTCTGGGGAGAAGGTAAAGCGATAAAGCAACGCAGCCAACCGTGAAGACGCTGGCCAGCACCATCGGCTCGGGCCGGAATGTCGTGAAGGCCCAGATGATCAACGGTGCCATCACATGCCCGACAATCAGCAAAGTCAGATAAGCCGGCCCGTCATCGGCACGATGGTGGTGCAATTCTTCGTGGCAGATCGGGCAATTGTCCCGCACTTTCAAATAGGTCCGCATCATCGGGCCACTGCCGCAGTTGGGGCAGCGGCGACGCCAGCCGCGCGACATGGCACGCCGCAGATCGCGTGGGGCGACCTCGGGCGGATCAATGGGAAGCGTGTCGGTGTTGAGCGTCATGAGCCGGTTTCCAAACTTGGCGCTTGATAGACCGGCGCATTGGGTGTCCCTAGTTGACCAAATGCCCTTGCGTCGGCATGTCGCGGCGCAGCTTGGGAAATGCATCATTTGGAGGCACCCGCTTCGCCACCTGTACGAAAGATGCCCAGCATCTGCTCTGAAGGCGTGTTGGAAGACAGGCGTCAAATGTTCCAGACCTTCGGCGCTTGGTCCTTTTCAAGGCGTGCAGCCCGGCCTGCAATGTGGCGACCAAAGCCTCTGGGTTTTGGTGAACGTTCTCAGGCTTCGAGGTTTGAAATCCATTTCAAGCTGCGTTCGGGTATTGCGGTGGGCGTTCGGCGCGACAACGGGCGTCCTGCGCGTTGCATCTTCTTCTCAAAAGCGCGCTCGGCCATATGCGTGGCGTGGCGTCTTGCCTGCGCAACCGCGCTGTCGAGCGTGTCGCTCTGGTTGCAGGACGGGCACCGTATCTCTGCGGGCGCGGCCGGTGTCGGTGTCGTCGGCAGGTCAACGGCAACGCCACACGCGCCGCAAATGATCTTCGGAACATGCAAGGGCATCGCTGTTCTCCTCCAGAAGCCGGTTGCCAATGTCACGCTGGCAATGGGTCTAATCTTGGAAGATTCCGAGGAAAACTTGGATAAACGCGACGGCGATGGTCCATAATGCCGCCAAAAAGTGGTCATTTCTTACAAATTCCAGACAATTCGCCTGTTGGACACGCTGTATCAGCTGCGTGTGCCGGAGAACTTTTCCTGCCAGCTCTCGCGGTCTTCGTCGCTGATCTTCGCGAAAAGCACATCCGGCACCGTGAACGCGTGTCCTTCGGGCAGCGCGGTCAACGCCGATTTCATGTCTTCAGGCCATTCCGCATCGAGCGTGTTCATCGCACTCAGCATCCTGGCCGCAGCCTCCGGAATGAACGGGGCCGAAAGCACCGCGTATATCCGGATCAGGTTCAGCGCGAGGCGGATTTGAGCAGCCGCGCGCTCGGGGTCTTCCTTGAAGACCGACCAAGGCGCCGCGCTTTGCAGATACTCGTTTCCAAGCACCCAGAGCGCGCGCAGTTCTCCAGCGGCCTTGCGCACTTCGATGGCTTCCATCTGCGCTTCATAGGCCGCAAGGCCCGCTTGCAGCTTCTGGATCAGAGCCTCTTCCTCAGCGCCCCAGGTGCCACCCGTCGGAACCTCTTCGCCGAATTTCGAGCGGCAGAACTTGGTCACGCGGGAGACGAAGTTGCCCAGCACATCGGCGAGGTCCTTGTTT
>JBCBBB010000073.1:0-15505 GCA_038532095.1 Pseudomonadota bacterium
TGGGGGATCATCTATCTCTGGCTTGTTCTGGGCAGTCTCTACGGGCTTTTTCGCGCGCGAAAGAGCGACGCGTGGCGCGCAATGCGCCCGCCGCTTTTCATCGCCTTGCTGATTGGAACAGCCTGGCTGTCGATCGCAACCGCGTCGGCCATTTGGGGCACGATCACGCTTTTCATGATGGCGGCTGCCGCCATTCACGCGCTGTTGCGCACCACCTCAGACGATTGGGCGTGGCAAACTGGCCCGGTCGGGCTCTTTGCAGGTTGGCTGACAGCCGCCTCGGGCGTCAGTCTTGCAGTGACGCTTTCGGGGTTTGGCGTCATGGACCCGTCGCCTGCCGCGCTTCTGGCGTTGAGTGCGGTGATCGTGGTTGCCGTGACAGTCAGTGCGGCACGGCCAGGGGCGTGGACCTATGCGCTCGGCGCGGGCTGGGCGCTTTTCGGTGTGTGCGTTACTGGCGTCGAACAGGGGTCGATTATCACGCTCGCGCTTGCAGCACTTGGGTTGGTCGCGGTCGCTGCAACCGTGCTTCGCGACCTGCGCAAGCCGACAGAGCAGGGACGGCCGTAGAGACTAAGCCCGGCGCCGACGCCTGCGGCCCGCATCGCCGGACGGACCAGCATTGAAGCTCAGGCTTGGCAGCGCGACAACCTTGCCAAGCTCGGCAAAGGGTGCCGTCGCATGCGGGATCGCGTTGGCGGCGACGAAATGCTCCTGAAAGCGCGGCTCGATGGCGGTTTCCACCTTCTCGATGTTGTGCACTTCCCGCTCGATCCGGGCACGGGCCGAGATATCGCAAAGCGCGATCCGGGCCCCGGTTCCGGCGGCGTTGCCAGCCGATGTCACCTTGTCGAGCGGGCAATCCGGGATCATGCCCAGCACCATCGCGTGTTTGGGCGAGATATGCGCCCCAAACGCCCCGGCCAGTACGACGCGGTCGACGGTGTCTGTGTCTAGCTCGTCCATCAACAGTCGGGCCCCGGCATAAAGGGCCGACTTCGCCAGTTGAATGGCGCGGATGTCACCTTGTGTGACGGTGATCAACGGACCGTCCTCCGCCGTGCCGTCGTGAAGCACATAGGCATGGGTCCGGCCGTCCGGGATGGCGCGCGCTGTGCCGGTCGCTTCGGCAGACCCGATCAGCCCGGTTGGGTCCAGCAGGCCAGCGATACGCATTTCGGCAACAGCTTCGATGATGCCCGAGCCGCAGATGCCGGTGATCCCGGTGACGGCGGTCGCGGCGTCAAACCCGTCTTCATCCGACCAGAGGTCACAGCCAATCACGCGGAAGCGTGGCTCTTTCGTCGCGGGGTCAATCTCGACCCGTTCGATTGCGCCCGGCGCGGCGCGCTGACCGGAGGAAATCTGGGCGCCTTCAAAGGCGGGACCGGTCGGGGAGGAACAGGCGAGCACCTTCTCAGACGTGCCCAGCAGGATCTCGGCATTCGTGCCGACATCGCAGATCAGGACGAGATCTTCGGATTTGTAAGGCTCTTCCGACAGGGCGACCGCCGCGCAATCTGCGCCCACATGGCCCGCGATGCAGGGCAGCATATAGCCCTGGGCATCGGCGTTGATGGTATGCAGGCCAAACTCGCGCGCCGCCGTCGTCACTGCGTCCGAGGTGGCCAGGGCAAACGGCGCCTGGCCGAGTTCGACCGGATCGATGCCCAGAAGCAGGTGGTGCATCACCGGGTTGCAGACCACCACCGCCTCGACAATCTGGTCGGCGGGAATGTCGGCCTCGGTCGCGAGTTCGCTGGCAAGTTGGTCCATCGCGGTATGCACCGCTTCGGTCATCTCCTTCGCGCCGCCCGGGTTCATCATCGCGTAGGAGACACGGCTCATCAGGTCTTCGCCAAACCGGATCTGCGGGTTCATGACACCTGCCGACGCCGCAACCTGGCCGTTCCTCAGATCGCAAAGATGCGCTGCAATGGTGGTAGACCCAAGGTCGATCGCCAACCCATAGAGACGCCCTTCGAAATAGCCCGGCCAAATGTCGATCAGTTTTGGCGTGCCCGCGCTGTGATCCTGCCAGACGGCGACAGTGACGGTCCAATCGCCCTTGCGGAGCGCGGTTTGCAGTTTCGCGAGCAGGCGGGGCGAGGCCGTGAGGCCGGGAAGCGCCCAGTCGCGGCTCAGGGCTTCCCGCAGGCGTTGCAGGTCGCCGGTCGGTTCGTGCATATCCGGTTCGCGCACCTGCGTGTAGTAAAGCCGGGTCGCGGGGTCCATTCTGATGTCGCGCGCCGCGGCCGCCTTGCGGACCACTTGCTTATGGACCTGACTTTCCGGCGGCACATCGATCACGACATCGCCTTGAATGGTCGCCTGACAGCCCAGCCGTCGCCCCGGTTTCAGGCCGCGCTTGTCATCATAGCGCTGCTCAACGGCATTGAACTCCGACAGGGCCGAGGCCGTCACATGGACCCCGTGTTTGGGAAAGTCACCGAAGCCGGGCGAGACCTGGCATTTCGAACAGATGCCGCGCCCGCCGCAGACGGAATCGAGATCGACCCCCAACTGGCGTGCTGCCGTCAGGACAGGGGTGCCAATCGGCACCTGTCCGCGTTTGCCCGAAGGCGTGAAGATGACCAGGGCCGTGTCGCTCATCCGTCCTCGCTTCCCGCGCTCAATCTAAGGTTTTGAAGGGCGGAGGGAAGAGGGATTGCGCCGCCTTCGGCGTCGCGGCGGGGCCGCGTTCTGACGAACGCGGCCCGATGCGTATTTTTGAAGAGATGAAGATCAGGCACGCCGCCGCCGTCCCCCGCCGCGCCGGCCGCGTCCGCCCCCTTCGCCACCGGTGGCTGCCTTGTTGAGCCGGATCCAGTTGCCGCCTGAGGGATCGTTCGCGTTCAGGAAATCGGCGGCGCGAATGGAGAGCGTTTCTTCCGAGGCCACACCGGTTTTCGGGGCCAACCCAAGGAGCGGCGCGAGTCTCGCCGGGTCGATCCCCTCTGGCACGGTCACGCCAAGTGCGGCCAGCCGTGCGAGACGCTCGGCTACGAGATCGGCGTGAGCGCTCATACCGAGGAGCGGGCGCAGCGCGGCAATGTCGACATCCTCCGGGGCCGTGGCGCCGAGCGCTTTCAATTCGTCGAGCCGCTCTCCGGTGGCCTTCAGTGTTTTCGGCATGGCGACCGGGTTCATGATGGCCGATGTCATGCCATGCGAGGCAGCCATGGCGAGGAAGGCGTTGTTGATGCCGTGCCGGTTCGGCAACCCGAAGGAGATGTTCGACGCGCCGCATGTGGTGTTGACCCCAAGCTCTTCGCGGAGCTTGCGCACAAGTGTGAAGACCTGCACGCCGGCGGTTCCCATCGCGCCCACGGGCATGACCAGCGGGTCGACCACGATGTCATGGGCCGGAATGCCGTAATCGGCGGCGTGCTCGACGATCTTTTTGGCGACTGCAAAGCGCACATCCGGGTCTTCGGATATCCCGGTGTCATCGTTGGAGATTGCCACCACGGGCACGTTGTATTTCTTGACCAGCGGCAGAACGAACTCGAGACGATCTTCCTCACCCGTGACCGAATTGACTAGCGGGCGGCCTTCGGCTGCTTCAAGACCGGCCTCAAGTGCTGCGGGCACGGAACTGTCGATGCAGAGCGGCACCTCCACGAGGCCCTGCACCAGTTCGACCATCTTGGTCATCAGCGGCGGTTCGGTCTCATTCGGGTTGGGGTTGGAGTTGTAGACCACGCCCGCATTGATATCGAGCACCTGCGCGCCGCAGGCCACTTGTTCCAGCGCGTCTTTCTCGACGGTCGAAAAATTCCCGGCTTCCAGTTCGGCGGCGAGGATCTTGCGGCCCGTCGGGTTGATCCGTTCGCCGATCACGCAAAACGGCTCGTCAAAGCCGATGGTGACGGTCTGGGTCTTGGATTCGAGCACGGTGCGGGTCATTCGGGCGTCCTTTGCCTCGGGGTCTGTTTTGCCAGTCTTCGATCTTTTCCTGCCGTCATGCAGGGCGGGAAGCGACATCTCGCGGATTGGAAAAGACGCATAGCGGACGGCGGCTTGCCGGGCGAGGGGGCGGGCGATGAAAAGTTTTCAGGAAGGATATGAGGCGGGTTGCTGCGGGCGCAAACAAAACGGCGGCGCAGGTCAGCCGAAATTTTTGGGTTTTGGTAAAAGACTTTGCGACGGAATCCGTTACCAGCGACGTTCAATACGAAAAGAGCAATCAAAGGAAGCTGATGATGCATCGAATTTTCGGGATCTGCGGGATGTGTCTCGCTGTCGCCGGAGCCGCCCAGGCCGAGGGTTTTTCGGCAGATGTCTGGGCCGATAACTGGTTCGAGCTGCGTGTTAACGGGGCGCAAGTGGCCGAAGACAGCGTGCCGATCACGACCGAGCGCTCGTTCAATGCCGAGACCTTCACGTTCGAGGCCGAGCGCCCGTTCGTGCTTGGGCTGGTCGCCAAGGACTTCAAGGAAAACGACACCGGCTTGGAGTATATCGGAACGCGGCGCCAGCAAATGGGCGATGGCGGCGTCATTTTGCAAATCAGGAATGCCGCGGGTGAGACGGTGATCGTGAGCAATGAGACCTGGCAATGCCTTGTCATTCACACCGCGCCGCTCGACAAATCCTGCGAAAGCGAAAGCGATCCAGTGGCGGGCGAAGCGCCTTGCGGTTTTGCGGCTGAAGACGAGCCAGAGGGGTGGGATCGGGCCGGGTTTGACGCCTCGACCTGGGCGGCCGCCACCGTCCATTCCGCCGCTGACGTTGACCCGAAATTCGGCTATGATGAGATCTCCTGGGATGGACAGGCAAACTTGATCTGGGGACCGGATTTAGAACAGGACAACACGGTGTTGTGCCGTCTTGTCGTTGAATGAAAACCGCACTTAAAGGAAGAAAAGATGACGCGTTTCACCACATTAGCAATCGCAGCGACCTTATGGGCCGGTGTTGCACAGGCCGAGAACGTTGAGGTTTATGTCGTTGATATGCTGGATAATATTCAGGCCGGTTACTGCCTTGATATTGCCAAAGGGCAAGGTGCCTCCGCGAACCCGGAAGACGGGCTTCAGGCGCATACGTGTTATAGCCCCTCGGGCGAGGTCTTTGTTGATCAGGCCTTTGCGTCGGATCAATTTGCCGATGGAGTGCTTTACATGCCGGAGTTCGACGTCTGTATGCAGGCAGCGTCGGCAGAGGCGGGTGGCACGCTTGAGCTGGTGACCTGTGATGCTTCCTCGGAGGCACAAAGCTGGGTGTTTGATGGCGAAGGCACGATTTCGCCCGCCGCTGCCCCCGAACTTTGCGTGACGCTTGCTGAGGAAACGCGCACCGGTCGCAGTGAGGAAAACCAGATGAAGGCATTGTCGCTTGAGACCTGTTCCGAGGACATGGCCTCCTCACAGGTCTGGAGCAACCGGTCCGCAAATTAGGTCCGACACTCTGCGGTCGGGAAACCGGCTGAGGGATAAATGGCTGAGAGCCAATACAACCGGGGGCGTTTCATAACGCCCCCGTGTTTGCTGCATGGTCCATGTGTGCTCAGACTGCGGCGGCTGCTTTCGCGCCTCTGCTTTGCGCCCATGTTGCTGCGGTCTTGATCCCGCCAAGTGGGAACAGATGCAGGTGGGTGATGGCGAAATCCGGGTTGGCCGCCTTGTGGTGGGCGAGTGCGGTGACGATGTCATCCGGCTCGTAGGGTAGGACCAGTTTGGTGACGTCCATCGCGCGTTTCTGCAAGACCTTGAGCGACGGGCCGACGCCGCAGGCGATGGCGAATTTGATCAGCGTTTGTAGTTTGGCGGGACCGGCGATGCCGATATGGATCGGCAGGTCGATGCCCGAGGCTTGTACCTGATTGGCCCAATCGATCATCGGGCCCGCCTCGAACGCGAATTGCGTGACGATGGCCATTTCGGCATCGGTGCGCTGGTTGAAGGCGGTTTTCCACTTGAGTGCGTCCTCAACATTGGCGGTGCCGCCCTTGGGGTCGATGTCCTTGTTGCCTTCGGGATGACCCGCGACATGGAGGCGTGTGAAACCGTCGAAGAGGCCGGTTTCGAGGAGTTGCATCGAGCTGTCGAATTCTCCCAGGGGCGTGGTTGGGCTGCCGCCAAGCATGAGCGCTTGCGTCACGCCGGCTTCCCCCTGATAGCGCGCGATCCAATCGGCGAGCGTGGCTTGATCGGGAATGATCCGTGCCGGGAAATGCGGCATGACCTGGAACCCGTCCTCGGCCAGGCGTTTGGCTGTAGCAGCCATGTCCTCAATCGGGGTGCCCTCGATATGGGCGATGTAGACACGGGTACCAGCCGGCAGGAGCGCTTTGAAATCTTCGACCTTCTCCGCCGTGCGGGGCATCACCTCAATCGAGAAGTTGTCGAGAAAATCCGAGACCTTCGGGTCGACGGTGGGGCTGGTGTCAGCTTTCCGCTGAAATTTCAGAAGCGCCATCAGGAAGTGTCCTATTCTCAAAGGGCTCAGGCCCATCCGTCATTGTCAATCAAGGCTTTCAGCCGTTCCTGATCGTAATCCGCATCGATTCGCGCCGCTTCGCGTTTTGCGACCTCCCCGGCGTCGCCTTCGACACTATAGGGGTCTGCCTTGCGCCATTCCGACAAGTACGCATCGGTATCATCCAGTCCGGTTTTCATCGCCGCCCGGTCGATGGCTTGCTCAAACCGTTCGGGCAAAGGCGCCTTGGCGCCGCGGCGCCCCTTGCCGACGATGACCTGTGCCGGGATATCCCGCCAGTAAACGATGGTGACGTCGGCCATGCGCGTGCTCCTTCCTGATCGCTTCTAGGCGTCGACATAGGCTGTGCCAGTCCCGTTTTCGACTTTTTACGACAGGGCACCGACGAATGTTCACCATGGTTCGGGATTTTCTTGCCTCAACGGCTGTCTTGCCCCTAGGGTGAGGCTAACCAGACATCGGAGGGCGACATGGCGCCCAAACGGCCCAAACGGGCGCACCGACTCCCGCGTGCGGTTGCAGACGGTGCACCGAAAGAGCGCGATCCCGCGGAGCTTTATGCCGCGCTGGATCTTGGCACGAACTCGTGCCGTATGCTGATTGCCCAGCCCAAGGGCAACCAGTTTCATGTCGTGGACAGTTTTTCGAAGTCGGTACAGCTCGGCCAAGGGTTGGAACGGTCCGGCAAGCTGTCTGCGGCTGCGATGCGACGAACTGTTCAGGCGCTGAAGATTTGCCGTACCAAACTCGATCGCCACGAAGTCGGCCATCACAGGCTGGTGGCCACAGAGGCCTGCCGACGTGCGAAGAATGGTGAGGCGTTTCTGGCCAATGTGCGCCGCGAAACCGGGCTGACGCTTGAGATCATCGAACCGGAAGAGGAGGCGCGGCTGGCCGTTGTTTCCTGCGCTCCGCTGGTGTCTTCCAAGACCGAGCAGGTGCTTGTGGTCGATATCGGCGGTGGGTCGACGGAGCTTGTGTGGATCGATATCAGCAAGGTTCCGAAAGTGGAACGGCCACGGGCCTTGATGCGGCTTCATTCAGGCTTTGTGCCTGATCCATCGTCCCCGTTTCCCGCGGCGCAGGTCGTGGACTGGATTTCGGTGCCGCTTGGAGTTGCGACGTTGCGCGACCAGTTCAACGACGTGGATGATGACGCGGCGCGGTTTGCGTTGATGAGCTGGTACTTTGAAGAGAACCTCTCGGAATTCTCACCCTATGAGGCCGAGCAGACACGCGACGGGTTTCAGATCATCGGGACGTCGGGCACGGTCACGACGGTCGCCGCCAGCCATCTGGGGCTGCGGCGCTATGACCGGTCCAAAGTCGATGGGCTCCGCATGACATCGGACCAGATCGACAAGGTCATCCGGCGGTACCTCGATATGGGGCCGGAGGCACGGCGGACAGACCCGCGCATCGGGCGGGACCGCCACGCGCTGATCATGTCGGGCGCGGCCATTTTGCAGGCACTTCTTCGGGTTTGGCCGACCGATCGTTTGTCGGTGGCCGACAGAGGGCTTCGGGAAGGCTTGCTTTATGCCCAAATGTCTGCGGATGGTGTTCTGGATGATGCTGTCTATTGAGCCTTGAAAAGTTTCGCATGCGAAACGTTTGTTTATTAACAAAGCCTTAAAGCTTAATTTTCTGTTAAGCCACCGCCACCCGCCCTTATTATTTGGCAGGGGATGTGAAGATTTGGTGAACAAAAGTCATGCATGAAACGGAGACGCCGTCGATTAACAGAAGACGTTATCGATCATTTAACAGAAGAAGTTATTGAGCATCTAGAGAAGCCTTCACGAACTGAAGAAACCTTTTTCGAGTTTGAGAAGCCATCCGCGTTTTGGAGTGACTGTCCGTGAACTGGAGGAGCCATCCGCGAATTGGAAAAACCGTCGGCGATTTGGAGAAACTATCATCGAACCTCAGAAGCCGTCTGCGATTTGGAGATGTCATCCATGCCTTGGCGGCGCCGTGCATGAATTGGAGAAGTCGTCCGAGAATTGGAGAAATGATCCTCGAATTGGAGACACCGTCCACGATTTGGAGGTAACGTCCGCGATTCTGAGAGGCCGTCCGTCAATGGCAGGAACTGTTCGCGAATCGCGCAGTTGGTCTGCGCATCGGAGACACCGCCAACAACTTGGAGACTCCGTTCTCCAATAGAAGGTACCGTCCGCGATTTTGAGAGGCCGTCCGTTCATGGCAAGAACTGTATGTGAGTTGGACAGTTGGCCGGCGCCTTGGAGACACCGCCCACGATTTGGAGGAACCATCCTCGAACCTGAGAGGACGTCCGCCAGTTTTAGGAGCTGCCCACGAGTTGGAGGGGCCGTCCACGAATTGAAGACGGCATCCATCGCTGCGAGATACCATTCACGGTTTCAAGACGCCATCATGGAGTTTAAGAGGCCGTCCGCTAATTGGGGAGGTATTCTGAGCATGCGACACACCATCCACAAATTTAGCCTTGCGTGACTTCAATCCTGTCTATTCATCAAATGCGCTGCCGTGATTGGCAAACTGAGTTCTCTCCGCATACGCGTTTCGGCTAAGCCACTTCGCGTTTCACGTCATCCAATCAGCAGCACCTCTCGCGTTAACACTTTTGATGTCCGACAAGCCTCTCAGAGGCAGGTCTAACGCGTAGTGTATTGCGCCATTCATGTGCTGAAGCGCAGTTTGCAAGGACCGAGCCGCTCTCGTCCTCTGCTGAGGCAAGATTGTAGAGCGCTTCAAGCTCTGCGGCGGGGGTGTCTCATGAATTTTCAGTCGATGTCGCTTTACGCCCTGCGACGGGCGTCCATTGCCGTGACCTCGGCGGACCAGTCGTCCGGCGATTTGCCCGCTTTCAGAGCGTTTTCCATCAGTTCGGCGTGGCTGAGCGGGATGAGGCCTCCGACCGAGGGGTCGAGATCGAGGTTGGTGGGGAAGGCGTAGCCCTCCGCCGCCGCGGCCACGGCATTTTCGATTTCGCGCCAGGGGCGATGGTCCATCTCTTCTTGCAAGACAGGATAGAGCGCCAGCGACATGGCGGAGCGGTCGACGCTTTCGATGGATCGTCCGAACGCCGAGCCGATTTGCAGCAGGTTCGCCATGCGCTGCGTGTCGTGTGAGCGATTTGTGCCCGCGCCGTGCATGACGGCCGGGTTGAAGAAAAGCAGGTCGCCCTTCTCAAGCTCCAACTGGACATGATGGGCGCTGAAATAGTCCTGAAACTCGGGCCGGTGATAGGCTACATAGCCTTCGAGGAACCGTTGCGAGTACGGGAGCAGCATCGTCGGGCCGGTTTCCAGCGGCATATCGCAATGCGCCACGGCGCCTTGCAGCGTCAGGTTGGGGGAGAACCGGTGCGCCTGGACCGGATATGTCGCCAGTTGCTCGGCATTCATGAAGCCCAGGTGGTAGTCGCGATGGGCGGTTTGCGCCGCACCCCCGGGGTTCACGCGATTGACCTGCGCGGTCACTTGATAGCCCCGGCCCAGCCAGGCGCGGGCGGCGAGGGCCAGCGCGTCCGAGGCATAGTAGGCCGCGAAACTCGCCGGATCGGCGAGGCAGTGCTTCTGCGCCGCGTTCCACACCCGGTCATTTGCGCCCGGCTTGGCGAAGTGGTCGCCGCCGCCGCTGCCTGACGCGCGCTCGGCTTCAATGATGCGCTCAAAAACTGTGGTGGCGTCGTCGACCACCTGCAGGTCGGGCATGCCGCCCTTGATGGCGATGATGCCGGGGCCGGTGTCGAAGGCCGTGTTCCATTCCGCAAGCAGGTCCAGCCGGTCGGTTTCGCGCGTTGCCATATCGCGCACGGTGTCGCCGCTATAGACCGGTACGTTTTTCACGATCTCGGCGGCGTTTGGCCAATCGGCGGCGCTGGTCTGCTGTTCGACCGCCGCTTTGAAGGCGTCAAACGCCCCCGCTTCTTCACCAAGCCACACCGAAGTGCGACGGTCTGATGCCAATGCGCGTACGTCCATTCCAAGCCTCCCCGAACTGCGAAGGCAGGTTAGGACGGACGCTGGCAAAGAGCAATCTTACAGTGTCAAACGCCCTTCCATGACCTTGACCGCCTTACCCGCAATCCTGACTTCGACCGGGGCGCCGTTTTCCACAGTCACAGCGGCGTCAATCAGGCTGGGGCGCCCCATCTGGACACCCTGCGTGATCTTGAAGCTCTGCGACGTGCCGTCAATTTGCCCGAGATATGCGGCCAAGGCGGCAGCCGCGCTTCCGGTGGCCGGGTCTTCGAGAATGCCGCCGAGCGGCGCGAACATCCGTGCATCGATTTGAGCGCCGGACCGGACATAGGCAAGAATGGCCAACCGACCGGGGTCGGTGGCCGCGGCGCGGAAGCCATCGATGTTGGGGCGCGCCGCATCGAGTGCGGCGATGTCTTTCAACTGAACCAGCGTGAACTCGGTTCCAAGACCCGCTTCGATCGGTGCGTGCCGGGTGGTGTCGATTTGAGAGACGTCGAGGCTGAGACACGTGGCAATGGCGTCCAGGTCAGCGGCGGGTGCCGTGGCGAGCGGTTGCCGTGTCGCAAACTCGGCGCGGGTGCCGTCGATTGTGACCGGGATGGGCCCCACGCCCAATTCCAGGACCATAGACGTTCCGACCTTGCCGAGAGAGTGCAGCGCGAGGGCCGTGCCCACGGTCGGGTGCCCGGCAAAGGCCAGTTCCCGGGTTGGTGTGAAGATGCGCACGCGGGCATCGTGATCCGAGCTCTCCGGCGGATAAACGAACGTGGTCTCGGAGAAATTGAACTCGCGCGCGATCTTCAGCAGGTTATCTTCCGACAGGTCACGTGCGTCCGGGATGACGGCGAGCGGGTTGCCCCCAAAGGCAGTGTCGGTGAAGACGTCATAGACGAGGTAGTCTGTCATGGTCGGGCCGGGTCCTTGTGTCGCGCGCGCTCTTGTCGTGGTCGCGCGATCCGGACGCGAGTGCAACCGGATTGCGGTGGGTGGGAGGCAGAGGCTGATCAAATCCTGCACCATCCTCGGCAATTTTGCACAGAGGCACGGTTTGGCCGGTTATTTGCATCTTTGCCGCAGCACGCGGCCTTGCAAATGCGGGCCAGACATGGACAACAAGCAGAATGAAACTCCGGGGGTTCGCATTCATTGTCTTGCTGTGGGGCCAGTCGGCCTTCGCCGGTGAGGTGACCGTTGCGGTCGCATCCAACTTCTTGCCGACAGCACAGAAAATCGCGGCAGCCTTTGAAGCCGAAACAGGCCATGACGTGATCCTGAGCAACGGCTCGACCGGGTTGCTTTATGCGCAGATCACCAACGGGGCCCCGTTTGACCTGTTCCTCTCTGCGGATGAAGAACGGCCGAACCTGCTGCGGGAGGCGGGTTTGGCGCTTGAGACGCGGCCCTATGCGATCGGGGGTTTGGCGCTTTTGTCGAATGAGCCGGTTTCGGCGGATACGGCGGGTGATATCTTCGCGGGCAAAACCGCAGCACTGGCCGATCCAACGGTTGCGCCCTATGGGCGTGCCGCGACCCGCGCTATGGAAGCACTTGGCCTCGACACGGCCAGCTTTCGACCGGTGATGGTCGCGAATGTGGGGCAGGTTGCGTCGATCTTTGCCACCGGCAATGCGGACCTGGCCTTTGTGGCCGTGGCCCAGTTGGATCGGTTGACAGCGCCGCATGTGCTTGTGTTGGAGGGGGTCGCCCCGGAAATCCGTCAGGATGCCGCGCTTTTGTCGGATGATGAGGTGGCGCGCGCCTTCTGGGCGTGGCTGGCGCGGCCTGAAACGGAAGCCCTTATCGTGGCGGACGGGTACGCAAGCCCGTGAGCGTCTGGCCCGCGATCTGGCTGACCCTGAAACTCGCCGCTGTCACGACGGTTATCCTGATGATCATCGCTGTCCCCCTGGGATGGTGGCTGGCCACGACCAAAGCCAAGACGCGCCCGCTTTTCGAGGCCATCACGGCGCTGCCTTTGGTTTTACCACCCACGGTGCTTGGGTTTTACCTTCTGGTCCTGATGCGCCCGGACGCGCCGCTTGGCGGGCTTTGGGTGACGGCGACGGGATCGACGCTGGTTTTCAGTTTCTCGGGGCTGGTTCTGGCGTCCGTTGTGTATTCACTGCCCTTCGCGGTGCAGCCGATGCAAACGGCCTTTGCCGCCGTGCCGCAATCCGCCCTCGATGCGGCGCGGACGCTGGGGGCGTCGTCCCGCGATGCCTTGTTCACCGTGGCCCTGCCACTGGCACGGCGCGGGTTCTTGACCGGCATGGTCTTGAGTTTTGCGCACACCGTTGGCGAATTTGGCGTGGTTCTGATGGTGGGGGGGAACATCCCGGGCAAGACACGGGTGATTTCCATCGAGATCTTCAACGCTGTGGAGACCCTGGACTATGCGACCGCGCATGTGTTGTCGGCCTGGCTTCTTATGGCGTCGCTTGGCGTGCTGACGCTGGTCTATGTTCTGAATGGCCGGGGAGGTGCGCGTGTCGGCTGACATGCTCGAGATGCGGCTCTCTTTGACCCGAAAGGCCGGGTTTTCGATGGAGATTGAGGGGCGCATTCCCTTGACCGGGATCACCGCCATTGCGGGGCCGTCGGGCGGCGGCAAAACAACCTTCTTGCGGGCGCTGGCCGGGCTGGAGGCGTTGGACGAGGCCGAGGTGCGGTTTGGCACTACCGTCTGGGATGGGCCCGGCGTTTCGCTTCCGCCGGAAGACCGGCGGGTGGGATTTGTGTTTCAATCGGCGGCGCTTTTCCCGCATCTGACGGTGGTTCAAAACATCGAATACGGAGCCAAGCGGCGTGGGGTGGCGCAGTACGAGGCGATATTGGAGGCGCTTGACCTTGGGCCTTTGTTGCAGCGCAGAGTGCCTGGCCTGTCCGGGGGGGAGGCGCGTCGCGTGGCGCTCGGGCGGGCGTTGGCCTCGAACCCGGCGATCCTGTTTCTGGACGAGCCGCTGAGTGGCCTGGATCAGGCGCGCAAAGAGGATCTGCTGCCCTATATCGGGCGTGCCGTTGCTGAAGCGCGCGTGCCAGCGCTTTACGTGACCCATTCGCGAGCCGAGATTGCGGCTCTGGCGGACCGGGTTCTGGGCCTGGAGGACGGACGGCTCACCGGTTGGGCACCGCCGCCGATCCGTCTCAAGGCGCGGATCATGGAAACGACGGACACCACCGCACGGGCCCTGCTGTTGGGCGCGCCGGAGGACATGGCCGGCGCGCGCGTCACCGTGCCGAGGATCGCGGAGCGGGGCGATATCGTCGGTCTGGGCATTCGACCCGAAAGCCTGATGGTGTCGACCGCGTCGCCCGGGAGAAGCGATGCGGTTCTGCAAGTGCCTGCGTCCATCGTCGAACAGGACGGGGTGATGATGGTGGATGTGTTCGGTCAACGGATGGCGCTGCCGCATGCCGGCCCCCATGCCATCGGGACATCTGTCTGGATATCGGCGCGCGAAGTTGCGCCGCGCCCGGACGGGGTCGATTCGGCGGAAAACAGCCGATAGCGTCGCCAATCTCCGGGTTTTGGGTCTATTGACCAAGCTCGCCGAACGACGGGTTATCGGGGTTTTTCTGCCACATTTGCGCCACAATCCGACGCAGGTGCTGTTGCGATTGTTCTTGTTTCAGAAACGATGTCAGGCGGGTCTCTTTCGCCTGCTCCACCATCTGTTGGGGTGCGGTCGTTTGACCCGGCGAGATGGGGGCGCTTTCCCTTACGTCACTGTTTCTGGAACGTGTTCAATCATGCAGGTTCCCCGTTTGGTTCGGAGAGGGCGGTTCCGTTGCCACTCCTCAAAACAGGTCAATTTTCTGCCCTTTTTGCTTTGGCTCAGACGCCCAATTCGTTAATTTTCTGTCACCTCGCTGGGGGGTATGTGAGCGACACTTGGGGGGTCGCACACACCTCACGGTTCGCCGTGAGGCTGGGTATCGAGTACTGCCGTTTGTCGGCGGGGATCGGTGCACTCCGTTTGACTGCGGCTCTGGGTGGAGAGCGTCATGTGGACGAGTGCTGATCCCCGCCGTGCGGCTGGCTCCCGCCTGACGATGACCCCTGGGTGCGAGGGGCATGTCAAAAGTAACTCCGTGTTTTACACCTGGCACGCGGCTTGCCACGGATCGTGGATGGCGGCCCGTCGAAGACCTGCGGCGGGGTGATCGGCTTGTGACGCGCGACAACGGGCTAAAGCGCATTGCGTGGTCCGGGCGGCGCGATGTCGGCTATGCCGATCTGGCCGAGGTGCCGGAATTGCGGCCGGTTCTAGTGCGGCGGGGCGCGTTCGGTCATGGGACCCCGGAGCGGGACATGCTGGTCAGTCCCAACCACCGCTTTCTGGTTCTGCCCGATGGGCGGGACGGGGAGGAGTATCTCTGCCCGGCTGCCGCGTTGACCTATCTGGACGGCGTGCAAATGGCGCCTGCCTTGGGTGTCAGCTACCTGCATGTGCTTTTGAATGCGCATGAAGTCATTCTGGCCGACGGTGTCTGGACGGAGAGCTTTCACCCCGACGACATGACCTTGCACGCGATGGAACGACAGACCCGTCGGGAAATCCTGGCGCTCTTTCCCGAGATTGAAACCTTGGGCGCGGTCCGCAGGTTCCCGCCCGCGCGCGACATCCGGCAGTCCCGTTTCGAGCGTTGATGTGCCGGGTTAGCTATCGTCCGGTTCGACGAAGTAGATTTCGCCTTGTTGTTCAAGGTTGCGGATCACGGCCACGATCCGCAGCATGGCGGCTTCAAGATCATCCTGCTTGATGTCTTTCTTCTCCGCCGCGTCGTCGCGGAAGCCTTCGGCCATGCGTTTCGAGATGTTCTCAAGAATGAAATCGACACTGGCCTTGTCTTTCTCATCCTCCGCGCCCGCGATCACCAGCGTTAAATCTTCAGCGTCGAGGTCTCGCTGAATGCGGGGCACGTCGCGCGGTGCGATGCGTTCCGCGATATTGGCAAAGGTGAAGATTGCGGCCCGGACGACTTTGGCAAACTCGGCATCGGCGCTTTCAATGCCTTCCAGGACATCGTCACGCACGGCCGCTGGCGTGTAGTTCAGGATGGCCCCCACGCGATTGGCCGGG